>JAEYAU010000079.1 GCA_023404705.1 Pseudomonadota bacterium
CCTCAGGATGACGGGATGGAGGTCCGAGTGCGCTGCCCTTCAGAATGCGAGAGCGTCTGTTCCGTCATCCTGAGGTGCGAGCATCAAGTCGATTGTCGACTTGATGCGAGCCTCGAAGGATGAACGGCCCGGACGGTCCAACAACGAACCTTTTCACGCCGCCTCTTGGCTGTGCACCACGTGATAGATGCACGGCTCGGCTTCGGTGATCAGCTCACCGAACTTCGGCCAGATCTTGCGGAACTCGGGCGAGTGGTGCGCGGCTTCGAGCTGCTCGCGGCTCTTCCACTGCACGTAGTTCACGATGTGGCTGCCGTCCTCGCTCTTGTGCAGGCTGATCGAGACGAAGCCGGGCTGCTTCGCCATAAACTCGGCGCGCTTGCGCATCAGGTCGAGCACTTCCGACTGATGGTCTGGCGCGACCCGCACGGTCGTGATCTGCGTGACGATACCGTTCTCGCGAATTTCGGGCATGGGCGTCCTCCTTCGGGAGGTCAACGCCGCGACGCCAGCGGGGTTTCCGCGCGTCAGCCCGGCCCGTGCAGCGCGGTGAGCAGCGCCGCGTTCCCGCAATAGGCTCTCCAGGCCGTGCTCGCACGGCCAAGATCCTTCGCACAACGCCCCCGGCAGCCGCAGATCGTGCACCTCTGCTGCAGTTCCCGAAAGGTCCGCGGCTCGTTACGCGAGATGTCCCTGACATCCAGGTCGAGCGCCGCGAGGCGGCGCAGCAGCAGGTCCGACGTGCCACCCCCCTCGCGCCGCGGCGCGACATCGGGCTCCGTCTCGGCCGCGAGCGCATGCAGGATTGCAACATCGGCGATCCGCACATGCGCGCGGTCCACCTCGACGCCCGCGGGCTTGAGCTTGGCGAACATGCGCGAGAGGGACTCGGGCGTCATGCCGAGCTGCCCCGCGATCAGGAGCTTGTCATAGGGCAGCGTCACATCGCACGGACCGGCCGGCGCCGGACTGAGCGATGCGAGGAACTCGGCCACGCGCTGGAGGCCGCTGCGCGCCTTCAGCTCCTCGACGTGCTGCACCAGCTCGCCGAGGTGCTGCGCGGTCGCGGTCATGATCGCTCGCGCGATCTCCGACATCTCCGTGATGCAGTCGAACAGATGCTCGATCGGGATGCGCAGCACACGCGCATCCGTCACGGCTTCCGCCGTCACGAGATAGCGGTGATCCACGAAGGCGCTTGCGGCCGCGACACTGTCGCCGCGGCCGAGGATCTGGATGACGGCTTCCTCGCCCGCGCAAGTGAGCCGGGTGAGCTTGAGCACGCCGTCGATCACGATGAAGAAGCCGCTGGTCGGGTCGCTCTGCCGGAACAGGATCTCGCGGCGGGCGAGCGTATCGACGCGGGCCGGCGCGAGCAGGCGCTCGACCGCGGCGCTCGGCAGTGTGGACAGGATACCGGTATGCGTGACCCGCTTGAGGTCGAGAGGCGTGGGGGTTGTCATGGTGGCGTCTCCGGCCGGGAACGCCCCCGCGGGCGCACCGCGACCCGTGGCGATTAGATCGCATTGCCGGACAGATTCATTGATCTGGCGCATATCGGGGCGCCGCGCAGATGCCCAATATGCGCAGCCCCGATCCGCCGCGCTCAGGCCGGGCGCGCCGCGATCGCGTCGGCGATCGCCACGGTCCGCCGCGCCATATCGGCATGCATGCGCTCCACCATGCGGCCGTCGAGCTGCACCACGCCCTTCTCGCGGTTCTCGGGCTGATCGAACGCCGCAATGATGCGCCGCGCCTGCTCGACCTCCTGCGCCGACGGCGAGAAGGCCGCATTGCAGGGCTCGATCTGGTTCGGATGGATCAGCGTCTTGCCGTCGAAGCCGAGCTCCGCGGCTTCTGCGCATTCGCGCGCGAAGCCCTCCGCGTCCGACAGATTGTTGTAGACGCCGTCCAGGATCTCGACCCCGTAGGCGCGCGCCGCCACGAGGCACGTCATCAGCCAGGACAGCATCGGCGCACGGCCCGGCACGATGCGCGCGCGCGTCTCCTTGGCGAGATCGTTCGTGCCCAGGACGAAGCAGCTGAGGCGCGTCTCGGAATCCCGCGCGGCCGCCGCGATGTTCTGGATGTTGAGGATCGCGATCGGCGTCTCGATCATGGCCCAGACCCGCATGCGCGGGTCCGCCTTCAGGTCGAGCAGCCGGCGGCCGATCATCTCGAGCTGGTCGAAGCTCGCGACCTTCGGGATGAGCACGGCATCGGGCGCGGCCGTGACGGCGGCCGCGAGATCGTCCCCCGACCAGGGCGTGTCGAGGCCGTTGATGCGGATAATGACCTCGCGCGCGCCGAACCCGCCGGCCTTCACGACCTCGACGACCTGCTTGCGCGCCGCCATCTTGGAATCCGGCGCCACCGCGTCCTCGAGGTCGAGGATCACCCCGTCGGCCGGCAGGGTCTTGGCCTTCTCGAGAGCCCGGGCGTTGGAGCCCGGCATGTAGAGCACGCTGCGGCGGGGACGAATCATGGGAGGCCTTGGGATGCGAGGAGGGGGTGACTCCCATCATGGCATGAGCCGAAAGCGCGAGAAAAGCTTGCAACATGGCCGTGGCAGATTCGCCCGAAACGCCCTTGTGGGGCACGCCCGCACGTGAAACTTTCCCCGCCCGACCCGGAGCCGGCATGACCATTCGTAACCTTGACGCGCTGTTCGAGCCCAAGGCCATCGCACTCATCGGCGCCAGCAATCAGCCCGGCTCGGTCGGCGACGTGCTGGCGCGCAACCTGTTCGGCGCCGGCTTCCACGGCCCGATCATGCCGGTCAACCCGCACGAGCAGGCGATCCATTCCACCCTCAACTATCCGAGCGTCGCGGACCTGCCGATCGATCCCGACCTCGCCGTGATCGCGACGCCGGGGCGCGCGGTGCCAGGCCTGATCGCCGAGCTCGGCGGTCGCGGCTGCCGCGCCGCGATCGTGATCACGGCCGGCTTCGGCGAAGGCGAGCATACCGAGGGGCAGCGCCTGCGCCAGGAGATGCTCAATGCCGCGCAGCCGCACCTGCTGCGCGTGGTCGGGCCGAACTGCCTCGGCTTCATCTCGCCGCATGTCGGCATCAATGCGAGCTTCGCGCAGCTCACGCCGCCTGCCGGCGATCTCGCTTTCATCACGCAGTCGGGCGCGGTCGCGACCGCCGTGCTCGATTGGGCTGCCCATCGCGGCATCGGCTTCTCGCACCTGGTCTCGCTCGGCGACATGAGCGACGTCGACTTCGGCGACCTGCTCGACTACCTCGCTCTCGACCGGCGCACGCGCGCGATCCTGCTCTATGTCGAATCCATCACGCATGCGCGCAAGTTCATGTCGGCGGCGCGCATCGCGGCGCGCTCCAAGCCCGTTGTGGTCGTGAAGGCCGGACGCAGCGCCGCCGGCGCCAAGGCCGCGCTCTCGCACACCGGCGCGCTCGCGGGCGCTGACGCGGTGTACGATGCCGCCTTCCGCCGCGTCGGCGTGCTGCGCGTCTATCGTCTGCGTGAGCTGTTCGAGGCGGTCGCGACGCTCGCGGCCGGCCTGCGCGTCTCCGGCGACCGGCTCGCGATCCTCACCAATGGCGGCGGCATCGGCGTGCTCGCGACGGACGCGGTCGATGAATATGGCGGCGAGCTCGCGATGCTGGCGCCCGAGACGTTGGCGAAGCTCGATACCGTGCTGCCCCCGACATGGTCGCACGGCAATCCGGTGGACATCCTCGGCGACGCCGGCGGCAAGCGTTATGCGGATGCCCTCGCGGCGCTGCTGGCGGACCGCGGCAGCGACGCGATCCTGGTGCTCAACTGCCCGACCGCCGTGGCGGACAGTATGGACGCCGCGCGCGCCGTCGTCGGCGCCGCCGGCAAGGCGCGCTGTCCCGTGCTCACCTCATGGCTCGGGGAAGGTTCGGCGGCGGAGTCGCGCCGCCTGCTTTCGGCCAACCGCCTGCCGACCTATGAGACGCCCGACGAGGCGGTGCGCGCCTTCATGCATCTCGCGCGCTACCGGCAGACGCAGGATCTGCTGATGCAGACGCCGCCCGCCGCCGCGATCGCGCCGGATCGCGACTCCGCCAGGGGCGTGATCGCCAATGCCCTGCGTGAGGGCCGCGCGGTGCTCACCGAGCCCGAGGCCAAGGCCGTGCTCAAGGCCTACGGCATTCCGGTGCTCGAGACCGTGGTCGCGACCGATCCGCAGGACGCCGCACGGCGCGCCGCCGCCATCGGCTTTCCCGTGGCACTGAAAATCCTTTCGCCCGACATCACACATAAATCTGACGTCGGCGGCGTGCGCCTCCATGTCGCGTCGCCTGAGGCCGTGGAGCGCGCGGCGCGCGACATGCAGACGGTGATCACGGCCAAGGCGCCGCAGGCGCGGCTCGACGGCTTCATCGTCCAGGCCATGGCGGCGCGGCCGCAGGCTCACGAGCTGATCGCCGGCATCGCCGAGGATCCGGCCTTCGGCCCCGTGATCCTGTTCGGCCAGGGCGGCACCGGCGTCGAGGTGATCGGCGACCGCGCCATCGGCCTGCCGCCGCTCAACATGCTGCTCGCCCGCGACATGATCGGCCGCACCCGCATCGCCCGGCTGCTCGCGGGCTACCGCGATCGCCCGGCGGCCGATCTCGACGCCATTGCGCTCACGCTGGTGAAGCTCTCGCAGCTCCTCGCCGAGCTCGACGAGGTGGTCGAGCTCGACATCAACCCGTTGCTCGCCGATGCGGACGGCGTGCTCGCTCTCGATGCCCGCGTGGTGGTGCGCGCCTATGACGGCGTTCCGGGCCGCCGCATGGCGATCCGCCCCTATCCGAGCGAGCTCGCGCACGACGTCGCGCTGAGCGACGGAACCGCCGTGCACATCCGCCCGATCCGCCCTGAGGACGAGCCGGTCCTGCTGGACATGCTGGCGCGCTCCGCGGCCGACGACATCCGGCTGCGCTTCTTCGCGCCGCTGAAGGAGATCACGCACACCTTCGCGGCCCGCCTCACCCAGATCGACTACGACCGCGAGATGGCGCTGATCGCGACGTCACCAGGCGACGGCGCCATGCTGGGCGTGGCGCGGCTGATCGCCGACCCGAACGGCATCGCGGCCGAGTTCGCGGTCTTCGTGCGCTCGGACCTGAAGGGGCGCGGGCTCGGCTATCGGCTGATGACCGAGATCCTCGACTATGCGCGCCGCCATGGTATCAAGCGCGTTCATGGCGACGTGCTGCGCGAGAACACCACGATGCTGAGCATGGCGGCCGAGCTCGGCTTCGGCGTGGCAAGGTCCCCGGATCCGATGGTCGTCCGCGTCGAGATCGACGTCAGCCGCACGGAGCGCGCGTGAGCGAGCATTACGACGTGGTGATCGTCGGCGGCGCCGTGGTCGGCTCCGCGGTCGCCTACTTCCTCACGCATGATCCGGGCTTCAGCGGCACCGTGGCCGTGATCGAGCGCGACCCGAGCTATGCGCGCTGCGCGACCGCGCTCTCGGCTGCCTCCATCCGCCAGCAGTTCTCGACGCCGCAGAACATCCGCATGAGCCGCTTCGGCATCGAGTTCATTCGCGGCCTGAAGGAGCGCTTCGGTCCCGAAGCCGATGTCGGCTTTCGCGAGCGCGGCTATCTGCTGCTCGCGACCGAGAGCGGCGCCGCGACCTTGCGCGCCAATCACACGGTGCAGAGCGCCGAGAACGCCGACATCGTGCTGATGGAGCCGGACGCGCTCGCTGCGAAATTTCCGTGGCTGACCACCGACGACCTCGCGCTCGGCGCCTTCGGCCGCACTGGCGAAGGCTGGCTCGACGCGCATTCACTTATGACGCTGCTGCGCCAGGCCGCGCGTCAGAAGGGTGCCAAGCCGATCCATGGAGAGGTGACCGGGATCGAGCACGCGGGCGATCGCGTCACCGCGGTGACGCTCGCGGATGGACGCCGCATCACCTGCGGCACGCTCGTGAACGCCGCCGGCCCGCAGGCCGGCCATGTCGCCGCGCTGGCGCAGATCGCGCTGCCGGTCGAGCCGCGCAAGCGCTGCGTCTTCGTGGTCGCGTGCCGCACGTCGCTGCCCGGGATGCCGCTGATCGTCGATCCGAGCGGCGTCTGGCTGCGGCCCGAGGGCGAGGTCTATATCTGCGGCATCCCGCCTGCCGAGGCGAACGATTTGCGCGCCGATGACGACTTCGAGGTGGACGAAAGCCTGTTCACCGAGACGATCTGGCCCGCGCTCGCGGCCCGCATTCCCGCCATGGAAGCGCTCAAGGTGCAGCGCTCCTGGGCCGGCCATTACGACTACAACACGCTCGACCAGAATGCCGTGATCGGCGCGCATCCCGAGGTGAAAAACTTCTACTTCGCGAACGGCTTCTCGGGTCACGGCCTGCAGCAGGCACCGGCCGCCGGCCGCGCCGTCGCCGAGCTGATCCTGCACGGCGCCTTTCGCACGCTCGACCTCGGCGTCTTCGGCTATGAACGCATCGCAGCGAACCGCCCGGTGCGCGAGCTCAACGTCATCTGATGAATCCAGAGATGACGTGGCTCGCTGGCGTCGATGGTTGCCCGAACGCCTGGATTGTGGCCTTCGTGCGCCCCGACGGCGACGAGGTGCGGGTCCATATCGTGCCGCACTTCTCCGAAGTGATCAGGGCACCGGAAGCTCCCGCCGTGATCGCGGTCGACATCCCGATCGGGCTTCCCGATCGCATCGGCCCGCTCGGACGCGGTCCCGAGCGCAGCGTGCGCCCGCTGCTCGGGCAGCGCCAGTCCTCGGTCTTCTCGGTGCCGGCTCGCAACGCCATCTATGCGGAGGATTACCGCGCCGCCTGCGCGGCCGCGCTCGCGTCCTCCGAGCCGCCGCGCGCCGTCTCGAAGCAGCTCTACATGATCGCGCCGAAGATCCGAGAAGTGGACACGCTGCTGCGCGCCGACCCGAGGCTCACGGCGCGCGTGCACGAGTCGCATCCGGAGGTCGCGTTCTGGCGTCTCAATGGCGAGCGCGCGCTGGGCGAGCCGAAGAAGGTGAAGGGCACGCCCTACCCGGCGGGCCTCGCCCTGCGCCGCGGCCTGCTCATTGCGGCCGGATTGCCAGCCGCCGAGGTCGAAGCTAAGCCCCCGCGCGGCGCCGGACCTGACGATCTGCTCGATGCGCTCGCCTGCGCGACCGTCGCGCGGCGCATTCATGCAGGATTGGCCAATCCTTTCCCGGACCCGCCGCAGCATGATGCTTTCGGCTTGCCCATGGCGATCTGGGCGTGACATGTAATTCCTATGACCCCCACACCCGAAGACATTCGCGCCGCCTATTCCCGCATTGCGTCCCGCGTGCGCCGCACGCCCGTGATGGACGTGGCACCGCACGATTTCGGCCTGGCGATTGATCGGCCGATCTCGCTCAAGCTCGAATTCCTGCAGCACGCCGGCTCGTTCAAGCCGCGCGGCGCCTTCAACAACTTGATGTCGCGCACGGTGCCCAAAGCCGGCATCGCGGCCGCCTCGGGCGGCAATCACGGCGCCGCGGTCGCCTATGCGGCGGCCGAGCTCGGTCATCGGGCGACGATCTTCGTGCCCGACGTGGCGGCGCCCGCCAAGATCGCGCGCATCCGCTCCTACGGCGCCGATCTGCGCATCGGCGGCGCTCGTTACGCAGATGCGCTCGGGCAATGCGAGCTGTTCCTCAAGGAGAGCGGCGCGCTCTCGGTGCATGCCTATGACGCGCCCGAGACCATGGCGGGCCAAGGCACCGTCGCGCTCGAATGGGAGGAGCAGGCGCCCGATCTCGACACCGTGCTGGTCGCGGTCGGCGGCGGCGGGCTCATCGGCGGCATGGCGGCCTGGTACGGCAGGCGCGTGAAAGTGGTCGGCGTCGAGCCCGAGGGCTCGCGCTGCCTGCATGCCGCGCTCGAAGCCGGCACGCCGGTCGATGTACCGGTCGAGAGCGTCGCGGCCGACTCCCTCGGCGCGCGCAGCGCCGGCGCGCTACCTTTCGCGGTCGCGCGCGAGGCGGTGGATCACGTGGCGCTGGTCGCGGACGACACGATTGTGCAGGCGCAGCGCGTCGCTTGGGATCGCCTGCGCGTTGCGCTCGAGCCCGGCGGCGCCGCGGCATTCGCCGCCCTGCTGAGCAAGCGGTACGTGCCGCGCCCTGGCGAACGCGTCGGCGTGCTGCTGTGCGGCGCCAATGTGGATCTGGCGACGCTCGCGACTGGCTAGTGCCGGTCGGGAACAGCACGTGACCTTGCTGCGTTTCTTCCTGTGATCGCGCGAAGCCGAACACAGGAGCGCATGATGATTCGCACGATGCTCGTTCTCGCGGCGGCCGCCCTGCTCGCTGGCCCCGCCACGGCACAGACCTCGCGCCCCAACGACAAGCCTGCGGCAGCAGGCGCAACCTCGGCTAAGCCCGGCGAGACCGTTTACCGGCTCATCGATGATCCGCCGACAACGACCGGCTTCTCGAATGCCCCTGTGGTCGTGATGCCACCGCCGATCACGGGCGACGAGCCGATCTATTCCTATGGTTCTGGACGCGCCTGCTCGCCCTTCGATTTCGATCGCCAGCTCTGCTGAGCGCGGAACACTTCTCGGAACCCTCACAGGCCCGTGAGACGGAACCCGGAACGGCGCTTTGCGCCGCCGCGTTTATCCCTGTGCACCGCGTAGAGGACCCACAGGAGAACAGCATGATTCGCAAGATAATGGTTCCGTTCCTCGCGGCAGCCGCCATGCTCGCGGGCTCCGCCATTGCGACCGCGCAGGACAGTCATCCGAACGACTTCGTGGCGTCGGACCGCGCGTTCAGCGGGCCGTTCTATGACTCGCCGTACCGGGTGAGCCCCTATCAGTATCCGGACGTGACGACCGGTTACGCGACCGCGCCCGTGATCGTCGCCCCGGCGCCGCTGACCACGGACGACGTGATCTACTCGTACGGTTCGTCGCGCCTGTGCTCGAGCTTCGACTACGCGCGCGGGCTCTGCTGACGAGCTGACGATCCGGAACGAAAAAAGGCGGGCCCGCGGGCCCGCCTTTTGATTTGTGCTTGCGTAACGGCTCACGCGGCCTTGCGCTTTGCCTCGATCAGCTTGCGGTTGATCAGCACTTCGGCGATCTGGATCGCATTGAGCGCCGCGCCCTTGCGCAAGTTGTCCGAGACCACCCACATCGCGAGACCGTTCTCGACCGTCGCGTCCTCGCGGATACGGCTGATATAGGTCGCGTCCTCGCCGGCCGCTTCGTAGGGCGTCACGTAGCCGCCCGGCTCGCGCTTGTCGATCACCAGGCAACCCGGCGCGTTGCGCAGGATGTCGCGCGCCTCGTCGACGCTGATCGGATTCTCGAACTCGATGTTCACGGCTTCCGAGTGGCTGACGAACACCGGCACGCGCACGCAGGTGGCCGTGAGCTTGATCTTGGGGTCGAGAATCTTCTTGGTCTCCGCCACCATCTTCCACTCTTCCTTCGTGTAACCGTCCTCCATGAACACGTCGATATGAGGGATGATGTTGAAGGCGATGCGCTTGGGAAACTTCTTCGGCTCGATCGGGTCCGTGACGAACACGGCGCGAGTCTGCGAGAACAGTTCGTCCATCGCATCCTTGCCGGCGCCAGAGACCGACTGATAGGTCGCCACTACCACGCGCTTGATCTTGGCGCGGTCGTGCAACGGCTTGAGCGCCACGACGAGCTGCGCGGTCGAGCAGTTCGGATTGGCGATGATGCCGCGCTTGCGGAAATCGACGATCGCGTCCGCGTTCACCTCGGGCACGATCAGTGGCACGTCCGCGTCGTAACGCCAGCACGAGGAGTTATCGATCACCACGGCGCCCTTGGCGGCGATCTGCGGCGACCACTCCTTCGAGGGCCCCGAGCCCGCCGACATCAGGCAGATGTCGATGTCCGAGAAATCATAGTGCTCCAGCGCCTTGCACTTGAGCGTCTTGTCGCCATAGGAGATTTCCACGCCCTGGCTGCGGCGCGAGGCGATTGCGACCACCTCGTCGGCCGGGAAGCGGCGTTCGGCGAGAATGTCGAGCATTTCGCGGCCCACGTTCCCCGTGGCACCGACGACGGCGACCTTGTAGCCCATTGATCTGTTCCTGCTTCGAAACTCGGTTCTCCCCCGGGCGTCGGCTCGCGTTAGCGAACCCTTTGTCCCATCCCCCGCCGGGGGAGGGCCCGGAAGCGAGGACAAACGTCAGCGCGTCGTGCCGCCTTTGGCGGTCGACGTCGTCGTGGACGGTTTTTTCGTCACGGCGAACATGGCTGACATCTTGCTCCTCTGGCGCGGGCGCCAAGCTCCTAAATGCCTTGGTGACACGAAAAGGTCAATCGGTTCATGCCGCGAGCCCCGTGGCCAGCCCCTAAAGCCTTGACTCACGATCGGGAGGCGCCGCCGGCCGGATATCCGGATCCCACCGCTTCCTGTTGCCCGCTTCCATCCCGGGCAGCCCTACATGCAGCGCGAGTTCGCAGGGCCGGCCGGCGCCCGGACTGGATGTGGACGCCGCGTGAGTCGCGCGTGCGGCTCAGCGGGGTAACCGCTCCTGGGCCTCGGCGTCTGCAACAGCATCGAGCAGCGGACGATACCAGCCCTCGACCACAAGCTCGCTGTCGCGGCGAAAGGCCTGCGGAACCTCCAGTTCGATCGCCTGCCGCGAGCGCAGGCGCACACCGCGCGCCAGCTCCAGCGACTCGCCCGTCCGCCGATTGCGCAGCGTGACCTCGGACAGATAGGTCACCTCCGGCTCCTGCTCGCCGATGAGCACGGAGGCGCTGTCCTCCGGAATGTCGATGACATCGCGCCGCCGGCGCTCCGGGGCCGAGGCTCCGATCAGGGCCCTCCCCTTGACCGACAGCACGCCGTCCAGAGCGCGGAAATACACGTAGGGACAGGAGCCCTCCTCCCCGACCGCGAGCGACACCACCGCCAAGGCCGGAGCCTGCCTGACCTCGTATTCCTTGTCGCTGATCCAGACTCGTTTGAGCGCAAGCGAACGGCCGAAGATGTAGCGCGGGGCGATCTGTAGGATCTCGGGTGCCCGGAACGACGACTTCAGCTTTGACATGAGAAGGCGCCTCTTCGGGGTGGTGGCGCCCTCCTCGTACCGCTCCTCGATCATCTTCAGCGGATCGTCCGGAAAATTCCTGATCAGTTGCAGAACCCGTGTCGCCGCCGCCTTGTTCTCCTGAAGCTCGGAGATTCGATCCGCCGAATAGCGGAGCTCGATCCGCAACGGGACGAGCAGGCTCTCGCCCCGCTTCAGGCTGACTTGCCCGATCGGCAGCTTCAGCTCCTCGCCTGGCGCGGCGTTGCGCCGGAGCTGCTCGCTGTTATCGACGTCGAACGTGAGCCCCGCGATATCCAGGTTCCGCGCCCGCGCCTCGATCACGGCAAACTGCACGAACAGCTCGCGCGGCCGAACGTAAAAGCCGAACGTGGTGTCGCCGCAGCCGCGATAATTGAAGTCGCCGAAGATGAGGGCGAAATCCTCGGGCCAGTTGTGCTGTGTGAAATATCCGATCGCATCATATGTGAGGTTGCCGATGGCGGTCTCCTTGAAGCCGCCGCGCAACATCTGACTCGTGATGTAGATCTCCTCGATCTTCGCGCCTTCGATCGCGGCGATGCGATCCCAGTAGCTGTCGTATTCGCTCTTCGGCAGCATTCGATACAGCCGCGTGCAGGCGATCAGCATGCCGCCCCGCTCCCAGCCTTTGGCGGTCGGATAGTTCAGCAAGACGTTGTCGCCATAGACGATGGAGTAGTTGGGAGGCCAATGCGGCCTGTCTTTCACGATCGTCGAAGCAGCCAGATCGGGCCAAGGCAGGGTGTCCTCGGCCGCATAGATCCGCAGGCGCCTGAGGATCGCGGCAGGCAGCTTCCCGAGCTCGCTCTCGGCGGTTTCGGTGGAGTTCTTCTGGCCGAGAACCGAGCTCTTCGTCTTCGATCCGAACAGCGTCGTGCTGGCATTGGGCGCGTGACCGAACTTGCTGATGATCTCCGCGGCGGTGGCGTGAACCGGCGTCTTCAAGACTTTTGGCGTGCCGAACACGCGCTTCAAATTCTCGTCGAAATATTCCGAGATCGCGAACGAGGCATGACGGGCGTCCAGCCAGATGTATCGGACATTGAAGCTCTTGGCGGGATCATCCGGAAGACAGTCGACCTCCACGATCTGGGTCGCGCCCTCCGCAATGGTCACGTTCTGGATGACGCTGTTGCAGCTTCCGACGACGACGGAGCGTGCGCTCTGTCCATACGCGCACCCCATCCCGCCCAACAGAGCCGACGCCAGCATCAGCCAGCGTGTCATCTCACGACAGTCCCCTGAACGACGGTGTTTCCGCTGCCGAAGATGAGCGCCTTCACGCCGCTGTCGTTCATGACGAGCGCGGTCATGGCGGTGGACCAGACCAGGAAGACCACGAGGCCGACCATGATGAAGGTCTGCACCTGGCTCATCTTCGCGAAGATGCGCAGGCCGAGCACTTGGCGGTACAACAGGTAAAAGATGCCGAGGGCGAGCGCCGAAACCCCACCGATCTTCAGAAGACCTTGCAGGAGCGGCTCG
This sequence comes from Pseudomonadota bacterium, assembly GCA_023404705.1. Classification (GTDB taxonomy): domain Bacteria; phylum Pseudomonadota; class Alphaproteobacteria; order Rhizobiales; family Xanthobacteraceae; genus FEB-22. The sequence continues at coordinate 12,541 of JAEYAU010000079.1, forward strand.
GGCATCTCACTCTCCGGTCGGAGCGGAACGGACCTGCCTGACGCCCGGATATTCTAGCCAGAAGCGCGCCCGCCTGACAATTATTAGTTGTTTCGGCGATTTGCCGGAAATGCGACCGAATGCCCGTCGCGTGGCGCTACTGCTTCATGAATGGATTCTGCCAACCGCCGCGCGTCGCCGGCGCGCGGGGCGGAAAGGCGCTCACGAGATAGTTCAGCACCACCTCACGGTCGTTCCCCTCGAGCGCCGGCATGTTGTGCTTCTGCGTCATCCAGTCGAGCGTCTCGTCCCAGCGGCCGCGCGTCATGCCCTGCTGCGCGACCAGCTTGAAGTTGTGGCACGCCGTGCAGGCGTAGAAGGTTTCCTCGCGGCCGGCCCCCTCCGGCCACTGCTCCGGCGTCTCGTCGCTGGGCCTGAACGCGGGCGCCTGCTGCGCGCCGAGCGGCGCGACGCTCGCCAGCAGGGACGCGGCCACCGCGAAAGCGGCCGCCCTGACGA
>JAEYAU010000108.1 GCA_023404705.1 Pseudomonadota bacterium
AACATCGCCCGCACCCGCTCCTGCAGGTCCTGGCGGTAATATTTCCGCACCGCCGCGTCGGCGATCACATTGGTCATCTCGCCGATGCGCTTGTCGAGCGCGGCGCGGCGCTCCGGCGTGTCGAAGCTGCCGGCCTCGGTCTCGCGCTGCCACAGCATGTCGGCGAGCGGGCGCGCCGCGCCGATCACCTCGGCGATCGCGTCCGGCCCGCCCGAGCGTGCGAGATCGTCCGGATCCTGGCCGGCCGGCAGCGCCGCGAAGCGCAGGCTGCGGCCGGGCTTGAGCAGCGGCAACGCGAGATCGACCGCGCGGTAGGCCGCGCGCATGCCGGCCGAGTCGCCGTCGAAGCAGAGCACCGGCTCCTCGGCCATCTTCCAGAGCAGCGCGAGCTGGTCGTCGGTGAGCGCCGTGCCGAGCGGCGCGACCGTCGCGGGAAAGCCCGACGTGACCATGGCGATCACGTCCACATAGCCCTCGACCACGACCACGGGCGCGCCCTCGTGCGCGGCCTGCCGCGCCGGCGCGCCGTTGTAGAGGTTCGATCCCTTATGGAAGAGCGGCGTCTCGGGCGAGTTGAGATATTTGGCGGGCACGTCCTTCTCGAGCGCCCGGCCGCCGAACGCGATCACGCGGCCGCGCAGATCGGTGATCGGAAACATGACGCGGTCGCGGAAGCGGTCGTAGGGCACCGGAATGTCGTCGCCCGCGACCAGCAGCCCGGTCTCGATCATGTCCTCGACCGGCACGCCCTGCGCGCCGAGATGCTCCTTGAGCGCGAAGCGCTCGGCCGGCGCGTAGCCGATACGGAACTTGAGCTGCGTCTGCGGCGTGAGCGCGCGGTCGGCCAAATAGCCGCGCGCCTTGGCGCCCGCGCGGCTCGCGAGCGTCGTCTCGAAGAATTTGGCGGCGAGCTCCAGCACCTCGTAGAGCGTCTTGCGCCGCTGCTCGCGCTGTTCGGCCTCCTCGGAGACCTTGGGCACCGGCAGCCCCGCCATGGCGGCGAGCCGTTCCACGGCTTCCGGGAACGTGACGCCTTCGGTCGCCATCACGAAGTCGAAGATGGTGCCGTTCTTCCCCGAGGAGAAATCGAACCACGCGCCCTTCTGGTCATTCACGAAGAAGGACGGCGTCTTCTCCTTGTTGAACGGCGACAGGCCCTTCCACTCGCGCCCCGCCTTCTTCAGCGGCACGCGCCGGCCGACGACTTCCGACACCGGAAGCCGGGCGCGCAGCTCGTCCAGAAAGGCAGCCGGAAAGCGCATCAGTGATTCGGGGCCCTCACCTCATCCTCTGTCATAGAGGTGGCGAAATGCGGGACGGCCGCCAATAAGGGGTTGTCCCGGTTATCCACAGGGAGCCCACACTCCGTTCGTGCCCGCGCACGCGGGCACCCAGGGCCGATGTCTGTGCCCAGCCGCTCCTGGGTCCCCGCTTGCGCGGGGACGAACGGGAGTGCTCACCGCGCCAGGATGCCCTTCACGGCGGCGCTCGCCTTGGCGAAGTCCATCTTGCCGGCATAGCGCTCCTTCAGCGCCGCCATGCACTTGCCCATGTCCTTCAGGCCGGTGGCGTCCATCTCCTTCACGAGCGAGGCGCAGACCGTGTTCACCTCGTCCTCGGACATCTGCTTCGGCAGATAGGACGTGATGATCTCGATCTCCTCGCGCTCCTGAGTCGCGAGGTCCTGGCGGCCGGCCTTCTCGTAGATGTCGAGGGACTCCTGGCGCTGCTTGATCATCTTCTGCAGCAGGCCGAGCAGCTCCTCGTCGGTGAGCGCATCGCGGCCGAGGCCCCGCGCCTCGATGTCGCGGTCCTTGATGGCGGCGTTGATCAGCCGCAGCGTCGACACACGACGCTTGTCCTGGGCCTTCACGGCCTCCTTCAGGCCGTTGTTGAACTGATCGCGCAGCACGGGTTCTGCCTTTCGGGGCTGGCGCCTCACCGTTACCTGTGGGAAACGGCTAAACGCTTGATATCTCGGCGAAATCTTCCTGGCCGTCCGGGTTGACCATCACGCCCTGGTGCCCTAGTTTCCGCGCCGATCGCGGCTCGCCCTGCCGGGGCGAGCTTCTCCGCGTCGACAAGTCCGGCGGGCCGGTAGCGGGGTCCGTTGGCGGCGGCAGATATGTAGGCCCCAAATGACCGAGACTCAAGGCGCCCCCGCGGATGGCTGGAGCGAGCCCAAGGCCACAGCCGTGCTCGTGCTGGCCGACGGCACCGTGCTCGAGGGCTTCGGCCTCGGCGCGACCGGCCAAGCGGTCGGCGAAGTCTGCTTCAACACGGCGATGACGGGCTACGAGGAGATCCTCACGGATCCGTCCTACGCGGCTCAGATCATCACCTTCACGTTCCCGCATATCGGCAATGTCGGCACCAACGAGGAAGACATCGAGACCGTCAACCTCGCGGCGACGCCGGGCGCGGTCGGCTGCGTGCTGCGCACGCCGATCACCGACCCGTCGAACTATCGCGCGACGCGCCATCTCGATGCATGGCTCAAGAGCCGCGGCATCATCGGCCTTTCGGGCATCGACACACGCGCGCTGACCAGCCTTATCCGCGAGAAGGGCATGCCGAATGCCGTGATCGCGCACGCGCCCGACGGCAAGTTCGACCTCGACGCGCTGAAGGCGCAGGCCCGCGCCTGGCCCGGCATCGACGGCATGGACCTGGTGCCGAGCGTGACGACCGCGCAACGCTTCACCTGGGAAGAAGCCCCGTGGCAGTGGGGCGAAGGCTACGGCCGCCATGAGAATCCCGACTATCACGTGGTCGCCCTCGACTACGGCATCAAGCGCAACATCCTGCGCATGCTGTGCGAGAACGGCTGCAAGGTGACCGTGCTGCCGGCGACGGCCACGACGGAGGACGTGCTCGCGCTCAAGCCCGATGGCGTGTTCCTCTCGAACGGTCCCGGCGATCCGGCCGAGACCGGCAAATATGCGGTGCCGGTGATCCGCGACGTGATCGATGCGGGCGTGCCGACCTTCGGCATCTGCCTCGGTCACCAGATGCTCGGCCTCGCGCTCGGTGCGTCCACGATGAAGATGCATCAGGGTCATCACGGCGCGAACCATCCCGTGAAGGACCTGACCACCGGCAAGGTCGAGATCACCTCGATGAACCACGGCTTCGCGGTCGACCGCGCGACATTGCCGGCGAATGCGGAAGAGACGCATGTCTCCCTGTTCGACGGCTCGAACTGCGGCATCGCGCTCAAGGACAAGCCGGTGTTCTCGGTGCAATACCACCCCGAGGCCTCGCCGGGCCCGCGCGACAGCCATTACCTCTTCGGCCGCTTCGTCGAGATGATGCGCAAGCACAAGGCCGGGTGACGCGCGTCAGCCCCGGTTCGTCTCATGACGGCGCCAGCCGGCGCGACACCGAAAGAGAGCGTAAACCCGCGCTGCCTATAAGGGCGGAAGAGAAGAATTGGCCGACCCGAGGACCATGGCCGAAACCACTGTCGCGATTGAGCCCGAGACCTTCATGTTTGCGGACGATGGGTCGATTCCCAACAACCCGTCGCTGCCCCTGCTCGTCTATCGCAACAGCATCGATCTCGCCGGCACGCCGGATCCCGCCGAGGTGATCGAGGCGGTGTTCGGCCGCAACGGCTGGGGCGACATGTGGCGCAACGGCATTTACCCGTTCGTGCACTACCATTCGATGATCCACGAGGTGCTGGGCATGGCGCGCGGCAATGCGCGCGTGCGTTTCGGCGGCGAGCAAGGCGTCACCGTCGACCTGCGCGCCGGCGACGTCGCGGTGCTGCCGGCCGGCACTGGGCATCAGAAGCTCTGGGCGACTGCCGACCTCCTGGTGATCGGCGGCTATCCGCCGAAAGGCCGGCTCGACCTCTGCCGCGGCTCGCGCGCCGAGCACGCGCGCGCGCTCGAGTCGATCCCGCGCGTGCCGCTGCCCGAGACCGATCCGATCTTCGGCGCCGACGGCCCGCTGATGCGTCTCTGGCCGCGCTGAGCTCGGCCTGACAAGGCCGCGCGGCTTTCCTATAGTCGCGACATCACCAGGATCACCACATGTCCGACTGGCGCAGCTTCTGGGACAGCTCGCACTCGATCTACGTGAACGCCCGCCACAAGGACGTCCACTATCGCGAGATCGCCGAGCAGATCGCGGCCTTCGTGCCGCATGACCGCGCGCGCGTGCTCGATCATGGCTGCGGCGAGGCGACTCATGCCGACATCGTCGCGGCCAAGAGCGCCGAGGTGCTGTTGTGCGACGCCGCGCCGAGCGTCCGCCGCGCGATCGCGCAGCGCTTCGCCGCGAACCCGAAGATCCGCACGCTGGCGCCCGAGGAGGTCGACCAACTCCCGCCGCAGAGCCTCGATCTCATCGTCGCCAACTCGCTCGCGCAATATCTCACGCCTGCCGAAATGGACGGCGTGCTCGCGACCTGGCGCCGCCTGCTCGCGACCGACGGCACGCTGATCGTCGCCGACATCATCCCGCCCGACGTCGGCCCGCTGAGCGACGTGCTCGCGCTGCTGCGCTACGCGACCAAGCATGGCTTCCTTACGGGCGCCCTGGTCGGCCTCGCCCGCACCGCGACCTCGCGCTATGGCCAGATCCGCAAGAAGCTCGGCGTCACGCGGTACACGGAAGCGGAATTCGCGGCCAAGCTGAAGGCTGCCGGCTTCTCGGCCGAGCGCCTGAGCCGCAACCTCGAGCACAATCCGGCGCGGATGACCTTTCGGGCCCGCCCCGTGCACTGATTCCGGGCCAAGCGGCGCCGTTAACGCAGCGTTAAGGCTGGCCGGGGAAGTTTCGGGTGATGAAGCGAATAATCACGGCCACGTGATATTCGTCCCAAATCTCCCAGGTGGCCCGGTGGCGGAGTGGAGACGCTAGGGGCGGTGCAACGCCCTTCATGTCCGGTTCGAATCCGGGCCCGGGCCTCCATTCTTCCCAGACCCTCACGCCCATCCCGCGCTACCGCATCGATTTATTTGTGCACTGCGGCCGCTGCCCTTTCCTCACCCGACATTATGGGCTAAGGAGCCGGCGCCGGGTCCCCGGCCTGCAAGGCGCGTGTCCCACGCCGCCTTTTTTTTACGCCTGATCCGGAGCCGATGCCGAAACGCAACGACATCAAATCGATCCTGATCATCGGTGCGGGCCCTATCGTCATCGGCCAGGCCTGCGAGTTCGACTATTCCGGAACGCAAGCCTGCAAGGCGCTGAAGGAAGAGGGCTACCGGATCGTCCTGGTCAACTCCAATCCGGCGACGATCATGACGGACCCGGATCTCGCGGACGCGACCTATATCGAGCCGATCACGCCCGAGATCGTCGCCAAGATCATCGAGAAGGAGCGGCCCGACGCGCTGCTCCCCACCATGGGCGGGCAGACCGCGCTCAACTGCGCGCTCTCGCTGCGCCGCATGGGCGTGCTCGACAAGTTCAACGTGGAGATGATCGGCGCCACCGCCGAAGCGATCGACAAGGCCGAGGACCGCGAGCTCTTCCGCGAGGCCATGCGCAAGATCGGCCTCGAGACGCCGCGCTCCTCGCTCGCCAATGCGTCCGATCTCAAGAAGGCCGACCGCGACAAGAAGCACGCGCAGATCGCCGCAATCAAGGCGCGCGGTCTCGCGAGCGCGGCCGAGAAGGACGCGCTCGAAGCCTTCGAGGCCGAATGGGCCGACGGCGATGCGGAGCGCAAGAAGCGCTATATCGAGAAGGGCCTGATCGAAGCGCTCGAAGCGCTCTCGGACATCGGCCTTCCCGCGATCATCCGTCCGTCCTTCACGCTTGCCGGCACCGGCGGCGGCATCGCCTACAACAAGACCGAGTTCATCGAGATCATCGAGCGCGGCCTCGATGCCTCGCCCACCACCGAGGTGCTGATCGAGGAGTCGGTGCTCGGCTGGAAAGAGTTCGAGATGGAGGTCGTCCGCGACAAGGCGGACAACTGCATCATCATCTGCTCGATCGAGAACGTCGACCCGATGGGCGTGCACACCGGCGACTCGATCACCATCGCGCCGGCGCTGACGCTGACCGACAAAGAATACCAGATCATGCGCGACGCCTCGATCGCGGTGCTGCGCGAGATCGGCGTCGAGACGGGCGGATCGAACGTGCAGTTCGCGGTCAATCCCGCGGACGGCCGCCTGGTCGTGATCGAGATGAACCCGCGCGTGTCGCGCTCGTCTGCATTGGCTTCCAAGGCGACCGGCTTCCCGATCGCCAAGGTCGCGGCCAAGCTCGCGGTCGGCTACACGCTCGACGAGATCGCGAACGACATCACGGGCGGCGCGACGCCGGCCTCGTTCGAGCCGACCATCGACTACGTCGTCACCAAGATCCCGCGCTTCGCCTTCGAGAAATTCCCCGGCGCCGATCCGGTGCTGACCACCTCGATGAAGTCGGTCGGCGAAGCCATGGCGATCGGCCGCACCTTCCAGGAGTCGCTGCAGAAGGCCCTGCGCTCGCTCGAGACCGGACTCACGGGCCTCGACGAGATCGCGATCGAGGGACTCGGCCAGGGCGACGACAAGAACGCGATCCGCGCCGCGCTCGGCACGCCGACGCCGGACCGGATCCTGAAGGTCGCGCAGGCGATGCGCCTCGGCTTCCCGGACAAGGAAATCTACGAGTACTGCCGCATCGATCCGTGGTTCCTGGCGCAGATCCGCGGCATCATCGACACCGAGGCGCAGATCCGCGCCAAGGGCCTGCCGGCGAGCCCGCGCGTGCTGCGCGATCTCAAGGCCATGGGCTTCTCGGACGCGCGACTCGCCCGGCTCACCGGCCTCTCGCTCGACGAGGTGACCAGACGCCGCCGCGCGCTCGAGGTGCGCCCGGTGTTCAAGCGCATCGATACCTGCGCGGCCGAGTTCGCGGCGCCGACCGCCTACATGTACTCAACCTACGAGACGCCGTTCTCGGGCGCGCCCGTCGACGAGGCCGCGCCCTCCGACAAGCGCAAGGTCGTGATCCTCGGCGGCGGCCCGAACCGCATCGGCCAGGGCATCGAGTTCGACTACTGCTGCTGCCACGCGTGCTTCGCATTGAAGGACGCGGGCTTCGAAACCATCATGGTCAACTGCAATCCCGAGACCGTGTCGACCGACTACGACACCTCGGATCGTCTCTACTTCGAGCCCCTCACCGCCGAGGACGTGCTCGAGATCATCGAGACCGAGCGCCGCAACGGCACGCTGCACGGCGTCATCGTGCAGTTCGGGGGCCAGACGCCGCTCAAGCTGGCCGAGGCGCTCGAGAAGGCCGACGTGCCGATCCTCGGCACCTCGCCCGACGCGATCGATCTCGCCGAGGACCGCGACCGCTTCAAGCAGCTGCTCGACAAGCTGAAGATGCGCCAGCCGCAGAACGGGATCGCGTCGAGCATCAGCGAGGCGCAGGCGATCGCCGAGCGCATCGGCTTCCCGGTGGTGATCCGCCCGTCCTACGTGCTCGGCGGCCGCGCCATGGAGATCGTCCACGACGCGCGCCAGCTCGACCAGTATCTGACGCGGCTCACCGCCGATCTCGATCGGCCGTCCGAGCTCGCGGTCTCCGAGAAGCGCCCGCTGCTGATCGACCGCTATCTCACGGACGCGACCGAGGTCGACGTCGATTGCCTCTGCGACGGCCGAGATACCTATATCGCGGGCATCATGGAGCACATCGAGGAGGCCGGCATCCATTCCGGCGACTCCGCCTGCTCGCTTCCGCCCCATTCGCTCACCGCGCCGGTGATCGCCGAGATCGAGCGCCAGACGCGCGAGCTCGCGCTCGCGCTGAATGTCGGCGGCCTGATGAACGTGCAATACGCGATCAAGAACGGCGACATCTATGTGCTCGAGGTCAATCCGCGTGCCTCGCGCACCGTGCCCTTCGTCGCCAAGGTGATCGGCATCCCGGTCGCCAAGATCGCGGCGCGCGTCATGGCGGGCGAGCCGCTCGCGAGCTTCAAGCTGGCCCCGCCGCGCTTCGACCATATCGGCGTGAAGGAGGCCGTATTCCCCTTCGCGCGCTTCCCGGGCGTCGACACGGTGCTCGGCCCGGAGATGAAGTCCACCGGCGAGGTGATGGGGCTCGACCGCTCCTTCGCGCTCGCCTTCGCGAAGAGCCAGCTCGGCGGCGGCTCGAGCCTGCCGCGCACCGGCACCGTGTTCGTCTCGGTGCGCGACGCCGACAAGCCGCGCATTCTCGACACCATACGGCTGCTGGAGAACCTCGGCTTCCGGGTGATCGCCACCGGCGGAACCCAGCGGTATCTCGCGGAACAGGGCGTGAAAACCGAAAAGGTCAATAAAGTGCTGGAAGGCCGGCCGCACATTGTCGACCGCATCAAAAATGGCGAAGTTCAGCTGGTTTTCAACACCACGGAGGGAATGACGGCCCTCTCCGACAGCCGCTCGCTCCGGCGCGCCGCCCTCTTGCATAAAGTCCCGTACTACACCACTCTTTCAGGCGCCGTAGCCGCAGCGCAGGGCATCAAGGCCCACCGTGAGGGCGAACTCGAGGTTCGCGCGTTGCAGAGTTACTTCGGCGGAAAGGCCTAGCCGGAACGTATCCGGGAGCGCCGACGCCAAACGGCATGGGTTTGGGGAAGAGTGCCCAGATCGCGGCCTAGCGGCGCGCGGTCGGGGTTCTTTTCTCTGTCGTCAGGTCGGAGGACCACTGAGAAATGGAAAAGATCCCGATGACCGCCGCCGGCTATACGGCGCTGCAGGACGAGCTGAAGCAGCGTCAGCAGGTGGAGCGGCCGCGCATCATCCAGCAGATCACGGATGCGCGCACGCACGGTGACCTCTCTGAGAATGCGGAGTACCACGCCGCCAAGGAAGCCCAGTCGCACAACGAGGGTCGCATCGCCGAGCTCGAGGACAAGCTCGCGCGCGCCGAGGTGATCGACGTCTCGAAGCTCTCCGGCGACACCGTGAAGTTCGGCGCGACCGTCACGCTGGTCGACGAGGACACCGAGGAGAAGCGCGTGTGGCAGATCGTCGGCGAGCCGGAGGCGGACGCCAAGGCGGGCCGCATCTCGATCACCTCTCCGCTCGCCCGCGCACTCGTCGGCAAGAAGAAGGGCGCGCAGGTTGAAGTCGTGACTCCGAGCGGCGCGAAAGCCTACGAAGTCCTCAAGGTGGAGTGGCGCTGACGCGCCTGTCTCACGCGGCCTCTCGCGACATCTCCGGACTGTAGGGCGGGCCACGCCTTGTAGGGTGTGCTCGGCGGCCCGAAACGTTTGAGTGTCATGATGACTGTGATCCGCCGAGCGCACGCGTGCGCTCAGCGCGATCTAAACCAGAGTGCAAACCGAAGGGCCTCATCGCGCGCTGAGCACACCCTACAGCTCAAAGGTCGCCCGGCGGCCGCAGCTCCAGCGGCACCATCGGCGCATCCTTCGAGTTCTTCAGCGTCAGCGAGGTCTTCACGTTGCGCACATGCGGCGCGGCTGTGAGCTCGGCGACGAAGGCCTGGAAGGTCGTCAGGTTGGGCGCGACGCATTTGAGGATGAAGTCGATCTCGCCCGACAGCATCCAGCACTCGCGCACGATCGGCTGGCTGCGCACGAAGTCCTCGAACTGCACGAGGTCGCTCTCGGCCTGGCTGGAGAGATGCACCATGGCGAACATGGTGACCTCGAAGCCGAGCAGCTTCTCGTCGAGCAGCCCGCGATAGCCTGTGATGAAGCCCGCCTCCTCCAGGGCGCGCACGCGCCGCAGGCAAGGCGGCGCCGAGATGCCCACGCGCCGCGCCAGCTCGACATTGGTCATGCGGCCGTCGTCCTGCAATTCCTTCAGGATCTTCCAGTCGATGGCATCGAGGCGGGTCACGCGGGGCTCCAACGGAATCGCAGCGGCGAACGACCCTGATTACCCCGAACCAGGAAGCCGCGAAACATTATTGCGCGGGCGGCTCGTCGCAGGTCGAAGCCGGCGGATTCAGCATCCTAGGGCTGTGGGTACTGGGTTGCATGGCTTGCATAGCTCCCACGATCCCCTACATTGCGAGGGACCGCACGACTCGACTGCCCCGATACGGGCCCCGTCCTCCAAAAGACGGTACGGCGTGCGGATCCCGCGAAAAAGGACGCGTAATGGCCAAGACGACCCACGGTAAGCTGATCATCATCGGGTCAGGCCCGGCGGGCTGCACGGCCGCGATCTATGCGGCACGCGCCATGCTCGAGCCCATCATGATCCGCGGCATTCAGCCCGGCGGCCAGCTCACCATCACGACCGACGTCGAGAACTACCCGGGCTTCGCCGAGGTGATCCAGGGCCCCTGGCTCATGGAGCAGATGGAAAAGCAGGCCGAGCATGTCGGCACGCGCATCGTCACCGATCATGTGATCAAGGTCGACCTGTCGCAGCGCCCGTTCCGGCTCGAATGTGATTCCGGCGACATCTATCTCGCCGACGCGCTCGTGGTCGCGACCGGCGCCCAGGCGCGCTGGCTCGAGCTTCCCTCCGAGCAGAAGTTCAAGGGCTACGGCGTGTCGGCCTGCGCGACCTGCGACGGCTTCTTCTATCGCGGCAAGGAAGTGATCGTCGTGGGCGGCGGCAACACGGCCGTCGAGGAAGCGCTCTTCCTCACCAACTTCGCGGCCAAGGTGACGGTGGTGCACCGGCGCGACTCCTTCCGCGCCGAGCGCATCCTGCAGGACCGCCTGTTCAAGAATCCGAAGATCGCCGTCGTCTGGGACAGCGCGATCGAGGAGGTCGTCGGCAGCGACGATCCGCTCAAGGTCACCAGCGTGAAGCTGAAGAACCTGAAGACCGGCGCCATCACCGAGAAGACGATCGACGGCATGTTCGTTGCCATCGGCCACGCGCCTGCGACCGAGCTTTTCATCGGCCAGCTCGAGATGAAGCCGAACGGCTACATCAAGATCGCCCCGCACTCGACCGCCACCTCGGTGCCGGGTGTGTTCGCGGCGGGCGACGTCGCCGACGACATCTATCGCCAAGCCGTCACGGCAGCCGGACTCGGCTGCATGGCTGCGCTGGAAGCCGAGCGCTTCCTGGCGGCGCACGAAACACCCCGCGCCGCCGCGGCGGAATGAGGAGGGCGGTTCCCCCGACCGCACCACGATGGACTGGGACAAGCTCAAGGTCTTTCACGCGGCTGCCGAAGCCGGCAGCTTCACGCATGCCGGCGAGCAGCTCGGGCTCTCGCAGTCGGCGGTCTCGCGCCAGGTCTCCGCGCTCGAGCAGGAGCTGAGCGCGCCGCTGTTTCATCGCCACGCGCGCGGGCTGATCCTCACCGAACAGGGCGAGCTGCTCTACCGCACGGCGCACGACGTGTTCATGAAGCTCGAGGCGGTGCGCACCAAGCTCACCGACAGCCGCGAGAAGCCGAACGGCGAATTGCGCGTCTCGACAACCGTCGGTCTCGGCGTGCACTGGCTCACGCCGCGGCTCGGCGAGTTCCTCGATCTCTATCCCGACATCCGCATCACCCTGATCACCACGGACGGCGAGCTCGATCTCGCGATGCGCGAGGCCGACGTCGCGCTGCGCCTGCGTCTGCCGACGCAGCCCGACCTGATCCAGCGCAAGCTGTTCACCATGCACTTCCACGCCTACGCGTCGCCCGAATATCTCAAGCGCTTCGGCACGCCGCGCACGCTGGAAGATCTCGACCACCATCGCATTCTGGTGCTCGGCGGCACGGTGCCGAGCTATCTGCAGACCGCGAACTGGCTGATCGACGCGGGCCGCGACGGCCGCGGTGGGCGCACGCCCTTCCTGATGATCAACACGGTGTTGGGCCTGCTGCGCGGCGCCCAGCGCAGCCTCGGCATCGCCATGCTGCCGGACTACCTGGTCGAGGAGAATGGCGGCCTGGTGCAGCTCTTCAGCGACCAGGAGGCGTTCCAGTTCGACGCCTATTTCGTCTATCCGGAAGAGCTCAAGTCGGTGGCGCGCATCCAGGTGTTTCGCGACTTCCTGGTCGCGAAAGCTCAGCAGTGGAATTTCTGATTCAGGTGTTTTGCGACTTCCTCGTCGAAAGCGCAGCAATGGAATTTCTGAACGCGCTTTAAGTCTGTGCTGCCATGCGCGCAATGCGCACGCGCGCGACGCGATTAGTCACGAAACGACGCAAAAACCCAAAAGAACTGATGCCTCGTGATCGCGGTGTGCGCAATCCGACACGCGGATGTGTCGGTGTGTCGCGCAGAAGCGCGCGCAACCACATGGATAAATGGCGTTGCGACACCCGCATGGCTGACATGTCCCGGTCCGTGTTGTTCCTGATGCCGACGCACCGCATTATCCAAGTGCGCTGTAGGCAACGGGTCGCTGATCCTCCCAGGTGGCGACCGCGATGCAGCCAGCTGTTCCCCTCTGGAAGGTGAGTCGGCCCTGTGCCGACACGACTACGGCCGCCCGCCCCCCCCCACGACTACGCCGGGCCTCACGGCCCGGCGTTTTTCTTTTGCGCTTCGCGGCTCGGCCGCGCGTCAGGCCCAGAGCCGCTCGTCGCCGAGATCCTTGTAGAGATGCGCGACCTGCGCGCCGTAGCCGTTGTAGAGCAGCGTCGGACGCCGCTGCTTGGTGCCGATGTCCTCTTCGGTCGCCTGGCTCCAGCGCGGATGCGACACCTCGGGATTCACATTGGCCCAGAAGCCGTATTCGGCCGCCTGCAACGTTTCCCAGAAGCTCTTCGGCCGCTTGTCCGTGAAGGTGAAGCGCACGATCGACTTGATCGACTTGAAGCCGTACTTCCACGGCACCGCGAGGCGCAGCGGCGCGCCCATCTGCTTCGACACCGGCTTGCCATAGGTGCCCGTCACCAGGAAGGCGAGCTCGTTCTTCGCCTCCTCGAGGGTCAGCCCTTCGGTGTAGGGCCACGGATACCAGGTCTGGCGCTGCCCCGACGCGATCGCCGAATCCTGGAATGTCTGCATCTGCACATAGGTCGCCGACGCCAGCGGCTTCGCAAGCTCGACGAGCTTCGCGAAGGGGAAGCCAGTCCACGGGATCACCATCGACCATGCTTCCACGCAGCGATGCCGATAGACGCGCTCCTCGAGGGTCATCTTGCGAATGAGATCGTCGATGCCGATGTCGATCGGCGTCTCGACCATGCCGTCGATCCTGACCATCCAGGGCCGCAGCTTGAGCGCCTGCGCGGCGCGTCCGATGTTCTTCGACGAGCCGAATTCGTAGAAATTGTTGTAGCCGTTGTTGATCGCCTCGTCGGTGATCGGCAGGTCGAGTTGGAAGGCCGCGTTGCGCCGGGCCGGATAAAGATCTCGGGTCGGGTCCGGCAGATCGGCGATGCGCTGCGCCTGCGCGGCCTGCGGCACAGCCAGGGCGGCCGCGACGCTCGCCGCACCGTTGAGAAAGGCGCGGCGATTCAAGAACACGGATTCGGGCGTGGCGAGGCGCTCGGGCAGCTCCCATCCTCTGCGACGAATGATGTGCATTGGGCCGTTTCCCCACATTCCGGCGAAGCGTTCGCCGACGATACTATATGTCAGTCAAACAATCGGAGGCACATCCCATTCCCGGGAACCGACGTGCCTCGGCCCCCCAGAGGTACGGTGCGCCAGGGGCGGCGGCAAGTTGCAGGTCGGGGGAAGAGGTCAGGCCGCCGGCTTGCCGCGGCCGCGCTCGCGCAGAAGCTTGATGAAATGGTCGCGCTGCATCGGCCGGGCGAACAGATACCCCTGGCCGTAGTCGCAGCCCATCTTGTGCAGCGCCTTGAGCTCCGCGGCCGTCTCGATGCCTTCGGCAACCGCCTTGATGCCGAAGCGGTGGGCGAGCTCGATGATGGTCTCGCACAGTCCGCTGTTCATGCGGTCGGAATCGCAGTTCGCCACGAAGCTGCGGTCGATCTTCAGCTCGCTGAAGGGCATGTCCTTGAGCTGCGCGAGCGACGAATAGGCGCGGCCGAAATCGTCGATCGCCATGTCGACATTGTGCGGCTTGAGCACCTTCGCGAGCTTCTGCGCCACCGAAATGTCGGTCACGATCTCGTCCTCGTTCACCTCGAGGATCAGGCCGGGCCAGTTGGCGGCCTTCGGCCGCTCCTCCGCGATGATGCTCGCGATCGGCAGCCGGTTCAGGACGAAGGCCGGCACATTGATTGAGAAACGGATCGGCACGCCGACGCCCGCGAAGGTCGACCAGTCGCGCAGCGCCGTGATCAGCACGTGCTGGGTGAGCGTCAGCATCTCGGCCGGATCGGCGCGCTCGAGGATGCTGTCAGGCGGCAGCACGCCGTGCTCCGGGTGCCGCGCGCGCACATAGCCTTCGGCACCCGCGAACATGCGGCCGCGCAGATCGATCTTCGGCTGATACCAGAGCTCGAGCCAGCCACGCTTGAGCACTTCGCTCAGGCTCACATTCACGGTCGAGAGGAAGTCGCGGCGCAGGCCAAGCTCCTGCACGATGCGGCGCACGGCCAGCTGGCGGAACGGCTTCTGCAGCACCGGCAGCATGGCGAGCCCGCTGCGCATGCCGAGGCGGCGGATCTCCTCGGTGAGCACCGCATTGAGGCCGCTCATGAGCTGGATCGGGCAGCGGAAGTCGGCCGCGATCAGATACTGGATTGCCTGCTCGCCGTCGGCACCATCGATTGCAGGTTCGAGGAAGATCAGGTCGGGCTTGCGCCGCTTGCCGGTCTCCATCATCGCGGGGAGACGGTCGAACTGATCGACGCGAAGCCCCAGCTCGCTGCAGACATTGCTCACAAGACCGCGGATGCCCGGCTTCGGATCGACAACGAAGCAGACCGGCTCCTCGGGCGCGCTTGAGCGCGCCGGCGCTGCCAAACCGGGGTCGGGCGCCTGGAGGCTGTCGTCAGCTTGTCTCGCGGTATCGACCATTGGCTGGCGCTAATCGCATCCCGTCCAATTTGATCCATCGGGAATAAGCAAAAAAACTAGCCGTCATTCATTAACGCCGTCTAACAGCCGCCTTTCGTTTCCCGGGGGATAAAACTGCGTACCGTCCCGTGGAACTTCCGCGGAACGTGCGCGAGGGCGGCGCCCGCCCTCCAAGACCTGTCTGAGCCTGCCGAATTCCTATTCCGCGGCCCGGCGTGCAGCCACGATCTGGTCGGCCTGCTTGCCGGTCAGCTCGGACATATGATCGAACCGCGATGTGAAAGTTCCAACGCCGGCGGTCGCCGAGCGGATCTCGATGATCAGGTCGCCGATCTCGGACTCCGGCAGCATGGCCTTGACCGTATCCCAGCCGGGCCAGCCCTCGCGGGTATCGAAGCCCAGGATCTGACCGCGCCGGCCCGAGAGGATGGCGTTGATCTTCGCGGTCGCCTCCGAGGGGCAGACGATCTCGACCGAGTGGATCGGCTCGAGCAGGACCGGCTGGCAGTTCGGCAGGCCCTCATGCACCGCGAGCCGCCCGGCGAGCTGGAACGCCATGTCGGAAGAATCCACCGTATGGTACGAGCCGTCCGTGAGCGTCACGGCCACGTCGACGACCGGGAAGCCGAGCGGCCCGTGCTTCAGCCCCTCGACCACGCCCTCCTCCACGGATGGAATGTAATTGCGCGGCACGACGCCGCCCGTGATCTGCTCGTCGAACTGGAAGCCGGAGCCGCGCGGCAGCGGCTTGATGTCGACCACCACGTCGCCGAACTGGCCGTGGCCGCCGGACTGCTTCTTGTGTCGGCCGCGCTGAGTGACCGGCTTGCGGATCGTCTCGCGGTAGCCGACGCTCGGCCGCCGCGTATCGATCGCGACGCCGAAGCGCTGCGCCAGCCGCTCGGTGGCGACGCGCAGGTGCATCTCGCCCTGGCCCCAGACGATCACCTCGTGGGTCTCGGGATTGTGCACCACCGTGAGCGAGGGATCCTCCTCGATCAGCTTGTTGAGCGCCTGGCCGAGCTTCACGTCGTCCTTGCGCTCCTTGGCCGAAATCGCGATCGCGAGCACCGGCGCATAGGGCGCGATCTCGACCAGCGCCGGATGCGCGGTCTTGCCGGCCGTCACCGTGTCGCCGGTCTTGGCGCCGTCGAGCTTGCCGAGCGCCACCGTCTCGCCGGCGCCCGCGGGGCCGCGCTTCTCGCTCTGCTGTCCGACCAGCTTGAACACGCCGGAGACACGCCCCGCCTCCCCGTGCGGCGTGTTCAGCGTCGTGCCTTCGCCGATCTGGCCCGCGAGCACGCGCGTGATCGACATCTTGCCGCCATGCGCCGTGTTGAGGCTCTTCATCACGTAGCCGATCGCGTCCCCGTTCGCCGGGACGTTGAGGCGCTTGGCGGTGTCGCCGGCGCCCGGCGCCTCGTGGCGCAAGGCCTTCAACAGGCGCAGCACGCCGTTGGTGCGCGTCGCCGAGCCGATCAGCACCGGGCAGATCACGCCCTCGCGCAGCTCCTTGGCGAGATCGTCGAACACCTTGTCGCGCGGCGGCGGGATGTCCTCGAGCAGCTGCTCCATCAGCTCGTCGTCGTGGTCGGCGAGCTTCTCCAGCATGGTGAAGCGCGCGTCCTTCTCGCGCGAAAGGTTGTCTCCTTCGAGCTCGACCACCTCGGACGGCGCGTGCTCCTTGTAGACAAAGGCCCGCTCCAGCGCGAGATCGACGAAGCCGATGATGATCTCGTTCTTCCAGATCGGGATCTGCCGCAGCACCAGCGGCACGCTCGAGGCGGGCTGCAGCAGCGCCAGCGTCTCGCGCACGCGCTTGTCGGCCTTGTCGATCTTGTTGAGGAACAGGAAGCGCGGAATGCCGAGCGCCTCGAGCTCGCGCAGCACCAGCTGGAGCTGCGGCACCTTGCGCTCGTCGGCTTCGCACACCACCACGGCCGCATCCACGGCCGGCAGCACGGCGCGCATGTCGTGCACGAACTCGACCGAGCCCGGGCAGTCGATGAAAGTGTAGTTGTCGTCGAGGAAGGTCGTGGTGGCGACCGAGAGCTCGACGCTCATCTTGTGATGGCGCGCTTCCGGCGAGCCGTCGCCGACCGTAGTGCCAGCCTCCACCGTGCCCTGGCGCTGCACCCCGCCGGTGCGCGCGAGAATTCCTTCGAGGAGCGTGGTCTTGCCGCTCTGGAACGGGCCCACCAGCGCGATGCACCGTGGACCCCTGGGACTCGTGCCGTTCTGCGCCATGATGTGCCTCCTCGATCCGCCCTGATGGCTCAGCGCGTCCGCCGGCGAGGCTCTGGTCCCGGACGTTTCCGGGATGGGCACCGGTCGCCGATCAGAACAGCGTCAAGCTCTACCGTTACCTCCGGGCCTTTTTGCGGCCCGTTGACGACATCGTTTCAGGGTCGAGGGGGGATTGGCAAGAGTCCGAATGAGAAGGGAGGCCTGTCGATTTGCAGGCGCGGAACCCGCTCGGCAGCTCTGTCCGCTCAGCCTGCATTTCGATGATCACGCGACGCCGAAACGCAAACGGCGGCGCTAGGCGCCGCCGTTCGTGGAGAGACGCTGGCCGGCGCGATCAGCGCGGCGGCAGGTAGCGCAGCTGGATCTCGGCGATGCCGGCCGCGACGTTGAGGCCGGCCTGGCCCTGGATCGAGAGCGGCTGCAGCGCCACGGTGCGGTCGGAGCCGCCGACCAGCACATTGGCGCCGAGGCCGGCGCCGATGGTCGCTTCCGCGGTGGCGCCCGCATAATTGCCGGCGAGCGCACCCGTGAAGCGGCTCGTGGTCGGCGAGTACACGGCCCAGACGAGCTGGCCCGGCGTCGTCACGCCGAGGTCGAGGCCGACCTTGGTGATCTGGCCGATATATTGCTCGATCGGCAGGCCCGGGATCCCCGGATTATAGACGCAGTTGATCTGCCGCTGCGAGCCGACGATGAGGCCGAGTCCGGCCGACACGTCGCAGGCGAGCGTTCCGGTCTGAACCCGCTGCTGGGCGGCCGCGGCACCGGCGCTGAGGCCGACCGCGACCAATGTGGCGACGAGAACGCGCGAAAGACGCATGGGATTCCCCCTCGGTTGAGATTGCGCGATGGTAGTCGAGATGTGATGGCCCGAGAAGGCGGCGGCAGCCCCCGCCGCCGATGCTCAGGAAAGATTGCCGCAGAAGCGCTGGATGCGGCGGCAGGCTTCCTCGAGGTCCTCGGTCTTGGTCGCATAGGAGATGCGGAAGGCCGGGCCGAAGCCGAAGGCCGAGCCCTGCACCACCGCGACGCCTTCGGCCTCGAGCAGCTCGGTGACGAAGTCCTCGTCGCCCGCGAGCTTCTTGCCCGACGGCGCGGTCCGGCCGATCGTGCCCGCGCAGGACGGATAGACGTAGAACGCGCCCTCCGGCTTCGGGCAGTGGATGCCCTTCGCCTGGTTGAGCATCGAGACCACGAGGTCGCGCCGCTCCTTGAACATCTTGTTGTTGCGCGGGATGAAGTCCTGCGGACCGTCGAGCGCCTCGACCGAGGCCCATTGCGAGATCGAGCTCGGGTTCGAGGTCGACTGCGACTGGATGGTCGCCATCGCCTTGATCAGCGGCTCGGGCCCGCCCGCATAGCCGATGCGCCAGCCGGTCATGCAATAGGCCTTCGAGACGCCGTTCACGGTGAGGGTGCGCTCGTAGAGCGACGGCTCCACTTGCGCCGGCGTCGTGAACACGAAGTCGTCGTAGACCAGGTGCTCGTACATGTCGTCGGTCATCACCCACACATGCGGATGCTTCACCAGCACGTCGGTGAGCGCCTTGAGCTCCGCGCGCGTATAGGCGGCGCCCGACGGGTTCGACGGCGAGTTGAGGATGATCCACTTGGTGCGCGGCGTGATCGCCTTCTCGAGCGCGGCGGGCTTCACCTTGAAGCCGTCCTCGATCGTGGTGTCGACCGTCACCGGCGTGCCGCCGGCGAGCAGCACC
Organism: Pseudomonadota bacterium; assembly: GCA_023404705.1. Lineage (GTDB taxonomy): Bacteria > Pseudomonadota > Alphaproteobacteria > Rhizobiales > Xanthobacteraceae > FEB-22. The sequence goes on from JAEYAU010000108.1 coordinate 18,784, forward strand.
ATGTCGGGATAGCTCACCCAATAGGGCGCCGGGATGATCACTTCGTCGCCCGGGTTCATGGTCGCCATCAGCGCGTTGTAGAGCACCTGCTTGCCGCCGGTGCCGACCGTGATCTGGCTCGGCTTGTACTCGAGGGCGTTCTCGCGCTTGAACTTGCGCGCGATCGCGGCCTTCAGCTCCGGGATGCCGTCGACCGCGGTGTACTTGGTCTTGCCCTGGTCGATCGCCTTCTTGGCGGCTTCCTTGATGTTCTCCGGCGTGTCGAAGTCCGGCTCGCCAGCGCCGAGCCCGATCACGTCACGCCCCGCGGCTTTCAGCGCGCGCGCTTTGTCCGTCACCGCGATGGTGGCCGACGGCTTGATGCGCGCGAGTGAGTCCGCGAGAAAACCCATGAGTGGCTCCAATTCTGGCTGCGAGTCGCGCCCGAGTCCGGGCCAGACGGGGCCGCTCGGGCGCGCCCGTCGTAAAGGTCCGGGCCCAGTCCGGCAAGCCTCAATCCGTGATGCGACAATCAACGGCTGTGATGGTTGCCGCAGCCCGCCCGGCGGGCGGTCGTTAACGCCATGAACACCATCCGTTAGCCGATTGCGCCTAGGCTGGCGCCGCGCACGGAGAGCCCATGACCGGCCTGATCGAGACCCTGCGGAACGGCACCTGGCTGACACGCCAGCGCATCCGGCTGTGGGCGCTCGCCGTGCTGGTCGCCTCGCTCGCCGGCCTCGCCTATCTGCTCGCCACGTCGGACGGGCTCAATGACTACCAGGGCCGCCCGCTCGGGACCGATTTCTCCAATGTCTACGCGGCCGGGACCTATGTCCTGGAAGGCAAGGCCGCGGCCGCCTTCGATCCGGCCCTGCAGCACGCGCGCGAGAAGGTGATCTTCAGCAACGCGACCCCGTTCTACGGCTGGCACTATCCGCCCTTCTTCCTGTTCCTCGCCGGCGCGCTGGCGCTCCTGCCCTATGGCCTCGCGCTGTTCGCTTGGCAGGCCGCGACCCTGCTCCTCTACCTGGCCGCGATCCGCGCCATCACGGATCCGCTGACGCGGACCTCGGGCCCTCTGGAAAGCGAGCGGCCCTGGCTGCTCCTCGCCCTCGCCTATCCGGCCGTGTTCATCAATCTTGGCCACGGCCACAACGGCTTCCTGACCGCCGCCCTGATGGGCGCGGGCCTGGTGCTGCTCGATCGCCGGCCGGTGCTCGCCGGTCTGCTGTTCGGCCTGCTCGCCTACAAGCCGCAGTTCGGTCTGATGATCCCACTGGTGCTCGCCGCAACGGGGCGCTGGCGCGCCTTCGCGGCGGCGGGCGCCGCCGTCCTCGCCCTCGCGGCCGCCGCGACGCTCGCCTTCGGCACCGACGTCTGGCGCGCCTTCCTGACTTCGACCGAGTTCACGCGCACGGTCGTGCTCGAAGCCGGCGGCACCGGTTGGCACAAGATCCAGAGCGTCTTCTCCTGGGCGCGCGCCTGGGGCAGCCCGATCGCGGTCGCCTATGCGATCCAGTTCGCCGTCACGCTCGGCCTTGCCGCCATGCTGGTCTGGCTCTGGCGCAGCGCCACGTCGTTCCGACTCAAGGCTGCCGCGCTCTGTCTCGCGGCCATTCTGGCCACGCCCTACAGCCTCGATTACGACATGATGGTGCTCGCACCCGCGATCGCATTCCTCACGGTCGACGGCTTCGCGCGCGGCTTCAAGCCGTGGGAGGCGAGCGCGCTCGCTGCTCTCTGGCTCGTGCCCCTGGTGACGCGCACCGTCGCCGAGCACACGCTGATTCCGCTTGGCGTGCTCGCCATGCTGGCCGTGACCCTCCTGGTCCTGCGCCGCGCCATGAACGATCTCGCGGCGCCGCATGGCCTCTCGCACGCCGCCTGACGGGCGCGGCGACGCGCCATGCCTGGCGCGCTATGATCCCGCAAGACCAGGCACCAAGCCTCGCATTCGGAGGACGTCCATGCTCACTCGTCGCGCCGCGCTCGCGGCGCTCGCCGGCGCAACCGCCCGCACACA
>JAEYAU010000116.1 GCA_023404705.1 Pseudomonadota bacterium
TGCTTGCGGCGCCTTCGCGGCGGTCTCGGCACGGCCAAGGCGCGTTTCGACGTCGGCGAGGCGGCGCGTCGCCTGCTCGGCCGCCTCGACGCGGGCGGTCAGCTCGTTCAGCGCGCGCGAGTCGGGCGCGGCAGCCGGCCGCGAACCGACAGCACGCAATTCTCTCTCCAGGCCCGCGACCTTGGCATTGAGCGCCGCATCATTCGGCGCGAAGGCGCCGAAGCTCCACAGCGCCAGGAACAGCGCCGCCGTGGCGCCCGCACCCACCAGCCCGGCCGCGATCGGCGCCCATGCCGACGGCCGAGCGGGCGGCGGAGGCTCGGGATCGCGCGCGAAGCTCGGTTCCTGCGCGGGCTCGGACATCGGAGTCTCGGGCGCCGGGCCCTCGGACAGCGCACTCTCGGGTGGCGTATCCGCCATCGATGCGGACTGCCCCGGCGATGCTTCTTCGGACGGCGGAACCACAGGAGAAGACTCCGGAGTCTCGGCAGCAGCTTCGGTCATTTCGGCCTGCGGTTCGCCCTGCTGCGGCTCGGTCTCAGTCGCCTGCGGCTCGGCCGCAACCTCCTGCGCCTTCAGATCAATCGTGGGCGGCGGCCGGCGCCGGCGGCCCCCGGGCGGGGTCGGGCTGTCATCGCGGCTCGCCATGCTGCCTCTCCATTCGAAAACCCCCCGTGCACCGAATACTGCGGACCGGCCGCATCCACAACGCTCAGGCCACGGGGATCAGCTCGAGCAAGGCCGATTCGTCAGGCCGGGACGCGACTTGCATGCGTTTGGCACCCGCGTCGCGCAACAATGTGGCGATCTCGAAGGAGAGACAGTAGTGCGCGAGGTTGAGCACCGCGTTAAGCACCCCGCCCACCGCCGCGGCCTGAAGCAGCGTCGTCGTGCTGCGCCGGGAATAGTGCAGCGCGCCGTCGACGCGCCCGACGGCCAGCGCGGTCAGCACGTCGTCCGCGAGCCGGCGGACAGGCACTGCGCGATAGACCACCACGGTGCGAACCTCGATTCCCTGAGCGCCGAGTTCCTGACCGATATCGTGCGCGCGGTCCTGTCCCGCGAGGTAGAGCACGCGCAGGTGCGGCGCCAGCGCCCGCGCCGCCGTGATGCGGATGAGATCCGGCGCCGCGCCATCGGCCGAGGTGACGTCACGGAACCCGACCCCGCGCGCGACGTCCGCGCTATGCGCCCCGACCGCGAGGGTCGGCAGGCCCGCGATCTCGGGCATGCGCGGATGAGTCGCGATTGCGCGCGCCGCATTGGCGCTGGTGAGCAGCACCATGGCCCAGGGCCCCGGACCGAGATCCGCATAGATCGACTCGATGCGCATCAATGGCGCGAGCACCGCCGCGTGGCCGCGCCCGCGCAGCGTCTCGGCGGTGCGTTGTGCGTCGAGCTCGGGACGCGTGACGAGGAGCCGCATGTCAGGGGGCGAAGAAGTTTGCGGGCGCGCGACCCTTGAGCTCGCTTCCTGCATCAGCACCGAGCGCCGCCGCATCGCGGCGCGCACCGGCCCGGCTGGTCTCGAAAAATTCACTGCCGTCCGGCCGCAAAATCATGCCGCGGAAGCGCAGCGCGTCGCCGTCGAGCGTCGCATATCCGGCGATCGGCGTGCGGCACGAGCCGTCCAGCACCGCGAGGAAGGCGCGCTCGCATACGACAGCGGTCGTTGTGTCCGGATGATCGATCTTCGCCACCATGTCGCGTGTGCGCGCATCATCCAGGCGCGTCTCGATGCCCACCGCGCCCTGGCCGACCGCGGGCAGGAAATCGTCCACCGACAGTGTGGCGGTCGCCGCATCCGCAAGGCCAAGGCGGTTGAGGCCCGCGCGCGCGAGCAGCGTCGCGTCCACCTCACCGGCGTCGAGCTTGCGCAGCCGGGTCTCCACATTGCCGCGGAAATTGATCACCGATAGATCCGGCCGCAGCCGCTTCACCAGCGCCTGCCGCCGCAACGACGCGCTGCCGACGACCGCGCCCGCGGGCAGCTCCTCAAAACTCTTGGCGCGGCGGCTGATGAACACGTCGCGCACGTCCTCACGCTCCAGGCAGGCGACGAGGCCGAGCCCATCCGGCAGCACGGTCGGCATGTCCTTGGATGAATGCACCGCGAGATCGACCTCGTTGGCGAGCAACGCCTCCTCGATCTCCTTGGTGAAGAGCCCCTTGCCGCCGGCTTCCGACAGCGGCCGGTCCTGAATGCGGTCGCCCGAGGTGCGGATCACGCGCATCTCGATCGCTTCGACGTCACAGCCGAGTGCGGCCGCCAGGCGCGCCCGCACCATGCGGGCCTGCGCCAGCGCGAGCGGGCTGCCGCGCGTGCCGATGCGCAGGACGAAAGATTGCGCCATGGAACCTCACAATGCTACCGGATGGGCGGGGCGCGATCATAGGGACCAGCCGCCGTCCGCGAAAGCGCGGATCGCAGGCCTGGAAGACGCGGTGGAGTGATGCTCATTCTCGGCATCGAGACGACCTGCGACGAGACCGCCGCCGCGGTCGTGCGCTGCCACGACGATGGGCGCGGCGAGATCGTCTCCAACGTGGTGCTCTCGCAATCCGAGCATGCCGTGTTCGGCGGCGTCGTTCCCGAGATCGCGGCGCGCGCCCATGTCGAGACCCTCGATTACGTGATCGCCAAGGCGATGGTCGAAGCCGAGCTGCCGTTCGGTGCGCTCGACGGTATCGCGGCTGCGGCCGGGCCCGGGCTCATCGGCGGCGTCATCGTCGGTCTCACCACCGCCAAGGCCATAGCACTGGTGGCAGAGCGGCCATTGATCGCTGTCAATCATCTGGAGGCTCACGCCCTGACGGCGCGGCTCACGGATCAAACGCCGTTTCCATACTGCCTGTTCCTCGCCTCGGGCGGACATACGCAGATCGTCGCCGTGCTCGACGTCGGCCGCTATGCGCTCATCGGCACCACCATCGACGACGCGCTCGGCGAGGCCTTCGACAAGACCGCGAAGCTCATTGGCCTGCCCTATCCGGGCGGCCCGCACGTGGAGCGCGAGGCGACGCGCGGCGACCCGCACCGCTTCATGCTGCCGCGCCCGCTGCTCGGCCGCGCGCACGCGGACTTCTCGCTCTCGGGCCTGAAGACCGCGCTGCGGCTCGAAGCCGAGAAGATCGCGCCACTGAGCGAGCAGGACGTCGCGGATCTCTGCGCCTCGTTCCAGGCGGCGGTCGTGGACGTGGTCGGCGACCGGCTGCGCGCGGGCCTGCGCGTGTTCCGCGAGCGCTTCGGCGGGCCGACCGCCCTGGTGGTGGCGGGCGGCGTCGCGGCCAACACGGAAATCCGCCGCGTGCTGACGAGTGTCGCCTACGAAGCGAGCACCGTGCTGGTCGCCCCGCCGATCGAGCTTTGCACCGACAATGGCGCGATCATCGCCTGGGCGGGTTGCGAGCGGCTCGCGCTCGGGCTCACCGACACGCTCGAGGTCGCGCCGCGCGCGCGCTGGCCGCTCGAAGCGCCGGCCGAGGCGTCCTGACATGAATCTCGAAAGCATCGCGGTCGTCGGTGCTGGCGCCTGGGGCAGCGCGCTCGCCACCGTGGCGGCGCGCGCCGGCTGCGGCGTCACGCTCTGGGCGCGCGATGCGGAAGCCGTCGTCACGATCACGGAGACGCGCGAGAGCCCGCGCCTGCCCGGTTTCAAGCTCGACGAGCGGATCATCGCGACCGCGGCCCTGAGCGAAGTCGCCGAAGCCGACGTGGTGCTGCTCGCCGTGCCCTCGCAGCAGATGCGCTCGGTCGCGGCTTCGCTGCTGGACGTCGTGCGCGAAGGGACAGCGGTGGTCGCCTGCGCCAAAGGCATCGAGCGCGGCACGCATCGTTTCATGACCGAGGTGATCGCCGACGCATTGCCGCAGGCCGAGGCCGCGATCCTTTCGGGCCCGGGCTTCGCCGAAGAAGTCGCGCGCGGACTCCCCACGGCCGTGACGCTCGCCTGCGAGAACGAGCGCAGCGCCGTCGCGCTTGCGCACGCGCTCGGCTCCGCTACTTTCCGCCCTTATCACACGACCGATGTGCGCGGCGTCGAGATCGGCGGCGCCGCCAAGAACGTGCTCGCCATCGCGGCCGGCATCGTGCAAGGCCGAAAGCTCGGCGCCAGCGCCGCGGCCGCTTTGATCACGCGCGGCTTCGCCGAGCTGATGCGCTTCGGCCGCGCCTTCGGCGCGCGCCCCGAGACGCTGACGGGCCTCTCCGGCCTCGGCGATCTCATCCTCACTTGCGCGAGCGAGCAGTCGCGCAACTTCTCGCTCGGCCTCGCGCTCGGCGCCGGCAAGTCGCTCGCCGAGGTGCAGCAGCAAGGCAAGCTTGCCGAAGGCGCCTTCACGGCCGCCGTCATGGTCGAGCTCGCAGCCGAACGCGATGTCGACATGCCGATCTCGGCCGCCGTCGCGGCCGTGCTCGACGGCCGCCTCGACGTGGACGGCGCGATCGAGTCACTCTTGACCAGACCCTTCAGAGCCGAGGGATGACCATGGCGTACTGGTTGGTGAAGTCCGAGCCCGAGACCTACTCGTGGGACGATCAGGTGAAGCGCGGCGCCAAAGGCGAGCCGTGGACCGGCGTGCGCAATCACACGGCGCGGCAGAACCTGGAGGACATGAAGAAGGGCGATCGCGCCTTCTTCTATCATTCGGGCACCGGCAAGGACATTGTCGGCATCGTCGAGGTGATCCGCGAGAGCTATCCGGATCCGACCGACAAGACCGGCGTCTTCGTCTGCGTCGACTTCAAGGCGGTCGCGCCGCTGCCGCAGCCCGTCTCGCTCGCCACCATCAAGGCCGATGCGCGCTTCAAGGACATGGCGCTGGTGAAATACTCGCGCCTCTCGGTGCAGCCCGTGACCGCCGACGAGTGGAAGGCCATTTGCAAGATGGGCGGGGTGAAAGCGTAGACCGGCAGGATGACCTATCATCCGTCACCCTGAGGCGCTCGCGCGAAGCGCGAGCCTCGAAGGGCGACGGCCCGGGCCTCTCCACGTGCACGCTGCGCCACCTCGGCCGTTCATCCTTCGAGGCTCGCGCTCGCCGCTACGCGACGAGCCCTCGCACCTCAGGATGACGGGTCTGGTTACGAGCTTGCTGCGCAGAAGCACTCCTATCCCTTCAACGCCCCCGCGATCGCGTCGGCGAACACCTGCGCGCCGAGCACGATGTCCTCGTCGCTGGTGTTCTCGGTCCAGTGATGGCTGATGCCGCCGATGCTCGGCACGAACATCATGGCGGCCGGGAGCTTGCGCGCCATGAACTGCGCGTCGTGGCCGGCGCCGCTCGGCATGCGGCGATGCTTGCCGGGCGCGTGGCGCTCGGCGGCCGTGTCGAGCGCCGTCATCAGCTTCTCGTCCATGCGCGCCGGCGTCGAAGCACTGAGCCGGTCCAGCGTCAGCGGACAGCGGCTGTTACGGTTCGCGGCATCGACCAGCTCGTGCAGCGTCGCGTGCATGCGGTCGAGCACGTCCGGGTCGGCATCGCGCAGCTGGAACAGCGCTTCGGCCCGGCCCGGGATGATGCTCGGCTGGCCGGGATCGAGCGTGATGCGGCCCGCGGTCCAGACACTGCGCGGCCCCGCCACTTCGGGAAAGCGCTTGTCGATCGCGGCGAGCAGGCGCACCAGCGCGACGCCCGCATCCCGCCGCCGCGTCATGCTGGTGGTGCCCGCGTGGTTCTGCTCACCCTCCGCCGTGATGCGATATTGCCAGATCGCGACGATGGCCGTGACCACGCCGATGCGCTCGCCTGACTGCTCGAGCGTGTCGCCCTGCTCGATATGCGCCTCGATGAAGCCCTTGTAGCGCTCGGGCTCCAGCGCGACGCGCGGCCTCCCCGCATAGCCGGCGGCCTGCAATGCTTCGCGTAGCGGCTGCCCGGTCGTGCGGTTGCGGGCCTTGTCGATATCGTCCTCGGTGAGCAGGCCCGTGAACGAGCGGCTGCCGAGGAAGGAGCCGAAATGCCCTTCCTCATCCACGAAGGAGACGACGTCGACGCCGAGATCGCGGCACGCCGGATCCTCGCTGATCGCGCGCGACGCTTCGAGGGCGTAGACCATGCCGAGCGGCCCATCGAGCCAGCCCGCATGGTTCTGGCTCTCCAGATGCGAGCCCGAGATCATCTTCGGTCCGCTGGCGCGGCTCTTGCCCAGGATGTTGCCGATGCCGTCGATCGTGGTGTCGAGCCCGGCCTCGCGCATGCGCTCCGCGAACCATTCGCGCGCCGCGATATCCTGTTCGGACATGGTCGGGCGATGGACGCCGGTCTTGTAGGTGCCGAAAGTGCGCAGCTTGTTGAGATCGCCGAGGACGCGGTCGGGCTTGATCGAGGGCATAGGTGCTCCTGCAAGGAGCACCCTCATAGCATGAAGCGTGCGCGGGACCTATGCGGCGGCCGCGGTGATCACTTCCGCCAGCACCTGCTCGCGCAGGCAGGATGAGCGCGACTTCTTGAACTTTTCCGCGAAGCGGGCGAGCTCGCCTTCCTCGAAGGCCGTGATGATGCTGTCGTGCACGTAGCTCTTGCGGCAGATCGTCGGCGTGTTGGCGAGATGATCCGCGGCCTTGCGCACCGCCTCGAGCACCTGACGTCGCCGCGCCCGCTGGCTCGGCGCCGGCTCCGTCTGCGAAAGCACCTCGAGCACGCCGGCCGAGGCCATCAGCGTGCGGAAATCCTTCAGCGTGATGGCGCAGCCCGCCATCTCGCGCAGGAAGGCATTGACGTCGCGGCGCCGCACTTGCCGGACGGTGCCGTCTGCGTCGCGATACTGGAAGAAGCGTTTGCCGGGCAGCTCGCGGAGCACCGCGAAGGCCGCGGCGAGGCGGCGGTCGCGCACCGTCTTGCGCACGCTCTGTCCGCCTTTCGCCTTGAAGGTGAGCGTGATCGCGCTGCCCGCGACGCTCACATTGGATTTCAGCAGCGTGGCGGCGCCGCGCGTGCCATTGAGGCGCGAGTAGGTTTCGGAGCCCGCGCGGATCGCGGTGCGGTCCACCAAGGCGATGATGCAGGCGAGCGCCAAGGCGCGGTCAGCCTCGGCGCGCGCGAGATACTGCCCGATCGCGCGCCGCAGCCGCGGCAGCACCTCGACTAGCCGCGCCAGCCGCGCCGCCTTGCGGGTCTCGCGCACATGGTTCCAATCCGGGTGGTAGCGATACTGCAGCCGCCCTGCGGCATCGCGTCCGATCGCCTGCAAGTGGGCGCGCGGGTCTTCCGCATACATGACGTCACGGTAGGCGGGAGGAACCGCGAGGCTCGCGAGCCGCTTGATCACCGCGCGGTCGCGGATCAGGTCCCCGTCCGCGTCGTAGTAGGCGAAGCCCTTGCCGCGCCGCTCGCGGCGGATGGTGAGCGCATCGCTCTCGACATATTTGAGGCCGACGCGCCGGAGCATGGCCCGTAATGGGTGCGCGCCACGGTCGGCACGCCGCGCGGATCGCGGCGGCAAATCGGTCGAAACCGCTATTTCGAGCGCGTACACCATGTCATCTCTCTGGACCTGAGCCTTATGGAAAGCGTCGCCATGTCGGTTGGTTCCCCGGAGGCCGGGTCGCGACGGGATTTCGTGCGCGCCAACACGCGGTTGCGGCCCGTTCCGCACGTGCCCGAGATCCGGCTTCACCTCGCCGACGAGTCGGTTCCTCTCTGGCACAAGACCGAGGGGGAGCTCGGCGCCATCGGCCTGCCGCCGCCCTACTGGGCCTTTGCCTGGGCCGGCGGCCAGGCCCTCGCGCGCTACGTGCTGGACCATCGCGATGAAATCGCGGCCGGGCGCGTGCTCGATCTCGCCTCGGGGTCCGGCCTCGTCGCCATCGCGGCGGCGCTCGCCGGCGCCGCGCCCGTGGTGGCGGCCGAGATCGATGCCTTCGCGGAGCACGCGATTGCGCTCAATGGCGAGGCGAACGGCGTCTATGTCGAGGTGCTGTTGCAGGACCTGCTCGACCGGCCCGTCAGCGCGGGACGCTACGACGTGATCCTGGTCGGCGACCTCTTCTACGAGCGCGACACCGCAGCACGCACCCTCGCGTTTCTCGACGCACATGCCCGGAACGGCACGCGCGTGCTGATCGGCGATCCGGGCCGCGCCTATCTGCCGAAGGACCGGCTCGAGAAGTGCATCGAATATTCGGTGCCGGTCACACGCGAGCTCGAGGACTACGACATCAAGCGCACGGCGGTGTGGCGATTGAGATAGGGCCAGTTAGACTGCCGCGGGTTTGCCGGGGGAGGACACGCATGAGCTTCGCAGGCATGAGCTATCTGGCGATCGTGCTCGCCGCAATCGCGGGCTGGATCGCGGGCGCGGTCTGGTACGGCGCGCTCGGAGGCCCCTGGGTCACCGCGCAGGGCAAGACCATGGAGGCCTTCCGGGCCGAGCAGGCTGCGCTGAAGGGCACGCCGCGCGCCTGGCTTCCCTTTGTGCTCGCCTTCCTGGCCGAGCTCGTAATGGCCTGGGTGCTGGCGGGCGTGATCGGCCATCTCGGACCCGGGCAGGTCACGCTGCGCAATGGCGTGATCTCGGCGCTCTTTCTCTGGCTCGGCCTCGTCCTGACCACGATCCTGGTGAACAACGCTTTCACGGGACGCAAGCTCATGCTCACCGTGATCGACGCCGGTCACTGGCTGCTCGTGCTGCTGGTCATGGGCGCCGTGGTCGGGGGGATGGGGGTTTAGCCCATAACCGCGCGAGGTACAGCCAGACCAAAGTGTGACGGGTTGCGCCTTGTCCCGCATCAAAGCGGCAGCGCATAATCCTTGGTCAAGAAGAAGCCCCGGGCCGCAATGCCGGTCCGCGGTATATCGGCCAAGGGTGTGGTGATGTCGGACAAGATCTACGAAATCCCGTCGGACTGGGCGAAGCGCGCGTTCATCGACGATGCGAAGTATCGGGACCTCTATGCGCGGTCCGTGAAGGACCCCGAGGGCTTCTGGGCCGAGCAGGCGAAGCGCCTGCACTGGTATCGCGCGCCCAGCAAGATCAAGAACGTCTCCTACGCGCCCGACAACGTGTCGATCAAATGGTACGAGGACGGCGTCCTCAACGTCGCCTACAACTGCATCGACCGTCACCTCGCGAAGCGCGCGCAGCAGACTGCGATCATCTGGGAAGGCGACGACCCCTCCGAGTCGAAGCACATCACGTATCAGGAGCTGCACGACGAGGTCTGCCGCTTCGCCAACATCTTGCGCAATCGCAACGTCAAGAAGGGCGACCGCGTCACCATCTACATGCCGATGATTCCCGAGGCGGCTTACGCAATGCTCGCCTGCGCGCGCATCGGCGCGATCCACTCGGTCGTCTTCGGCGGCTTCTCGCCGGATTCGCTCGCCGGCCGCATCGAGGACTGCGGCTCCAAGGTCGTGATCACGGCGGACGAAGGCCTGCGCGGCGGCCGCAAGATTCCGTTGAAAGCCAACACCGATGCCGCCATCGCCAAGGTCGGCGGCGTCGATCATGTCATCGTCGTGCGCCGCACCGGCGGCGCCGTCGACATGAACCCGGTGCGCGACGTCTGGTATCACGAAGCCGCGAAGGTCGTGACCCACGAGTGCCCGTGCGAGCACATGCACGCGGAAGACCCGCTGTTCATCCTCTACACCTCGGGCTCGACCGGCAAGCCGAAGGGCGTGCTGCACACCACGGCGGGCTATCAGGTCTTCGTCGCGATGACGCACCAGCTCGTGTTCGACTATCACGACGGCGACATCTACTGGTGCACGGCCGACGTCGGCTGGGTCACGGGCCACAGCTACATCCTCTACGGACCGCTCGCGAACGGCGCGACCACGCTGATGTTCGAAGGCGTGCCGAACTATCCGTCGATGTCGCGCTTCTGGGAGGTGATCGACAAGCACAAGGTCAACATCTTCTACACGGCGCCGACCGCGATCCGCGCGCTGATGCAGGCGGGCGATGCGCCCGTGAAGAAGACCAGCCGGTCCTCGCTGCGCCTGCTCGGCAGCGTCGGCGAGCCGATCAATCCGGAGGCCTGGGAGTGGTACCACCGCGTGGTGGGCGACGAGCGCTGCCCGATCGTCGACACCTGGTGGCAGACCGAGACCGGCGGCATCCTCATCACGCCATTGCCGGGCGCGACGCGCCTCAAGCCCGGCTCGGCGACGCGGCCGTTCTTCGGCGTCGTGCCGCAGATCGTCGACGCGGACGGCAAGGTGCTCGAAGGCGCCTGCACGGGCAATCTGTGCATCGCAGACAGCTGGCCCGGGCAGATGCGCACCGTGTTCGGCGATCACCAGCGCTTCGTCGACACCTACTTCAAGACCTATCCGGGCAAGTATTTCACGGGCGATGGCTGCCGCCGCGACGAGGACGGCTTCTACTGGATCACGGGCCGCGTCGACGACGTGATCAACGTCTCGGGCCACCGCATGGGCACGGCCGAAGTCGAGAGCGCGCTCGTCGCGCATCCGAAGGTCTCGGAGGCCGCCGTGGTCGGCTATCCCCACGACATCAAGGGCCAGGGCATCTACGCCTATGTGACCCTGATGGCCGGCGAGACGCCGACCGAGGAGCTGCGCAAGGAGCTCGTCGGCTGGGTGCGCAAGGAGATCGGCGCCATCGCGTCGCCCGACCTCATCCAGTTCGCCCCCAGCCTGCCCAAGACCCGTTCGGGCAAGATCATGCGCCGCATCCTGCGCAAGATCGCGGAAGATGACTTCTCCAACCTCGGCGACACCTCGACGCTCGCAGATCCCGCGGTCGTCGACGACCTGGTGCACAACCGGCAGAACAAGAAGAGCGCGTAGCCGAACACCCGTAGGAGCGGAGCATGGAGGCCGGGCCGACCACTGCCTCCCATGCTTCCGCCACGGCGCGCGAAATCACCATCGTGTTCGACGGCGTCTGCGTGATCTGCAATGCGGGCTGTCGATTCGTGGCGAAGCGCGATCACGAAGGGCGCTTCCGTTACGTGTCGATCCAGTCGCCCGAAGGGCGGCCGCTGGCGCAGAGCCTCGGGATCGATCCAGATGATCCCGAGACCTTCGCGGTGTTCGTCGACGGCGATGGGTACGTGAAGTCCGAGGCCGCCCTACGCATCGGCCGCGAGCTGCCCGGTTGGCGCTGGACCTGGGCGTTCCACTGGCTGCCCCATTGGCTGCGCGATCCGCTCTATGACTTCGTCGCGCGCAACCGCTATCGCTGGTTCGGCCGGTACGAGAGCTGCGTGATCTCGCCCTTCGCGCCGCCACCGCCGAAAAGATGACGGGTGGCGCTGCCTGACCCCTCGTCAGGCGCGACACGAAAGCAACACCTCCCCAGGAATCCGCACGAACACGGGCTTTTCAGGCGTCCGATCCGTAGACGTGTCGCGGAATCTTTGTTTGTTTTTTCACGCTGATCACCGATCGGTGCACGGGGCGGGGGCGCTTCGCACACTCCCTTAATCGGCCCGGAGCTAAGACGCCGACGCGTGCGTGAGCGTGGAGGATTGTCATGCGTGGAGCAGTTCGGCTCGGCTTTGCAATTCTGGCCGGCATTTCGGGCGCGAGCCTGGCGTCGATCCCGACGCAGGCCCGCGAAGTCGTGGCCTACAAGGGCGACTACTCGCCCGGCACCGTCGTGGTGCGCACCAGCGAGCGCCGGCTCTATTACGTGATGGGCGACGGGCGCGCCGTGCGTTATCCGGTCGGCGTCGGCCGCGCCGGCAAGCAGTGGGCGGGCCGGACCGTCATCGACGGCAAGCATCTGGCGCCGGCCTGGTCGCCGCCGCGCGAGGTGAAGCGCGACAAGCCCTCGCTGCCCGACGTGATCCCGGGCGGCGTGCCGAGCAATCCCATGGGCGCCGCGGCGCTCACGCTGTCGGGCGGCGAATACGCCATTCACGGCACCAACCGCCCCGGCTCGGTCGGCGGCTTCGTCTCCTACGGCTGCATCCGCATGTACAATGCGGACGTGCTCGACCTCTATCAGCGCGTCAGCCTCGGCACGACCGTCGTCGTGACGCACTGAGCAAGAGCTAGCACCGACCTTCTAGCACCAACCTGCGCGCCCGCCGCCCGCATACCAGCGGGCATGGCCGGCGGCGCGCATGGCCTGCGAGACGTCGGGCGTGCGGCGCGTCGCGGCTTCGGCCACGATGCGGCCCGCGTATTTGTCAGGCCCGATGCTGGACAGTCGAAGCTCGCCTTCGGCCAGGATCGCGGCAAGCGCGCGGCGCGCCGCGACCGCGCGGTCGTACTCGTCGCGGCAGCGCGCCTGTAGCTCGGGTGCATCGATGCTGCGCAGACGCACTCGCGTGGTGACGCTTCGCCCCGTTGTGGTCTGCAGCCGCGCCTCGAAGGTGTCGCCGTCGATGACGCGCACGAGCTGCGCCGGCTGCGTGCCGGAGCCGCGCACGATCTCCGCGACCAGTGGATCGCTCGACGGCAGCCGCACCCTCGGCGCAATCAGCAGGCTGCCGACCACGAGGCCGATGACGAACAGGAACGCGCCAAGCCCGCCCGGGCGCCGTTCTCCGGTTCTCCCGATGGACCATGGCCTTAGGAACATGGTCGCAAGGTACCCGCCGCATGGCGAGAACACAATAGGAACGTAGCACCGCGACCTCAGAAGTCGCTCGCGATCCCCTTCCGCTCCCAGTCGCCGTAGCGGGATGGCTCCGGCCCCTTGGGACCGTTGAGCTCCTTCGGCTGCTCGGCCGCCTTGCGGTCGATTTCGACGCGTCGCGCAGCGGCTTCGGCGAGCGCGCGCTCGGCGGCCGGCGTCAGCGGCTTGGCCGGAACCGATCCGGTCGCGCCGGATTGAGCCGGGTCGGGCTGCTTGCTCTCGGTCATGCCTTGGTGAAGGCGTTTCAGTGGCCCGGGTCAAGCAGTTATCGCGGCTTCCGCGGCGCGACGCCGCGCCGCTTGAAGGAATGATATCCGCATCCCATGTGCTCCGGTGATGCATGGACGTCGCGCCTCTACACCAGAGACGCGACCACGCGGAGGGACAAATGAACTACATGCGCACGGCCATCCTGCTTGCGGGAATGACCGCGCTGTTCATGGGCGTCGGTTTCTTGATCGGCGGTCAGACCGGCATGCTGCTCGCGCTCGTCTTCGCGGGCGGCATGAACCTGTTCGCCTACTGGAACGCCGACAAGATGGTCTTGTCGATGAACGGCGCGCAGGAGGTCGACGAGCGCACCGCACCCGACTTCGTGCGCATGATCCGCGACCTCAGCCAGCGCGCCGGTCTGCCGATGCCGCGCGTCTACCTGATGGACAATCCGCAGCCGAACGCCTTCGCGACCGGCCGCAATCCGGAGCACGCTGCTGTTGCGGCGACGACGGGCCTGCTCAACATGCTGAGCCGCGAGGAGGTCGCGGGCGTGATGGCGCACGAGCTCGCGCACATCAAGAATCACGACACGCTGATCATGACGATCACCGCGACCATCGCGGGCGCGATCTCGATGCTGGCGCAGTTCGGCATGTTCTTCGGCGGCAACCGCGAGAACAACAACGGCCTCGGAATCGTCGGCACGCTCGCCATGGTGATCCTCGCGCCGATCGCCGCCATGATCGTGCAGATGGCGATCAGCCGCACGCGCGAATACGCCGCCGACCGCGGCGGCGCCGAGATCTGCGGCAATCCCATGTGGCTCGCCTCCGCGCTCGGCAAGATCGACGCGGCCGCGCACCAGATCCCGAACGACACGGCCGAGCGCAATCCTGCGGTCGCACACATGTTCATCATCAACCCGCTGTCCGGCCAGCGCATGGACAACCTGTTCTCGACGCACCCCGCGACCGAGAACCGCATCGCGGCCCTGCAGCAGCTCATGGGTCAGGTCGGCGGTGGTTATCGGCCGACCCCTGCGGCCCCGCGCGCGAGCACGCCGCAGCGTGGACCTTGGGGCAGCGGCGGCGCGAGCCGGCCGCGCGGTCCGTGGGGCTGATCTCTCGCTTGTGCATAAGCGACCAGATCGTCCGGGAATTTCGCGTCTCACCACATCTCTGCCGCGGTAGGGTGGAACGATAAAGATCGTGGGCCCGTTGCCTAGCAACGGGCCTACACCCTGTCCGTCAACAGTGCAGAACCTTTTCCATGGTCCAACCCCGGCGCGCAGCGCCTGCCGACGTTCCCGGTCTCGCGGCGCGGCGCGTCGCCATCGAAGTCCTCGAAGGCGTGTTGCGCCGCCATCGTCCGCTCGACGAAATGCTCGACGGCGCCGACGCGCATCCCGGCATCGCGGCGCTCGCCGAGCGTGATCGCGCCTTCATGCGCAAGCTCGTCGCCACCGGCCTGCGGCGCCTCGGCACGTTGCGCCATGTGCTTGCGCGCTATCTCGATCGCGGCTTTCCGGCCGATGCGCCGCGCGTCGAGACCGTCCTCTTGCTCGGCGCCGCTCAGGTTCTCTTTCTCGATGTGCCGGATCATGCGGCTGTCGATCTCGGCGTACGCCTTGCGCAGGCCGACCGCCGCGCGGCGCGCTATGCGGGACTCGTCAACGCGGTGCTGCGCCGGATCACGCGCGAAGGCACGTCCGATCTCGCGGAGCTCGACACGAGCCTGCTTGACACGCCCGCGTGGCTGCTCGCACGCTGGGAGCGCAGCTACGGCCCCGAGACCGCGCGCGCCATCGCGGAGGCGCAGCGCCAGGAACCGCCGCTCGATCTCACCGTGAAGTCGGATGCCGAGAGCTGGGCGCAGCGCCTGCGCGGCCGCGTGCTGCCGACCGGCACGGTGCGCACGGTCGCGCATGGTCCGATCACGCTGCTGCCGGGCTTCGCGGAAGGCGCATGGTGGGTGCAGGACGCCGCCGCCGCGCTGCC
>JAEYAU010000135.1 GCA_023404705.1 Pseudomonadota bacterium
GGCCGCGCGAGGGCACCGTGGAAATGCGCCAGAGGGCATGCCCGCCGGCAGGCCCGGCGGCCGCGAAGGGCGCGACGTCGCGAACCGCGCGCCAGAGCCGGCGCGAGGCGCCTTCGGTGATCTGCGCCACGGTGCCGAAGGGCTTGAGCAGTCCTTCGAGGATCGACTTGCGCTGCGCGATCGAGGGCGGCACGCCTTCGAGGCGGAAGGCCGTCATGGCACGGCCGCCGGTCGCGCCGTCGAGGGCGCGCGAGGCGATCGGGCCCGGCAGATGCGCGGCGCCGGAGACGTCCGCCGAGGATCCCATGGCGAGGCTCATGGCGCGCATGGCGTTGCCGTCCTCGAGGCCGGTGACGAACACGGTCTGCTCGGTCTCGGCGCGCGGCAGCACCTTGATGCTGACCTCGGTCATGGCCGCGAGCGTGCCATAGGAGCCGGCCAGCACCTTGCAGAGATCGTAGCCCGTGACGTTCTTCACGACACGGCCGCCGGATTTGAACGTCTCGCCGCGTCCCGAGACCGCGGTGACGCCGAGGAAGTGGTCGCGCGCCGCGCCCGCCTTGAGCCGGCGCGGCCCCGACAAATTGGTGGCGAGCGTGCCGCCGATGGTGCCGCGGCCGGTGCCTGGGCCGAAGATGAGCCCGTAGTCCATCGGCTCGAAGGCGAGCTCCTGGCCCTTCGCGGCGACAAGGGCCTCGATCTCGGCGAGCGGCGTGCCGGCCTGCGCCGAGAGCACGAGCTCCTCCGGCTCGTATTGCGTGACGCCGGACAGTGCCGACAGGTCGAGGCCGAGATCCCACTGCGCGGCGCGGCCGATGCCCCGCTTGGTGCCGTGACCGACGATCTCGATGGTCCGCTTCTCGGCGATGGCCGAGATGACGGCCTCCTCGACGTCCTTGGCGTCGCGCGGCTTCAGGAGGTCGCTCATGGAGGAATCAGAACCTCGGAATATCGGCGAAGGGCAGCGCGCCGCCACGCACATGCATGCGGCCGAGCTCGGCGCAGCGGTGCAGCGTCGGGAACACTTTGCCGGGATTGAGCAGGCCCTTGTCGTCGAAGGCGCACTTCACGCGCTGCTGCTGCGCCAGGTCGATCTCGCTGAACATCGCGGGCATCAGGTCGCGCTTCTCGACGCCGACGCCGTGCTCGCCCGTGAGCACGCCGCCGACCTCGACGCAGAGCCGCAGGATGTCGGAGCCGAAGGCCTCGGCGCGGTCGAGCTCGCCCGGCTTGTTGGCGTCGTAGAGGATGAGCGGATGCAGGTTGCCGTCGCCGGCGTGGAAGACATTGGCGACGCGCAAACCATACTGCTCGGACATCTCGCGCATGCGCGAGAGCACCAGCGGCAGCTTGGCGCGCGGGATGGTGCCGTCCATGCAGTAGTAATCGGGCGAGATGCGTCCCACCGCCGGGAATGCGGCCTTGCGGCCGGCCCAGAACAACAAGCGCTCCTCTTCGGAGGTCGAGACCTTGAGCGTGGTCGCGCGGCAGGCGGTCGCGATCTCGCTCACTTGCGTGATCAGGTGATCGACCTCGGCCTGCGGGCCGTCGAGCTCGACGATGAGCAGCGCTTCCACGTCGAGCGGATAGCCCGCATGGAGGAATTCCTCGGCCGCGTAGATGGCGGGACGGTCCATCATCTCCATGCCGCCCGGGATGATGCCGGCGCCGATGATGCGGGCAACGCAGTCACCGCCGTCCTCCGAAGTCGCGAAGCCGACCAGGACCGCGCGCGCCGTCTCGGGCTTCTTCAGGATGCGCACCGTCACCTCGGTGACGACGCCGAGCAGGCCCTCCGAGCCGATCACGACGCCGAGCAGATCGTAAGCGCCCGCATCGAGATGCTTGCCGCCGAGGCGCACGATCTCGCCGGTCATCAGCACGAGCTCGCAGCCGAGCACATTGTTGGTGGTGAGGCCGTATTTGAGGCAATGCACACCGCCCGAGTTCTCGGCGACATTGCCGCCGATCGTACAGGCGATCTGCGAGGACGGATCCGGCGCGTAATAGAAGCCTTCGGCTTCCACCGCGCGACTGATCGCGAGATTGGTCACCCCCGGCTCCGTGACGACGACGCGGTTCTCGAAATCGATCTCGCGGATGCGGTTGAACTTGGCCATGCCGAGCAGCACGCCGTCCTCCAGCGGCAGCGCACCGCCGGACAGCGAGGTGCCGGCCCCGCGCGGCACCACCTTGATGCCTTGCGCGTGACAGTAGGCGAGCACGCGCGAGACTTGGTCGGTGGTCTCGGGCAGCACCACCACCATGGGGAGCTGGCGATAGGCCGTGAGCCCATCGGACTCGAAGGGCCGCATCTCGGATTCGGCCGCGATCACGCCCTCCCCGGGCACGATCTCGCGCAGCGCGCGCACGATCTCCTCGCGCCGCGCCAGCACGCGCTGATCCGACTCGGGCATCAACACCGACACGAATCCCACCTCCCGTAAGGGCTCACTATAGCGTGATATCCGACGAATCGGGGCGGCTGGCGAGCCCCTATCGCGTCCCACTGATGTGGGCTGCGGCCTGCCGCGCGTCAGCCCGCCCGGCGATCTCCGCGCCAGCGCCGAAATGACGATTGACAGTCGTCAATCGCCCCGCCATTCGGAACCGGGCCGGGCCGTAAGGGGTTGGAGACCGACCCCCGAAAATGTCCCTGCTGGACCATACAGGAGAGCACATGATGAGAGCCTTGGCGTTTGCGGTGATCGCGATGGTCGGTTCGGCCGGCGCAGCGTCGGCACAGGATCTGGCTGCGGGCGAGACCTCGTTCAAGAAATGCCTCGCCTGCCACGCGGTCGGCGAAGGCGCGAAGAACAAGGTCGGCCCGGTGCTCAACGGGCTTGCAGGCCGGCATTCCGGCAGCGTCGAGGGCTACAATTACAGCGAGGCCAACAAGAACTCCGGCATCACCTGGGATGCAGCGACCTTCAAAGAATATATCAAGGATCCGCGGGCCAAGATTCCGGGCACCAAGATGGTCTTTCCGGGCATCAAGAACGAAACCGAGATCGCCAATCTCTGGGCCTATCTCGCGTCGTTCGACGCCTCGGGCAAGAAGAAGTGACGCACGTCGCCCGAGTTTGACCTGCCTCAAGACGGCTGTATCCTGATGCTCTAGGCTTTCGCTGGAAGGCCGGACACCCGGCGCCCCTGACCAGCAGAGGAAGTCATGCTCAAGGATATTGTCGTCAGTCTCTCGACCGAGGCCGGCCGAGGGGTTGCGGGCGGTTATGCGGTTTCGCTCGCCGAGGCGTTCAACGCCCATGTGGCCGCCGTCGCGTTCGCGCTCGATCCGGTCATCCCGCCGACCTTCATGGGCGGGATGCCGGCCGACCTCATCGAGGCGCAGCGCAAGGAAAGCGAGAAGTGGGCGCGGGCCGCGGTCGCGACCTTCGAGGAAACGGCGCGGCGCGCCAGCGTGTCGGCGGAATCCCACGTTCTCACCACGAGCCTCGCCGGCGCGGCCGATATGTTCGGACGGATCGGCCGGCGCTTCGACCTGAGCGTGGTGCAGCAGGGCGAGCCCAACAAGGTCGCACCCGAGGATCTGATCATCGAGGGCGCGCTGTTCGAGTCCGGGCGCCCCGTGATCGTCGTGCCCTATATCCAGCGCGGCGGCGTCAAGCTCGACCGCATGATGCTGTGCTGGGACGGCGGCCGCAACGCGGCCCGCGCGATCGCGGACGCCATGCCACTGCTCCAAAAGGCGAAGAGCGTCGAGATCGTGATCATCGCAAGCGAAGCACCAAAGAGCAACGAGTTGCCTGGCGCCGATATGGCAGGGCATCTTGCACGCCACGGCCTCAAGGTGGACATCAAGCGCATCGTCGCGAAGGACACCGATGTGGCGAGCACGATCCTGTCGCATGCGGCGGACAGCGCGGCCGATTTCATCGTCATGGGCGGCTATGGGCACTCGCGGCTGCGCGAATTCGTGCTCGGCGGCGCGACGCGCGGCATTCTCGGCGCGATGACGGTGCCGGTGCTGATGTCCCATTGACAGATCGCGGTGGTTCGCCCTGACTCGACGCCGGGCCGCGCACCGCAAGGTGCGGTGACGCGGTCGCGGCGGAGGGCGTTGTGGGGGCCTATCCGAAGGAGTGGGAGCATCACGACGTGCTGCCGGACGGACGGCGCGTGTTCGTGCGCCCGCTGCGGCGTGAGGATGCCGCGCTCTATCCGGACTTTCTCGCGCATGTGACCGCGGAGGACCTGCGGCTGCGCTTCTTCATCGCGATCAGCGAGCTGAGCCAGGAGAGGATCGCGGCCCTCACCACAATCGACTACGAGCGCGCCATGGCCTTCATCGCGCTCGATGATGCGACCGGCGAGATGCTCGGCGTCGTCCGCCTGCACCGCGACGCCGAAGGGACAGGCGGTGAATATGCCGTGCTGGTGCGCTCCGCGCTCAAGGGCCGCGGCCTCGGCTGGCTGCTGATGCAACGCATGATCGACTACGCGCGCGCCGCCGGGCTCGAGCGTGTGCACGGACAAGTGCTGGCCGAGAACGCGACCATGCTGCGCATGTGCACCGAACTCGGCTTCGATGTGACCGACGACGTGACGGGCGCAGCCATCAAGGTCGTGACGCTTCCGCTCGTGGCGCCGCGCGCCGCCTGATCAGGCACTCGCCTCCTCGCGGCGCGGCAATGCGGTCTGCACCACCAGGCCGCGCGCATGGGCATCCACCACGCCGACCGAGCGCAGCGCGAGCAGCGTGAGCGTCTGCACGGCGTCGCGCACCTTGCTGGCGTCGCCGTC
The DNA here is from genome assembly GCA_023404705.1 of Pseudomonadota bacterium. Lineage (GTDB taxonomy): Bacteria > Pseudomonadota > Alphaproteobacteria > Rhizobiales > Xanthobacteraceae > FEB-22. The sequence continues at coordinate 4,765 of JAEYAU010000135.1, forward strand.
GAGCGCCGGCGCGAGCGGGCCGACCAGACCTTCCAGCAGCGCACCGACCAGCGCGGCCGCCGCGATGCCGGTGTCCTGGGTCGGCAGATTGCCGCGCGACATCGCAGCCTTCAGGCGTGTCTCGATCTCAACGACGAGCGCCTTGCGATAGACGAGACGCACGCTGTCGACCTCGGCATCGACGGGCTCGGCGAGCACCGCCCAGGCGAGCCGCCGGTTGCGCAGCGCACGTGCCGCGAAGGTCGCGATCGCGGCGGCGAGCGCCGAGAGCGGACCAGGCGCCGCATCGGCGGCGCGGCGCATCAGGCTGATCTCCTGCTCGGACACGGCCGCGACCAGCGCGGCGACCAGCTCGGTCTTGGACGGGAAATAGCGATAGACGGTGCCGGCCGCGATGCCGGCACGATCCGCGACGGGCGCGATCTGCACGCCCGCCATCCCCTCTTCGCTGGCGAGGGCCTGCGCGCCGGAAATGATCGCAGCGTGCCGCTCCGCGAGCCGCCGGACCACCTTCTCGGTGCGCCTGTAGGGCATGACTCTCGAACCGCCCGAACTCCTCTAAGGACTGAACCACTGTTCAGGCCGAGTCGCAAGCGCGGGCACGCTTTCGCGCAGCAAGCTAGGTCGAGCGGCACATTCAGAGTCGAAGGGACGAAGATGCGCCACACGGTCCTCTCCCCCGCAAGCGGGAGAGGGAGTAGGCGGAGCTTGTTACGGCTCAGTCTCCGCGCGAAGCGAGCGACTTCTCACGAATGGCGCTGAGCGTGGTCGAGGTCGTGATGCCCTCGGGATCGATCTTGAGATGAAGGATCGCGGGCTTGCCGGATTCTTGCGCGGCCTTGAAGGCCGGCGCAAAGTCGGCAGTCTTCTCCACGGTCGCACCGAACCCGCCGAAGGCGCGCGCATAGGCCGCGAAGTCCGGATTACGCAGCGCGGTGCCGATGACGCGGCTCGGATACTCGCGCTCCTGATGCATGCGGATGGTGCCGTACATGCCGTTGTCGACCACCGCGATGATCACGGGCAGATCGTACTGGACCGCGGTCGCGAATTCCTGGCCGTTCATCAGGAAGTCGCCGTCGCCCGCAATGCAGAACACGGTGCGCTCCGGATAAAGGCGTTTCGCCGCGACCGCGGCCGGCACGCCGTAACCCATCGAACCGGAGGTCGGCGCGAGCAGCATGCCGGAGCGGCGGAAGCGATAGAAACGATGCAGCCAGCCCGAGAAGTTGCCGGCGCCGTTGGTGAGGATCGAATCGGGCGGCAGCACATCGCGCAACCAGACCATGATCTCGCCGACATTGACCGAGCCCGGCATGGCGGTCGGCTTCTCGGTCCATGCGACATAGTCGTCGCGTGCGCTCTTCGTGTAGTCGCGCCAGCGGATCTCGTTCGGCGGCTGCAGCCCTTCGAGCGCGGCCGCGAAGGCGGTCGGCGACGCATTGATCGCGAGGTCCGGGCGATAGACGCGGCCGAGCTCCTCGGCGCCTGGATGGACGTGCACGAAGCTGGTCTTCGGATTCGGGATGTCGAGGACCGTGTAGCTCTGCGAGGGAAGCTCACTGAGGCGGCCGCCCACGAGGATCACCAGGTCGGCGGCCTTGATGCGCGCGACGAGCTTAGGGTTGGGGCCGACGCCGAGATCGCCCGCGAAGCACGGATGCATCGCATCGAACAAATGCGTGCGACGGAAGGTGGTGACGACCGGCACCGCGAAGCGCTCGGCGAAGCGCGCGACAGCTGCGGTGGCGGCTTCGGACCAGCGGCTGCCGCCGAGCAGCATGATCGGGCGCTCCGCGGCCCAGAGCATCTTCTGCAGGCGCGACATGTCGTTGAGGCCGGGCCAGGTCTCGACCGGGTCGGCAACCAGCGCATCGGCGACCGAGACGCGCTCGACGAGCATGTCCTCGGGCAATGCCATCACGACCGGGCCGGGCCGGCCGCTGGTCGCCGTGTAGAAGGCGCGCGAGACGAGCTCCGGAATGCGCGCCGGATCGTCGATCTCGGTCGCCCATTTCGCGATCGAGCCGAAGGCCGCGCGGTAGTCGATCTCCTGGAAGGCCTCGCGCTCGCGCATGTCGCGTGCGATCTGGCCGACGAACATGATCATCGGCGTCGAGTCCTGGCGCGCGATGTGCAGACCGGGCGAGCCGTTGGTGGCGCCGGGGCCGCGCGTGACGAAGGCGACGCCGGGCCGGCCCGTGAGCTTGCCGATCGCCTCGGCCATCATCACGGCGCCGCCTTCCTGGCGGCAGATCGTGATCGGAATCGAGCGGTCGTGGAAGGCGTCGAGGGCCGCGAGATAGCTCTCGCCCGGCACGCAGAACACGTGTTGCACGCCCTGGGCGACGAGCTGGTCGACCAGCACCTCGCCGCCGCTGCGCATATTGTCCTTGTCTCGCATATTCAAGATCCCAAGTGCGGCGTTGGCTGGCGCGCAAAGCCGCGCACGAGCCCGGATGAGGACGCGTACACTAGCACACGGCATTCAGCCAGCGGCTGCGCCCCGCAGCGCCGGTTCCACATCATCTGTGAAGGAGATCAGACGGCAGCGCGAAGATCGCGGCGCATGAAGACGCGGCACTCAGGCGAACCCTCGACCGCAATCGGTTTGGCAACGCAAACCGATTGCGGGTCTTGAGTCCTTGGGTTTCATGAGGGGTCTTTTCGATCATGCGGGTTCTCGCATGATCTCTTCCGCGGCCGGCGCCCGCTTCTCGGGCGGCTTGATCACCGGCTCAGCGGCGGCGTCCGGACATCTGCACAACCAGATCGACGATCGAGCGGCGCAGGTTGGAATCCTCGAGATCCGAATAGGCACGCAGCAGCCGGAATGCACCCGGCACCGTCAGCAGCTTGAGGGGCGAGGCTTCGCCACTGGCCTTCATCTCGTCCTCGTCCAGCATCTCTTTGCCGGTGAAGAACGTGTTCACGGGCACGCCGAGAACCTCGGCAATGCGAGTCAGGCGACCGGCGCCAACGCGATTGACGCCCTTCTCGTATTTTTGAACCTGCTGGAAAGTCACGCCCAGGTGGTTGGCGAGAGCCGTCTGCGACATACCGCGCGCAAGACGTTGAATTCTGATCCGGTGGCCGACTTCAACATCGACCGGATCAGGCCTTTTCACTGACATCGTGTGTGGTCTCCATGACAAAAAAAGCCCGGCGCGCTCCCACCAAAGGCGCCGGACGCGCGGGACACTATCAGGAGTCGTTCCGCGGTGCGAGTACCGTGGAGTTGTTATAACACATGCCACACGCAGAACGGATATGAGAATCGCCGAAAACGTCAATCAAAGCGGTTAATCGCGTTTTGATTAACGAAACTTCACGCCTAACCTTCAGTTCAGCGTGCGAGGGTCCTTCTCGTTGTCGCTTTGTGCGAGGTATTGGGCGAAGGCGAGTACCTTCGCGGCTTCGGGTGACGCTAGTGTAAGGATACCGCGCGGATCCAGTTGCGCCGCGATCGCCTTCGGATCGCGCGCCAACGCCACGAAGGCTTCGAATGCGGCGCGGGTATCGTCCGGCATCGCGGCGAGCGCGCGCAGAAGATAGAGAATGCCGGGCTCGCGCGTCAGATAATAGAGCTCGAACAGCTCGGCCGGATTGGCGCGTCCCGCGATCAGCGTGCGGATCACGTGCGCGGCGCCGGACTTCGGCGCACGCTTGGCGGCGCGACGCGCCGATCTCGCGCTTGTCGATTGCGAGCCGGTCGATTGCGGATTGCTCGGTGTGGAACGATCGCGTGGCGCACCACGCGATGATCGAGTCGACGACGATCGATTCGATGATGAACTGCTCATGGGACGACATCCCTTCTGGTGTGGCCTTCCGGCTCTTCTGGTGAGCAATCTTACGTGGCGCTGTTGCGCGACGCGATCACGTAAGCGTGGGTATGGGGGCGGAAAGCGCACGTGCGACACGCGGCGCGTGCGTGTGTCGCGCGCGTTGTGCAAGCGCGGTGCCGGCGGCATGGCCCGGCATGTCACATCGATGGCGGAATGCAATTCGCGCCCCATCCGCACAACGAGAAGTTCGTGCCCGCCCCACTCATACGGTACAAAGCGATTTCGCGCGGCGCAACTTCCTGGCGACGGAACTCGCGGCGCGGAACGGTGGCGCCTTGCGATCGTCACGCCGCCATTCCGAACTCAACGACGGTCTTGATGTCATCCGGCTGATGCGCGAGCGCGTCCTGCCAGCGCGCGAGCGGCACACGCCGCGAGATCAGGCGGCCGAGCCAGGTCTTGTCAGCCTGCGCGAGCGCGGCCGCCGCCATCTCGAAATGCGTGCGGTTGGCATTGACGGTGCCGAAGGCGACGCCGTTGTCGAGGACCATGGCACGGTTGATGTGGCCGACATCGAGCGGGCTGGTGCGGCCGGTGGCCGAGACACCCGTGAGGCAGACGATGCCGGCAGGCGCGGTACGGCCGAGCACCGCCGTGATCACGGGCACCGCGCCCGTGCACTCGATGACGATGTCGGGTGCGAGCGTGTCGAGCGCCTCGAGCTCTCCCGAAAGGTAGGTGCCGCCGAGCGCGCGCACCAAATCCGGCTTGGGGCCGTCGGTGTTGCGATCATAGACCGTGACCTCGAGGCCGCGCTGCCGGCCGAAGAGCGCGGCGATGAGGCCGATCGGTCCGGCGCCCGTCACGAGCAGCGTGCGCGGCGCGAAGACGCGGCCGCGATGGCCGATGCGAACGATGTGGTCCCAGGCCTTGGCGAGCACGCTCGCGGGCTCGAGCAGCACGCCGCAGAGCCCGAGCGCGCGATCGACCTTCACGGTGAACTCGGGCTCGATGCGATAGCGCTCGGCGCCGTAGCCGTGCCGCTCCTTGATGCCGCGCTCGGTGTAGCGGCCGTTGCGGCACATGTCCCATTCGCCGGCCGCGCAGGCGGGGCACGGCACCGGGTCGGGGCGGCGCACGATGCCGACCACGATGTCGCCCGGCGCGAAACCGGAGCCGCGCGGTGCCTCGAGCACCTCGCCGAGGGATTCGTGACCGAGGATGAGCCGCTCCTCTCCGGGCGGCGCGGCACCGTATTCCGCCGCGAGGATCTCGCGATCGGTGCCGCAGACGCCGAGCGCCAGCGCCTTCACGAGCACCGCACCCTGCGCGGGATCGGGCTCGGGCATCTCGGTCAGCGCCGCCGAATTGGCGACGCCGGGGCGAACCGTGATCGCGAGCATGGGCTGCCTCAGCGAGTCGGAGTGACCTCCGTTAATGCGAGCCCGCGCCGCGCGTTCCGCTCAGGTCGCTGCCTCTACGGAAACCACGCGAAACGTATGCATCTCGCCGTCCTCGTCGCGGATCGAGACATATTCGCCGGGGCGGAAGGCATGCGCGCCGAAGCGATAGCCGGCCTCGTCGTCCTCTTCGGCGGCGGCGTCATAATCGAACACCCAGTTGGCGTGATCCTTGCCGCCGGCCTTGTGAAGGAGGCGGCCGTGCTCGTCCTCCTCGCCGTCCCAGAAGCGGCGCACCCCGCAATGCTCGCGATACTTCTTCCAAAGCTCCACATCGATGTGGCTGTCACCGTTGAGCGGCGCGACGAACTCGTAGCCGTGGCGGTTCGAGCCCGTGGGATGCTCCTTCGAGCGCGCAAGGTGCAGCCGGATGCGCTTGAGCACATGCGGCAACTGAGTCATGGCAGGCCTCCTCGATCAATCGCCTTCTTTGTAGCCTCCACCGACGCGATGGTGTTGATATCGGTCAATGCCCCAGCCATGTCAGAACATCCCATCTTAGCTCCGCGGACGCGCGCATGCACCATCAGGTCGAGAGCCAGGACGCGGTGTTTTCCCTGATGGGCGACCCGGCGACGCATGGCGGGAACAGGGTCGAGCGCATCGACACGCATGCGGCCGCCGTCTTCCTGGCGGGCGAGCGGGCTTACAAGATCAAGCGCGCGGTGCGCTTTCCGTTCCTCGACTACGGCGACCTTGCGAAGCGTAAGGCGGCCTGCGCGGCGGAGCTCGAGGTGAACCGCGCCTTCGCGCCCGACATCTACCGGCGCATCGTGGCGATCACGCGCGAGGCGAGCGGGCTCGCGCTCGACGGCGGCGGCAAGCCGGTCGAATGGGCCGTGGAGATGCGGCGCTTCGATGTGGACGCGACGCTCGACCGCCTGGCCGCCAAGGGCCGCATCGATCCCGGCCTTGCGGATGCGCTCGCGCGTGCAGTCGCGGCCGCGCATGCGAAGCTGCCCGTGGTGGAGGCCGCGCCGTGGCTCGAAGCGCTCGCGCGCTTCATCGCGCAGAACGCGGAGGAGTTCGCCGAAAGCCCTGACCTTTTCCCGGCCGACGCGGTTGCGGCCCTCACCCGCGCGAGCCGGGACGCGCTGACGCGCGTCACCCCGCTGCTGCGCAAGCGCGGGTCGCGCGGGCTGATCCGCCGCGGGCATGGCGACCTGCATCTCGGCAATATCGTGCTCATCGATGGGCAGCCGGTCGCGTTCGATGCGATCGAGTTCGACCCGCTGATCGCGGCCGGTGACGTGCTCTACGATCTCGCCTTCCTGCTGATGGATCTGGTGGAGCGCGGCCTCGGCGGCGCCGCCAATGTGGTGCTCAACCGCTATCTCACCGAGACGCGGCGCGAGGAGGATCTCGACGCGCTCGCGGCGCTGCCCCTGTTCCTGTCGCTGCGCGCCGCGATCCGCGCCAAGGTGACGGCCGCGCGGCGCGAGACCGCAACGAACGAGAACAAGGACGCGATCGCGAAGAGCGCGCGGAGCTATTTCGATCTCGCCTGCGCGCTGATCGCGCCGCCTCCGGCCCGGCTGATCGCGGTCGGCGGACTCTCCGGCACCGGCAAATCGGTGCTCGCCGCCGCACTCGCGCCCGAGATCGCGCCCGCGCCCGGCGCCGTGGTGCTGCGCTCGGATGTCAAGCGCAAGGCGATGTTCGGCATCGCCGAGACCGAGAAGCTGCCGGCGGAGGCCTATCGGCCGGAGGTCACCACGAAGCTCTATCGGGCGCTCGCCGCCAAGGCGCGGCGCGTGATGGCGGCGGGGCATTCCGCGATCGTCGATGCGGTGTTCTCCAAGCCCGAGGAACGCGAGTTGCTGACGAGCGCGGCGGGACCTCTCACCGGACTGTTCCTGGTCGCCGATCTCGCCACGCGCGTCGCCCGGGTCGGCAAGCGCGTGGAGGATGCGTCCGATGCGGACGCCGCCATCGCCCGGCAGCAGGAGAACTACGACCTCGGCACGCTCGACTGGCGTCGGGTCGACGCGAACGGGAACCCGAGCGACACGCTCGCGCATGCGAGAGCGGCGCTGAAGCTCAGCTCTGCATAGTCTGCACACGATCGACCTCCGCGATCGCGAGGAACAGGTGGTAGAGAATGCGCGCGGGCGTCATTGCCTGCATCGGCTTGCCGTCGCGCGTAATCTGGTTGCGCCAGTTGGCGCCGTTCGGATGAATGTAATGCTGCGCGAGGGCGCGCAGATGATCCTGCAGCAGGGACCAGGCCTGCGGGTCGCGGCCGAACTCGGCGCGCGCCGCGAGCGCCTTGAGATATTCGGTCTGCGGCCACAGCGTCTTGGCATCGGAGACGACGCTGCCGTCGGCGTTCATGCCGTCGAACACGCCGGGCGGCATCGAGGCATCGCGCTCGAGCCCGTGGCGCGCGGCCGACGCGTAGAGCCGATCCGCGAAATCGAGCGCGCGCGCCTCGCCGGTGTGGCGATGGTAGTCGTGCAGCAGCCAGACCCATTCGAAGTGGTGACCGGGCTCGCGCCAGCGGCCCTTCGCGCCTGGCACGGGCTTGAGATCCTCGGTGAGGAATTCGATGAGGCTGTCGGTCTCGTGGTCGAACAGCTTGGCGTCGAAGAAACCCACCAACGCGCGCGCGCGGTCGAGCCACACGTCATTCCGCGTCGCCGCGTAAAGCGCGAGCAGCGCCTCGAGCAAATGCATGTGCGGGTTCTGCCGGCGCGGCAGCGCCGGATCGGTGCCGGGCAGCCATTCCTCCACGAAGCCGCCATGCCGCGGATCGCGGAGATTTTTCTCCAGGAAATCCCAGGTCGCGTCTGCGAGCGCGAAGGCCTGCTTATCGCCCGAGGCCTTGCCGTACCAGGCGAGACCGAACAAAACGAAGGCCTGGTCGTAGAAGTCGCGCGTCGGGCCCGTGACGGGGCCGGCCGCGTTCACGTCGATGAAGCGATACCAGCCGCCGCGCTTGCCCTGGAAGGCGCGGGTGAGAAACGCATAGCCGTGCTCGGCCGCACGGGCGAACGCCGGATCGCGGCGCATCAGCACCGCATGACTGAACACGTAGGTCAGGCGCGCCTGCACCAGCACGTGACGGCGGTTGGTGCGCACGGGCTCGCTGTCGGCGTCGATCCCTTCCTGGAAGCCGTGCGGGTCGTCGATGCGGGCGAGCCATAACGGGAGCACGTGATCGAGCAGCCAGGGGCGGAGCGTCGCGAGATCGGCGGGATCGAAGAGTGTCATCTTCAATAGCCCAGCGCGCGGACCGCGGCCGCGACCGCGATACCGACGAAGACGGCGAGGAACTCGTTGCGGCGGAGCATCATCGCGATGACGACCGCGGCGATGGCGAGGGCGGCCGCGAAGCCGCCGCGGGCGACAAGCGGCAGCACGGTGGCCGCGACGATGGCGCCGGGCAGCGCTTCCAGCGTGTGGCGCACGCGGCGGGTCATCGGCACATGCGCCATGACCCAGAAGCCGGACACGCGCGTCAGATAGGTCGCGAGCGCCATCGCGATGATGGCGACGATGGGCGCATAGCCCTCAGTCCCGGTCATCGAGCAGGCCTCCCGTCACGCTGCCGACGACCGCGCCGATGACGATGAACCACCAGCCCGGCACGAGCTGCGCCGCGATCAGCGCGACGATCCCGGCGACGCCCCAGCCGATCGCCCGGCGCGGGCCGCGCCACAAGGGGAACAGCATGGCGACGAAGAAGGCCGGCATGACCATGTCGAGGCCGATGCGCTTCGGATCGGTGACGATGGCGCCGAGCAGATAGCCCGGCACGGTGGCGACGACCCAGAAGCACCAGAGCGCCAGCGCGACGCCGACGACCACCGACGCATCGCCACCGCCCTCGGTGCGATAGCGGGTCCCGATCAGCCAGTTGGCATCCGTGATCGTGAGCAGCGCCGGATAGACCTGCCAGGGCGGCAACGGCCCGAGCCATGGCCGCAAGGAAGCCCCCATCAGCACGAAGCGCGCATTGACGATGGCGGTGACGATCGCGAGCGATGCAATGGTGCCGAGGCGCAGCGGTTCGGACCACACCTCCAGGGCGACCAGCTGCGAGGCGCCCGCGAACACCACGGCGCTCCACAGCACCGAGTCCCAGAGCGTCAGCCCCTTCTGCGCCGCAAGCGTGCCGAAGGCGGCCGCGAACACGATGGTGCCGGGCACCAGCGGCGCGGAGAGCCGGGCGCCGAGCACGAGGCCGTCGAGCGACCAGTAGGGTTTCGGGGGAGAGGTCATCGGGTGTGTTCTGTCGGGTCGCTTCGTAGGGTGTGCAAAGCCGGCCTGGGCGGGGCGTTTTTGCCCGGCCCAAAATCCGGCTTTGCGCACGCATGCTGAATCGCAGTACGCGTGCGCACGCGCGATCGGACTCATCGCGCAGTCGCACCGTCCGGGCGCGCGGGCACACCCTACGGGACCGCCTAGCAAAGCCGCGCAAGGGCGACAACGCATGGTCCCGCCGGAGCGCCATGCGGGGCGCGCACGGGTTGACTCGCGCGACGTCTTTGCGGTCTTAGAGGCACGGGAACACGGGGAGGACCGTTCATGAGCAAGGTGTCGCAGAGCCAGTTCGAATTCCTGCGATCGATCGACACGCCCACGGTGTGCAACCTGATCGAGATGGTGATGCCCGAGCGGCGCGGCACCGGCTACACGGTCAAGCACCTGCACTGCCCCTACCCCGACCTGCCGCCGGTCGTCGCCTTCGCCAAGACCGTGACGATCCGCTCGCGCGATGCGGTGCCGCTCGGCCAGGCTTCCTACATGGACAAGCGGCTCGATTATCTCGACTACGTGGCGGCCGAGCCGCGGCCGAGCGTGGTCGTGATCCAGGATCTCGACGATCCGCCCGGCTACGGCGCGTTCTGGGGCGAGGTGCAGTCCAACGTGCACAAGTCGCTCGGCTGCCTCGGAACCATCACCAACGGCTCGGTGCGCGACATCCCGATGAACGCGCCCGGCTTCCAGATGCTGGCGGGCTCGCTCTCGCCCTCGCATGCCTATGTGCATGTGGTGGAGTTCGGCCTCGACGTCTCCGTGCACGGCATGGACGTGAAGAGCCACGATCTCATTCACGCCGACCAGCACGGCGCCGTCACGGTGCCGGTCGACAAGATCGACGCCATGAAGACGGCGCTCGACGGCCTGATGAAGCGCGAAGCGCGCATCATCGAAGCCGCGCGCGCGCCGGGCGCGACGGTCGAGGCGATCAAGGCGGCGATCAGGGGGTGAGGGAATTAGCCCGGGGCTCATTTCAGGATTCGGACTTCAGGATACGGGTCACGTCTTGCGCGCTGTGAAGAATGCGCAGGACCACGACTTCCGTCATCTGCACGCGCAGGATCACGACGTAACGTCCGATCGGAAGGGTCCTGATGTCGGTCCCGAGTTCAGGGCGCGGTTGCGCGCTCTGCGGGGCAATTCGCAATAATCCAATCCGTCGGACAATTCGGAGCTGTAGTCGCACAGCCGCCCGTGAATCAGCTGCCGCGACATGGGCAGTGATGCGATCAAGGTCCCGCCGCGCAGCCCGTCGGAAGACGATGACTGCCACGCTCAGCGACGGGCTGACGGCAGTCGGGATTTGAGATCGGCGATCACGTCCTCGATCGGAATCTCCCCACCTTCGGCATCGGATTCTTCGATCATCCGTCTGAGTGCCGCGGTATCCACGTTCTCCCAATCCATGGCCGAATCCTCGAGAAGCAGAAGCGCTGCTGTTACGGCGCTCTCAGCATCCGGGTAATGTCCGGCCTCAATCTGCTGCTCCACGATCCGAGCAGCTTCGTCACGAAGTTCAACCTTGATGGTCATTGGTCACCTCAAACGCCAATTTTATCGCCCTCTGACCTGCAAGCAAAGATAGGTCGTCCGGTCCTCACATCCCCTTCATCCTGCGCAGGAACAGCACCGCCAAATTGCCCGTCGGGGCGAAGTCGGTCTTGCGCAGCTCGAATTGCGTGGGGCCGATCTTCTTCACGCCATCGCCGCAGAAGCTCACCAGGCTGTCGGCGTCGCCCTTGTCGACGACGAGGCGGAAGCTCTTGATGGGGCCGGACCAGTTGGCGCCGGTCTTGAGGACGTAGTCGATGCGCTCTTCCATGAAGGGCGGGTATTCGGACTTGGTGGCCTTCTTCACGCGCTCGACCGAGCCGAGGAAGTCCTTGTCCATGCAGTATTTGCGCCGGTATTCGAGCATGTGCGGCGCCTTTTCGCTGTCCTTCACGCCGATCGAGGTGCCGGCGGTGCCGCCGAGGCTCGGCTTGTAGCGGTGCTCGATCACGGTCTCGGCGCCGCGCGGGAAAGTCTGCTCCCAGTAGTATGTCGTCTGCAGCGCCCAGCGCGCGTGCAGGTGCTTCTGCATGCCCTTGCCGCTGTCGTCATATTCCTCGATCTCGGCGAGGCCGAGGCGCAGCAGCTCGTCCCATTTTTCGCGCGGCAGCTTGTCGAGTGTCTGGTGCGTGGAGCGCAGATGCGGCGCGAGCGGGATGCCGAGATCGCGCAGGTAGCGCGTGCGGTCGATGCCGGACGCGATCACGCGCTGCTCCACCTTGGCGGCGACCGGCTTGCCGTTCACCTGCGTCTCGAAGTCGAGCAGGTTCTCGGGATTCTCGGTCGGCAGCGCGAAGTTGGATTCCTGATGCTCGATGCGGATCTCGGGCATCGGGAACGCAACCAGCACCGTCACGTCCCGCTGACTCTTGTTGAAGAAGCGATATTGAACACGCACCTCCTTGGCCGAGATGTACAGGTCCTCGGCACGCATCTCGACATCCTCGTTGGGGACGAAGATGAGACCGCCGGTCGTCAGCTCGGCGGTCGAGTCGTTGGCGAGTGCGGGCGCGATGAGCGCCTGCGCGAGAAGCGCCGTAAGCGCGGCGAGAACACTGGCGAGCTTGCGCATGGGACCCCTCAGGCGTTCCGTTGCAAAGTTTCGCGGGCGATGATCAGACGCTGCACCTCCGAGGTGCCTTCATAGATGCGGGTGACACGCGCGTCGCGCGCGAACCGCTCGATGCCGGTGTCGCGAATATAGCCGGCGCCGCCGAAAAGCTGCAGCGCCGTATCGGTCGCGCGGTGCGCGGCCTCGGAGGCGAAGAGTTTGGCCATGCTGGCCGCCTTGGCATAGGGCAGACGCTGGTCCTTGAGATGCGCGGCCTGCAGGATCAGGAGGCGCGCGGCCTCAAGATCGGTCTCGCGGTCCGCGATCATCCATTGGATGCCCTGGAAGTCCGCGATGCGATTGCCGAACTGCCTGCGCTCCTTCACATAGTCCTTGGCCGCGTCCATGGCGGCACGCGCGATGCCGAGCGAGAGCGCCGCGATGCCGATGCGTCCGCCCGCGAGCTCGCCGACCGCGATGCGGAAGCCGTCGTTCTCCCGGCCCAGCAGCGCGCGTACGGGCACGCGGCAGTTCTCGAAGCGCACCACATTCGTGGCGGAGCCCGTCTGCCCCATCTTGTGTTCGGCCTTGCCGATGACGAGACCGGGCGTGCCGGCCTCGACCAGGAAGCAGCTGATGCCCTTGCCCTTCGGCGCGTCGCGGTCGGTCACCGCCCAGACCACGAACAGCCCCGCATACTCGGCCGAGGTGATAAAGATCTTCTCGCCCTCGATCGCGTAGGCGTCGCCGTCGCGCGTCGCCCGCGTCGTCATGCCGGCGGGATCGGAGCCCGCGCCCTGCTCCGTGAGGCAGAAAGCGCCGGCCGCGAAGCTGCCGTCGCAGAGCTTCGGCAGATAGGCCTTGCGCTGCTCGGCATTGCCCACTGCCTGAATGATCTCGCCGACCATGTTGGTGACCGAGACCGTGACGCCGGTCGCGGCACAGCCGTATCCGAGCGCCTCCACGGCGAGCGCGAAGGCGACGCTGCCGGCTTCGCTGCCGCCATGCGCGGCCTCCACATTGAGGCCCATGAATCCGTTCTCGGCGAGCAGCGCGAGATTTTCGAGAAACTCCGCCCGCCCCTCGCCGCGATCGAGCTTCGGCGCCAGCGGCGCCAACCGCTCGGCCGCGATGCGGCGCGCGGTCTCCTGGATCATGGTTTCTTCGTCGGAGAAGGAGAATTGCATGAGTGCCTCGGAGTGATGCTGGACCGATGATGGGCCATCGATCGCAACAGAATGCAAGGCGGACAAAGAGGCCTCGGCGTCATCCCGGAAGCCGCGCAGCGGCTGTCCGGGATCCATATCCCCTGTCCAGCAGCATCGCGACCACCGGGGTTATGGATCCCGGCACTCGCTTCGCTCGGCCGGGATGACGACTGAGTTTCTCGGCGTCCACTTGCGGCAGAATTTCGATTCCACGATGATCGCGCGATCAACAGTCTGGAGCCCCCCGATGCTTGCCCTGAGGCCGAACTGCGAGTGCTGCGACCGCGACCTGCCGCCGGACTCGCGCGACGCGATGATGTGCTCGTTCGAATGCACCTTCTGCAAGAGCTGCGCCGAGGGCGTGCTCAAGGGGCGCTTTCCGAACTGCGGCGGCGAGCTCGTGCGCCGGCCGATCCGGCCGGCCGAGAAGCTCGCGAAGTTTCCGGCTTCGACCGAGCGGAAGGTGAAGCCGCAGGGGTGCGCGGCGGCGTAGCGTCGCCGATGCTCGCCAGATAGTCCCGCATGCCAGGCACCTCAGCGGCCAAAGCGCCGGCAGGCGTGTAGCGGTCGGCTGCCGCGATGGCTTCAGTGAGCCGGAGGCCGTTTCTACGAAGGTCACGCGCAAGCACGATCCACGACCGAAACGTGTGTGGGACACCACTCCAGAAGCGCTGGACGCATGAGGACGGATCGCCTGCGCATCTTTGATAGCGCCGGCACGCCGCATTGTTGCAATCGCGCCAGCATTCGAAGGCCGTGGACATGGCCCGCTCGCGCGCGATTGCTTCGTCCTCGTCATCTCGCAGCTGATTGCCGAACCGGCGTTGCTGCGGTTCTCGCTCGTGTGTCATCGCTCTGCTCTTTTGCATGTGCGTTCGATCCCGCGGCGCTTCGGCGTCCGGGGTATGCGTGCATGGCTCCCCGTGAGGGGAGGTGGAGCGCCGAGATGGCGCGGGCCCGCATGACGCGCGGACCCCAGATGGCCGGGCTTTCCCCGGTCGGGGCTGCGCAAGCCTGCGCCGCCCAGGGATCCATGACGCGGACCCCTTGCGCCTCTCGGCGCTCCACCGCGGCATTTTTCGGTCGGGGCGCTCTTCGGTCGCACCCTTACGGGCTCGTCGCCTACAGCCAAACTCACTGGCAGGCGGTCTTTGTGCCGCCGGTCGTTGGTTCCCGTATCCGCCCGAGTGCCCGGGTTACCAGCCCGAGCCCGCAGGGACCGCTCCCCTGCTCCGTCGCGGCGGTACCGGTGGCGCCCCTCGCGAGCAGGTCTGTCGCAACTATGCCTTTTTGGATTTCGGAAAGCAAGAAAAATAAATCCTGGTTTTCAGAAATGAGATGGTTTCCGCCCGCTGCTGGCTTCATCCATTTTCCCGGCTTGATCCGGCTGGACGATCGGTGGCAGACCATCCCGACATCTTCATTCCGACATCGAGACCGAACCATGCCCTACGTCAACATCAAGGTGACGCGCGAAGGCGTCACGGCCGCGCAGAAGGCACGCCTGATCAAAGGCGTCACCGATCTCCTGGTCGAAGTGCTCAACAAGGATCCGGCGACCACCTTCGTGGTGATCGACGAGGTCGCGCTGGAGGACTGGGGCATCGGCGGGCTGCCCGTGGAGGAGTTCCGCGCGCGCAAGAAGAAGCCGACATGATCGAGACCGCACTCACCCGCCGCTTCGACCTCACGGCGCCGGTCGCGCTCGCGCCCATGGCGGGCGTGAGCGGCGGCGCGCTGGCGGCGGCGGTGACGCATGCGGGCGGCCTGGGGTTGATCGGCGGCGGCTATGGCGATCGGGCATGGCTCGAGCGCGAGCTCGCGGCGGCCGGCAATGCAGCCGTCGGCGTCGGCTTTATCACGTGGTCGCTCGCGAAGCAGCCGGCACTGCTCGATCTCGCGCTGGAACGGCGCCCGCGCGCGATCTTTCTCTCGTTCGGCGATCTCGCGCCCTTCGCCGCGAAGGTCGCGGCCGCGGGCGTGCCGCTGATCGCGCAGGTGCAGTCGGTCGCGGACGCGAGAGCGGCGGTCGACCAGGGCGCCGAAGTCGTGGTTGCGCAAGGCACCGAAG
>JAEYAU010000161.1 GCA_023404705.1 Pseudomonadota bacterium
ACGTCAGGAAGCGGCGGCGCCCGGCGCGACCGGCACGAACGAGGCTCAGCCCGCGGCGCCGCAGGCCGCGCCGGCGTCAGCCGCCGCGACCCCGGCACCCGAGAAGGTGCCCGACAATCAGCCTTCCTTCTCTTCCGCGTTGCCCTGAGCGGCTTCGCCCTCGGCCTGCTCCGGCTGCTCGAAGAAGGCCTCGGCCGCGACGCGCGCCTGTTCGGCCTCTTCCTCGTCATCATCGCGCCGCAGCGTGACGTCCTCGCCGCGTGCCTGACGCTCGGCCTCGTCCGGGCTGCGCGCGACGTTGACCGTGATCGACACCTCGATCTCGGGATGCAGCGCCAGCGGCACCTTGTGCAGGCCGATGCCCTTGATCGGCATGTTGAGCGCGATCTGGTTGCGGCTCACCGTGAAGCCATTGTCGGTGAGGATCTGCGCGATATCGCGGGTCGACACCGAGCCGTAGAGCTGGCCGGCCTCGGAGGCCTGGCGCAGCACCACGAAGGTCTGGCCGTCCACCTTGGTCGCGACCTTCTCGGCTTCGCCCTTGAGCTCGAGGTTGCGCGCCTCGAGCTGCTTCTTCATGCCCTCGAATTTCTTCTTGTTCTCGTCCGTGGCACGCAGCGCCTTGCCCTGCGGCAGCAGGAAGTTGCGCGCAAAGCCGTCCTTCACGCGCACGGTCTCGCCCATCTGGCCGAGCTTGGCGACGCGTTCGAGCAGGATCACTTCCATGGTTCTCTCTCCATCTGATCAGGATCGTTGAATTTTCGATTGGCTCATTGAGGTGAAACGGGTGGTCCGCGCCGGCGCGCGACGCGCGCGCGCAACGCGAGGAATCCCTCGGCGAGGCCGAGCAGCGCGACGATGAGCATGGTCCAGCCGAACAGCGCCGCGGTCGCGTAGACGCCGCCGAGGATGAGGGGGCGCTCCTTGATCGTCATCGTGATCGCATGCAGCACCGCGAAGCCGAGGAGCACATAGGCCATCAGCAGGCTCGCCGTGAGTGCGCTCGCCACGATGCCGATCACGCCCGACGCGAAGGTGCCGGCCACCGCGACCGCGAGGCCAAGCGCCGTCGTCGACGGAAACATCATGGCGGGCAGGTCCGGCCACGGCCGCTTCAGCCGGCCCGAGAACTTCACGATCCGCCCGGCGAGCCAGAGATTGAGCAGGCTCGTCAGCGTCGCCAGCACCGCCGCCATCGGCGGGAAGATCGCAACCAGCACATCGAGGGTGCGGCTCGGGTCCGAGCCGCCGGGCATCCGCAGCTGGCCGTCAGCGCCGGTCTGCAGCTGCGCGCGCAGGAAGCGCTCGAATGCCGTCTTCAGGCCATTCTGAAACGCATCCGCATCGAAGCCGTAATAGGGGATCGCGACCAGAACGACTGCGGGTCCAAGCACCGCCGCCCACACGACGAGGCGGCCGACCGGATACCATTCGAGGGTCTCGGGCGCATCACCGGGACGCGCGAGCAGCGCGAGATAGCTCAGCCACCAGATCGGCAGCCCGACCCCGATCAGGAATGAGACGAAATAGAAGCCGCCGAACATGGCCGCGATGACGCCGGCCGCGACCAGCGCGGCGAGCAGGCCCGCGAGCTGGCTCCAGCCGAGCGCGGCGACCGCGATCGGCAGCGACGACAGATAGAAGAGGGGGATCGATAGGGGCGAGCCCGAGGTGGCGGAGCCGAACAACAGCGCCGCCGCCAAGCCTGCCACAATGCCGATCGCGAGGATCTGCACCATCGTCAGCTGTCCCGCCTTTCAGCGGTTAGAGACGGATCGCGTCCGTCCCAACCATCGGCCGCCGGACATCCCGGCGGCCTCTTGTGGTCTCTAGTCAACAACGCGGGCGCGCGGCCCGCATTGTCATTACTTGATCACGTAGGGCAGCAGCCCGAGGAAGCGCGCGCGCTTGATCGCCTGGGCGAGCTCGCGCTGCTTCTTCGCCGACACCGCGGTGATGCGGCTCGGCACGATCTTGCCGCGCTCGGAGATGTAGCGCTGCAGCAGCTTCACGTCCTTGTAGTCGATCTTCGGCGCATTGGCGCCCGAGAACGGGCAGGTCTTGCGGCGGCGGAAGAACGGACGGCGCGAGGGGATCTGGGACAGGCTCATGGATCTTACTCCTCGCTCGCGGCGGTTTCGCCGTCGTCGCCGTCACGATCGCGGCGCGGCGGCCGGTCACCGTCATCGCGGTCGCGGCGGCGGTCGCCGCGGCGCTCGTCGCGATCGCGGTCGCGATCGGCCTTGCGCATCATCGCCGAGGGACCTTCCTCGTGCGTGTCGACGCGCACCGTGAGATAGCGCAGGACATCTTCGCTGAGGCGCTGCTGGCGCTCCACTTCGGTCACCGCCGCGGCCGGCGCATCGAGCTTCATCAGCGTGAAGTGCGCCTTGCGGTTCTTCTTGATGCGGAACGAGAGCGACTTGACGCCCCAATATTCCGGCGTGCCGACGATCGTGCCGCCGAGGCCTTCGATGACGCCCTTGAACTGGTTCGTCATCTCGTCGACCTGCTGCGGTCCGAGATCCTGGCGCGCCAAAAAGACGTGCTCGTAAAGAGGCATGATTGCCCTTCCTTTCTGTCAGTGCTCGCCCCGGCGCCAAGCCCCTCGTGCCCTTCGGGAAGGCTCGAATGCTCAGAAGGCGGGAACACGGGACGCCGGGCCAGCTGGCCCTGCCGGCTCCGCGAGGAGCAGGCCGTCCGTTCAGCTCCCGGCCGGGATCGAGCGGAAGGCGCGGTTTATACTGGGATCGGCCGAAAACACAAGGGTTGGACTGGAGGTCCGACCCCCCGCCATTCCGGGCCGCTCGAGGCCAAATCGCGCCCCCGGGGAAGGCCCAAAACGGAACCTTGGGTTCCGGCGCCCCTGGGTTGACACACCGGTCCGGCCGGTGTCTTAGGGCGCGACCTCATCTTTCGGGAACCAGCATGGCCGTCGCCTTCATTTTTCCGGGGCAGGGCAGTCAATCGGTCGGCATGGGCAAGGCCCTCGCCGAGAATTTCGCCACTGCGCGCAAGGTCTTCGACGAAGTGGATGATGCGCTGGGTGAGAAGCTCACGGCCGTGATGTGGGACGGCCCGATCGAGCGCCTGACGCTGACCGAGAACGCCCAGCCCGCTTTGATGGCCGCGTCGCTCGCCGCCATGCGCGTGCTCGAAGCCGAAGCCGGCGTGAACCTCGCGCGCGACGCCGCCTTCGCGGCCGGCCATTCGCTCGGCGAATATTCGGCGCTCGCGGCAGCCGGTGCGCTCTCCATCGCCGACACGGCGCGCCTGCTGCGCACGCGCGGCCGCGCCATGCAGGCCGCGGTGCCGGTC
>JAEYAU010000165.1 GCA_023404705.1 Pseudomonadota bacterium
GGCTTGCGGAGGCGAAGGTCGATTACGTGCTGCTCGAGGCGCGCCAGCGGCTCGGCGGGCGCGCCTGGACGGTCACTGACGATACGGGCGCCTCACTCGACCTCGGCTGCGGCTGGCTGCATTCGGCCGATCGCAATCCCTGGCATGCGATCGCGGTCGCGCAAGGCGCCACCATCGACAAGACGCCACCGCCCTGGATGCGCGTCTCGCCGGATCCCGGCTTCCCGCGCGCGGATCAGGCAGAGTTCATCGCATCGCTGCACGGCTTTTACGATCGCCTCGACGCCTATCCTGACTCTGCGCCCGATGTTGCCGCCGCTACGCTGCTCGACCCCGACTGCCGGTGGAACGCGCTGTTCGATGCCATCAGCACCTATCTCAGCGGTGCCGAGCTCGCGCGCATCTCGGTGCGCGACTTCGCGCGCTATAACGACAGCGGCATCAACTGGCGCCTCGTCGAGGGTTATGGACGCACGATCGCTGCGTACGGCGCGGATCTGCGCGTCGCCCTCAGCAGCGCTGTCACGCGCATCGATCATGGTGGAGCGCGCCTGCGCATCGAAACGCAAAAGGGCAGCATCGCGGCGGACATCGTGATCTCCACGGTGCCGAGCAGCCTCCTGGCAGAGGAGCGGATCACGTTCACGCCGGCGCTGCCGGAGAAGATCGAGGCGGCCGCGGGCGTGCCGCTCGGGCTCGCGGACAAGCTGTTCCTGCGCCTCGAGGGCGCCGAGGAGTTCGAGAAGGACAGTCGCCTGTTCGGGCGCAAGGACCGGACCGCAACCGCGTCCTATCACGTGCGACCCTTCGGGCGTGCGCTGATCGAGTGCTATTTCGGCGGCGCCTATGCGGCGGAGCTGGAGCGAGGCGGCGCGCGCGCCTTCGCGGATCACGCGATCAGCGAGCTCGTGTCACTGCTCGGCAGCGACTTCGCGCGCCGCGTCACGCCGATTGCGCACCACGCGTGGCTCGGCGATCCGTTCGCGCGCGGCTCCTATTCATATGCCCTGCCGGGCCACGCGGATGCGCGCGAAGCGCTGGCTGCTCCGGTGGACAACCGGTTGTTCTTCGCGGGCGAGGCCTGCTCACGGCACGACTTCTCGACGGCGCACGGCGCCTATCGCACGGGCTTGGCGGCGGCCGACCAGGCCGCCGCGGCGCTCCGCGTGCGCGCCGCATAGGTGTCCTTGCGCCACCAGTTCTCGTCATAGTGCCGCGAGCGATCGTCCTCGCCATAGACCAGTGAGGCGATCTCGCTCGGGGCGATGCCGAGGTCCTTGAGCGTGTCGCGGTCGAGCGCGCTCAGCACGCGCTCGGTCGCGCGGCGCGCATACCAGGTGCAGAACCGGGTCCACAGGCGGCGGAGCGCGGGAAAGCGGTGGCTCTCGGCGGCTGCCTCGGGCCAGCCCGCGAGCGGGGCGAGCGCCATAAGCCATTGGTCGGGTGAAGGAACTTGGGTCAGAGCCATGACGGCCTCTTGGGTCAAGATGAGCAATCCTCAAGATGAGGATCTCGCGTAACGTAAAGATCGCGCTGGCAGGCTGCTTCGACAAACGATATTCTTTCCTCGCATACCTGAGGAAAGCTCATTCATGGCGACCCTGCCCCCGCTCAACGCGCTACGCGCCTTCGAGGCGATCGCCCGGCATCTGAGCTTCGCCAAGGCAGCCGAGGAGCTGCACGTCACGCCGGCGGCGCTCAGCCACCAGATCCGCGCGCTGGAGGACCAGCTCGGCGTCGCCCTGTTCCACCGGCGCACGCGCGCGATCGACCTCACGGAAGCCGGGCGCCTGATCTATCCGGGCGTGCATGCGGGCTTCGAGAACCTGCGCGATGCCATGGCGCGCCTCGACCGCGCCCGCGACGACCGCTTCCTGGTGATCAGCGCGACGCCGGGGCTCACCGCCAAGTGGCTGGTGCCGCGGCTCTGGCGCTTCCTCAGCGCGCATCCCGAGATCGATGCGCGGGTCTCCTCGAGCATGAACTATGCGAACTTCGCCAATGATGGCGTCGACGTGGCGATTCGGCTCAGCAAGGGCATCCATCCGGAGCTGCACGTGGAGCTGCTGTTCCGGGACTCGGTGCTGCCCCTGTGCAGTCCGCGGCTGGTGGAGGCGGGGCTGAGATCGGCGGCCGATCTCCCGCGCTTCCCGCTGATCCACTACGACATCCCGCTCTCGGCGCCGAAGCCGCCGCTCTGGGAGGAGTGGCTGCGGCTCGCCGGCATCGACGGGATCGATTCCACGCGCGGCCTGCGCGTCAACGCAGCGGACCATGCGCTCGACGCGGCGGTCGGCGGCGCCGGCGTCGCGCTGACGCACAAGCTGATCGCCTCGGACGACGTCCACACGGGACGGCTGGTCAAGCCCTTCGGCCCGGAGCTGCCGGTCGACTTTGCCTATCATTTCGTCTGCCCGAGGGGCCACGAGACACGGCCGAAGGTGAAGGCGTTCCGCGACTGGCTGTTCGCCGAGATGGCCGAGACGCGGGCCAAGTGGCGGGCGCTCGGGAACCGGGAGGCCGCCTGAGGGGATGGCAAGCCGTGCCCGGCTCGCGCAAAATCTCAAAAAATGACAAGGACCTGTGTCGGATTAGGGCGGCCCCGTTCGTCCTCGGTCCGACACCAGGGAGTTTCCCATGCTTTACGCCATCCTCTGCTATCACTCCGAGGCCGAGACGAACTCCTGGAGCAAGGAGAAGGATGATGCAGTGCTGGCGAAGCGCGCCATTCCGCAGCAGAAGCTCGCCGCCCGGGGCAAGCTCGGCCCCGTGGCGCGTCTGATGCCGACGACGGCCGCGACCACGGTGCGCGCCGGCCGCGAGCCGCTGGTGATCGACGGCCCGTTTGCCGAAACGAAAGAACAGCTGCTCGGCTTCTATGTGGTCGACTGCGACTCCCTGGACGAGGTGATCGAGGTCGCGCGCGACATGCTCGAAGGCGGCGGCGCCTTCGAGATCCGGCCGATCCGCACCTTCAAGCCCGGGAGCCATGTGGCATGAGCGGCGACCTTGCCTGGATCGATGCCGCGCTGACCTCGGCGCGGCCTCAGGCAGTCGGCGCGCTGCTGCGCTATTTCCGTGACCTCGATACCGCCGAGGAAGCGTTCCAGGAAGCGTGCCTGCGCGCGCTCAAGAGCTGGCCCGTCAATGGGCCGCCGCGCGATCCGGCGGCCTGGCTGATCATGGTCGGGCGCAACGCCTCGCTGGACGAGGTGCGGCGTGGCAAGCGGCTGGAAGCGCTGCCCGAGGACGACGTCATCTCGGATCTCGACGATGTCGAGACGCCGCTCGCCGAGCGCCTCGACGATGCGCATTATCGCGACGACATTTTGCGGCTCCTGTTCATCTGCTGTCATCCCGACTTGCCGGCCACACAGCAGATCGCGCTCGCGCTTCGTATCGTCTCGGGCCTCACCGTGAAGGAGATCGCGCGCGCCTTCCTGGTGAGCGAGGCCGCGATGGAGCAGCGCATCACGCGCGCCAAGCGGCGCGTCGCCGATGCGGAGGTGCCGTTCGAGGCGCCGGGACCGATCGAGCGCTCGGAGCGGCTCGGCGCGGTCGCGGCCATGATCTATCTGCTGTTCAATGAAGGCTATGCGGCGAGCGGCGGCGAGGTGCATGTGCGCGCGCCGCTGTGCGAGGAAGCGATCCGGCTGTCGCGGCTGCTGCTGCGCCTGTTCCCGAGCGAGCCCGAGATCATGGGGCTCACCGCCCTCCTCCTGCTGCAGCACGCGCGGGCCGCAGCCCGGCTCGACGATCAGGGCGCGATCGTCCTCCTGGAGAACCAGGACCGCGGCCGCTGGGACCGAGAGATGATGGCCGAAGGCTTCGCGCTGATCGACAAGGCGCTGCGCCATCGCCGGCCCGGCCCCTATCAGGTACAGGCCGCGATCGCCGGCGTGCATGCGCATGCGCCACGCTTCGAGGACACCGACTGGTCTGAGATCGAGCAGCTCTATGGCGTGCTCGAGCAGCTGCAACCCTCGCCCGTCGTGACGCTCAACCGCGCGGTCGCGGTCTCCAAGGTGCGCGGGCCGGCGGAAGGGCTCGCGATGATCGAGCCGCTCAAGGAGCAGCTCGCGGGCTACTTCTATTTCCACGGCGTGAAGGGCGCCCTGCTCGAGGAGCTCGGCCGCGACGAGGATGCGCGCGTCGCCTTCGACCGCGCCATCGCGCTCGCCAATACGCCGGCCGAGGCCGCGCATATCCGCCAGCATCTCGACCGCCTCAGCAAGCCGGGCGCGGATCGCAAGGCCAGCGCATGACTGCGCCTTCCCCAACGTCGCAGCTTTGTGATTAAGGAACCCGATGCCATTGCGACGTCGGGCTGATTGACTTCGCGCTTCCGGGCGGGGCAAAAGAGCGCTTCTGGGCGCTTCAAAAAACAAGAACAGGCCCGAGGGGAGTAGAGGCGTATGGCGGGTGACGTAATCCTCGCAACCGAAGGGTTGACCAAGGATTTCAAGGGATTCACGGCGGTCAGCGGCGTCAATCTGCAGGTCGAGCGGGGCACCATCCACGCGCTGATCGGGCCGAATGGCGCCGGCAAGACCACCTGCTTCAACCTGCTGACCAAGTTCCTCGCCCCCACCAAGGGGCGGATCACCTACAAGAACCAGGACATCACGGGCCTGGCGCCCGCCGACATCGCGCGCCGGGGCATGATCCGCTCGTTCCAGATCTCGGCCGTATTCCCGCACCTGAGCGTGCTCGAGAATGTGCGCATCGCGCTCCAGCGCAAGCGCGGCAATTCGTTCGACTTCTGGCGTACCGAGCGCGTGCTGCGGCAGCTCGACAGCGAGGCCATGGCGCTGCTCGAGGCGGTCGGTCTCGCCGGCTTCGCAGCGACCTCCGCCGTGGAGCTGCCCTATGGCCGCAAGCGCGCGCTCGAGATCGCGACCACGCTGGCGCTCGATCCCGAGCTGATGCTGCTCGACGAGCCGATGGCCGGCATGGCCCACGAGGACGTGGACCGCATCGCGGCGCTCATCCGCCGGCTTGCGGCGAACCGCACCATTCTAATGGTCGAGCACAATCTTTCGGTCGTCGCCTCGCTCTCGGACCGTATCACGGTGCTCGCCCGCGGCCGCGTGCTGGCGGAAGGCGACTACGCGACCGTGTCGAAAGATCCGCGCGTGATCGAGGCTTACATCGGAGTCGGTCATGCGTGAGGCTGCTCTCGCGGCGACGCCCGCTGCTGCAACGGCGCCGCTGCTCGCGGTGCGCAACCTGGAAGCCTGGTACGGCGAGTCGCATGTGCTGCACGGCGTCACCTTCGACGTGCGCGAAGGCGAGGTCGTCACCCTGCTCGGCCGCAACGGCGCAGGCAAGACCACCACGCTGAAGTCGATCATCGGCATTCTCGGGAAGCGCAGCGGCTCGGTGAGCTTCGGCGGCGTCGAAACGATCGCGCTGCCCTCGCGCATAATCGCGCGGCTCGGCGTCGGTTACTGCCCGGAGGAGCGCGGCATCTTCGCGAGCCTCTCGGTCGCCGAGAACCTGATCCTGCCGCCGCAAGTCAAACCCGGCGGCCTCTCGACGGAACAGATCTTCGAGCTGTTCCCCAATCTGAAGGAGCGGCTCACCAGCCAGGGCACGAAGCTCTCGGGCGGCGAGCAGCAGATGCTGGCGATTGCGCGCATCCTGCGCACCGGCGCGCGGCTCCTGCTGCTCGACGAGCCGACCGAAGGACTGGCGCCCGTGATCGTCGAGCAAATCGGCCGCACGATCGCGCGGCTGAAGACCGAAGGCTTCACCATCGTGCTGGTCGAGCAGAACTTCCGCTTCGCGTCGACCGTCGCCGACCGCCACTACGTGGTCGAGCAAGGGCGGATCATCGACATGATCCCCAATTCCGAGATCGAGAAGAACCTCGACAAGCTGCACACCTATCTGGGCGTGTAGCGATTACAACAAGAGCAGGAGGAAGTTTGATGACGTTGAAGAAACTGTTGCTCGCCACCGCGCTCGCGGCCGTCATGGCCGGCGCCGCGCAGGCGGAAGTCGCCGTCAAGATCGGCGTGATGAACGACCGCTCCGGCATCTACGCCGACGTGTCGGGCGAAGGCTCGGTCATTGCGGCCCGCATGGCCGCCGAGGATTTCGACGCCGCCAAGAAGGGCATCAAGGTCGAGATCGTCTCGGCCGATCACCAGAACAAGCCGGATGTCGGCTCCAACATCGCGCGCCAGTGGTACGACAATGACGGGGTCGACGTGATCGCGGACGTGCCCACTTCCTCGGTCGCGCTCGCTATCAACCAGATCACCCGCGAGAAGAACAAGATCCACATCAACTCCGGCGCCGCGAGCTCGGACCTGACCGGCCCGCAGTGCTCGCCGAACACCGCGCACTGGACCTATGACACCTGGGCGCTGGCGCACGGCACCGGCGGCGCGATGGTGAAGAAGGGTGGCGACACCTGGTTCTTCCTCACGGCCGACTACGCCTTCGGTCACGCGCTCGAGCGCGACACCGGCGAAGTCGTGAAGGCGGCGGGCGGCAAGGTGGTCGGCGCGGTGCGCCATCCCTTCCCGGGCCGCGACTTCTCGTCCTTCCTGCTGCAGGCGCAGGCTTCGAAGGCGAAGGTGATCGGCCTCGCCAATGCGGGCGGCGACACCATCAACTCGATCAAGCAGGCGGCCGAGTTCGGCATCGTCCAGGGCGGGCAGAACCTCGCGGGTCTCCTGGTGTTCATCAGCGATGTGCACGCGCTGAGCCTGAAGACCGCGCAGGGCCTGGTGGTCACCGAAGCCTTCTACTGGGACCTCAACGACAAGACCCGGGCCTGGTCGAAGCGCTTCGCCGAAAAGAACGGCGGCAAGATGCCGACCATGGTGCAGGCGGGCGTCTATTCGGGCGTGCTCCACTATCTCAAGGCGGTGGACGCCGTGAAGGACAAGGACCCGGCCAAGGTCATGGCCAAGATGAAGGAGATGCCCACCGACGATCCCATCTTCGGCAAGGGCCAGCTGCGCGCCGACGGCCGCAAGATCCACGACATGTACCTGTTCGAGGTGAAGAAGCCGGCCGAGTCCAAGGGACCCTGGGACTACTACAAGCTCCTCGCCACGATCCCGGCCGCCGAAGCCTTCCGTCCGCTCAAGGACGGCGGCTGCCCGCTGGTCAAGGGCTGATCCGATCGCGGGGGGCGGGGGGACGGGGGCCCCGCCCCCCGGCCCGG
>JAEYAU010000232.1 GCA_023404705.1 Pseudomonadota bacterium
ATGCCGTGACGGTCATGGGTCGCCCTAACGGGGGCACAGGGACCGGGAACCGCAGTGGAGCGCCGAGAGGCGCGCGGGTCTCCGATCGCAAGGAGCCCGCACGACAGCGTCTCGCAAACGCTGTCCCGGGCCGGGCTTCGCACCCCCGGCCACTGGCCCGCCGCGCAAGCGGGCCGCGCCGATCTCGGCGCTCCGCTCCCTCACGGGGAGATGCGATGCATAATCCGGGCGCTACGGCGCCGCGGAAATGGATGTCTTTTTCATCCGGCGCAAATTCGCTTCATCGCGTGCAGAGGTGCCTGAATTCTTGGCACTTGCCTCGCGGTCGATGACTCGAAACACTTGGCTGCCGCCGAAATGGGCTGGCCCGCGGTTTGCTTCCCTGTCGACGGCCAAACTCTCTGGGGAGGGACATCCGATGAGGCGTCGCGATTTCACCAAGCTCGCCGTGGCGGGCGCAGTCGGCACCGTCGCAGCACCCGCGGTCGTGCGCGCGCAGGCGAGCTTCACTTGGAAGATGACGAGCTTCTACGGGCCGAACGCCGCGTTCTACTCGACCGGCCCGGGCAGCGCGAAAGATCTCGTCAAGCGCATCGACGAGATGTCGGGTGGCCGGCTCAAGATCCAGTTCTACGGCGCGGGCGAGCTGATCCCGGCAGCGGAAGGCTTCGACGCCGTCTCCTCCGGCACCGTCGAGATGAACTACGCCAACTCCTATTTCTGGACCGGCAAGATCTTCGCCGGCCAGTATTTCACGGCCGTGCCCTTCGGCCTGAACTTCCAGGGCATCAATGGCTGGATGTACGACGGCGGCGGCCTCCAGCTCTGGCGCGAGGCTTACGACCGCTTCAATCTCGTGCCCTTCGTGTGCGGCAACACCGGCGTGCAGATGACCGGCTGGTTCCGCAAGGAGATCAAGAGCCCCGAGGACTTCAAAGGCCTGAAGATGCGCATCCCGGGCCTTGCCGGCCGCGTCTATCGCGAGCTCGGTGTCGATGCGCGCCTGCTCGCGCCCGGCGACATCTTCCCGGCGCTCGAGCGCGGCGTCATCGACGCGGCCGAGTTCGTCGGGCCTTATCTCGACCGCCAGCTCGGCCTGCACAAGGTCGCGAAGTATTACTACACGACCGGTTGGCACGAGACCGCGACCGTGAGCGAGCTCACGATCAACAAGGCGGCCTGGGGGAAGCTGCCCGCCGACCTCAAGGCGATCGTCGAGAACGCCTGCGCGGCCTGCAACGTGATCAGCGAAGCCTGGTGTCAGAAGAACAATGCCGAGGCGATGGAGGATCTGATCAAGACCGGCACGATCGCGCAGCCCCTGCCCGACAGCGTGGTCGAGGCGCTGCGCACCACCAACGCCAAGATACTCGAGGAAGCCGTCGCCAAGGATCCGGTCACCCGCAAGGTGCACGAGTCCTATATGGCCTATCTCGCCAAGTACAAGCAGTGGTCCCGCTACAGCGAGGCGGTCTACCACGACAAGATCCTCGGCAAGGCGTGATGAGCGCGTCCCGGCTCGCCGATGCGATCGATGCCTTCATCGACCGCATCGGCCGCGTCACCTCCTGGCTGGCGCTGATCCTCGCGCTGGTGATGGGCGCGAACGTGCTGCTGCGCTACGGCTTCTCGCTCGGCTGGATCTGGACCCAGGAGCTCGAATGGCACCTACTGGTGCCGATCACGCTGATCGGCATGTCCTATGCGTTGCGCCATGGCGAGCACGTGCGCGTGGATGTTTTGTTCCAGAGCTTCTCCCAGCGCGGCAAGGACTTCGTCGACGTGATCGCGGCGCTGCTCTCGATGGCCTTCTGCGTCATCGTGATCTGGCTCTCGATTCCCTATATCGCCCAGTCCTGGAGCATCGGCGAAGGCTCGTCCAATCCGGGCGGCATCGACGCGCGCTACATCATCAAGTCGTTCATTCCGCTCGGCTTCGCCCTGCTCTTCCTGCAGTCGCTCGCGCAGGGAATTCGCAGCGCTCTCGCCTTGAGGAGCGCGTAGATGACCCTGGAAATCCTCGCCGGCCTGATGCTGGTCTCGTTCTTCGTGCTCCTGATGGCGGGCGTGCCGGTCGGGCTCACGCTCGCGACCTCCGGCTTCATCTTCGGCTATCTCGGCTTCGGCCCGCTGCTGTTCAACCTGCTGCCGCACCGCATCTTCGGCGTGGTGACCAACTACACGCTGCTCGCCATCCCGCTCTTCGTCTTCATGGGCGTGATGCTGGAGAAGTCGAAGCTCGCCGAGGAGCTGATGGACGTCATCGGCTATCTCGCGGGCGCGCTACGTGGCGGCCTCGGCATCGGCATCGTGCTGGTCGGCGTGCTGATGGGCGCGACCACCGGCATCGTCGGCGCCACCGTGGTCACGCTCGGCCTGCTCACCCTGCCCGGCATGCTGCGCCGCGGCTATGACAAGGGCCTCGCCTGCGGCGTGATCTGCGCCTCCGGCACGCTCGGCCAGATCATCCCGCCGAGCCTGATCCTGATCCTGCTCGCCGACATCATGAATCTCTCGGTCGGCACCCTGTTCGCGGCCGCGATGATTCCGGGCCTGATGCTCGCCGGCATCTACGTGATCTACATCCTCGTGCTCGGCATGGTGCGCCCCGAGATGGTGCCCGCGGTCACGGCGGAAGAGCGCGCGCAGGTCTCGACGCGCCAGCTCATGGGCAAGCTCGTGCGCGTGGTCGCACCGCCGATCGGCCTCGTCGGCGCCGTGCTCGGCTCGATCATCGCCGGCATCGCCGCGCCATCCGAAGCCGCCTCGATGGGCGCGCTCGGCTCGATCCTCGTCGCCGCCATCGGCCGACGCCTCACCTGGACGGTGTTGCGCGACACCGTGCAGGCGACCACCCGCATCACCGCCATGGTGCTGTTCATCCTGATCTGCGCCCAGGTCTTCTCCCTCGCCTTCCGCGGGCTGCAGGGCGAGAAGCTGGTCGAGGATGCCTTCGCGCTGCTGCCCGGCGGCATCAACGCGGACATCTGGTTCCTGATGCTGCTGATCTTCATCCTCGGCTTCTTCATCGAGTGGATCGAGATCAGTTACATCGCGGTGCCGTTGTTCCTGCCGATCTTCATCAAGGCCGGCGTCGATCTCACCTGGCTCGCCACGCTGATCTGCGTCAACCTGCAGACCTCGTTCCTCACCCCGCCCTTCGGCTGGTCGCTGTTCTTCCTGCGCGGCGTCGCGCCGCCCGAGGTGACGACGAACGACATCTACCGCGGCATCGTTCCCTTCGTGGCGATGCAACTCGTCGCGCTGGTGCTGGTGTTCGCGTTTCCGGATCTGGCGCTGTGGCTGCCGAAGGCAATCGGCTGGTAGTGTTGCGTGCGGCCCGTGAACGCGCTTAAACCGTGCCGCAACAGGGACGGAGGAAACGCGTGAAAGTCTTCATCACGGGCGCGAGCGGCTATATCGGCGGATCAATCGCCGCGAAACTGATCGCCGGCGGACATCAGGTGATCGGCCTGGTGCGCAGCGAGGACAAGGCCGCGCGCCTCAAGGCCGCCGGCATAGAGCCGGTGCTGGGCGCGCTCGCGGACTCCGCCGTGGTCAAGGCGGCCGCCGTCCGCGTCGACGCCGTGATCAACGCGGCGAACTCCGACGAGTCCCTCGTGGTCGGCGCCCTTCTCGAGGCGCTCGCCGGCTCCGGCAAGGCGCTCATTCACACCAGCGGCTCGAGCGTGGTCGCCGACCGCGCGGTCGGCGAATACAGCGACCTCGTCTACAACGAGGACACGCCCTTCGAGCCCATGCCCGAGCGCCTGCAGCGCGTCGCGCTCGAAAGGGCGATCCTCTCGGCCGTGCACCGTAAGGTGCGCAGCATCGTGATCCGCCCCACCCTGATCTATGGCCGCGGCCACGGCCTCAACCCCAACAGCGTGCAGCTCCCGCAGCTCATCGACGTCGCGCGCAAGCACGGCGGCGCGCGCCATGTCGGGCGCGGCCTCAATGTCTGGTCGCACGTGCACATCGATGATGTCGTCGATTTCTATCTGCTCGCGCTCGAGAAGGCGCCTGCATCGTCCGTCTTCTATCTCGAGAACGGCGAAGCCTCGTGGAAGGACATGGCCTCCGCGATCGGCATGATCCTCGGCTTCGGCCCGGCCACGAAGGATTGGCCCGTCGACGAAGCCGTGCGCGCCCTCGGCATCGGCGCCATCACGAGCTTCGGCTCCAACAGCCGCGTGCGCGCCGACAAGGCGCGCATGATGCTCGGCTGGAAGCCGAAGGGCCGCCCGCTCATGGATGAGATCGCGAACGGCTGTTACGCGGCGGATGCGGCGCGGGCATAAAAATGACGGGTCTGTGGAAAAAAAGAACAAATCAGAAACAAAATTATTGACCGAATCAGCCTTTCGCAATACTGCATTTAGTGCTGCTGCTAGCTCTCACCGGGCAGATGTTGTGCGCCGGTCAGACGCGAAGCGGACCACCTGGGTTCGGTCATGGACCGAGCACGGGTGGACGGGGTGCCAAGGGATGGGTCGCGAGTGACGCCTTCCAAGGTCCCGGGAAGCAACAGCGAAGCCGTAGCCCTGCAGCGACCGTAGCCCTCGATCTCAGTGTGGAGATCAAGCGTCGGACGGTCAGCAGAGCAAATTTTCGGCTCCGTCTGTCGGGCGTGGCAACTTTAATCTTGCGGTGCTCCCCAAAAAGGTAGCTTGCCGTAAGGAGGATCGCGAGATGACGCCTCGCCCATGCAAAAACGTGCCAGTCCACGGACTGGGCGATCTGCTGTCGGGTTCGCGATAGCGGTTGCTACTTTGCTAGCTCTCACCGGGCAGATGTTGTGCGCCGGTCAGACGCGAAGCGGACCACCTGGGTTCGGTCATTGACCCAGCACGGGTGGACGGGGTGCCAAGGGATGGGTCGCGAGTGACGCCTTCCAAGGTCCCGGGAAGCAACAGCGCTTCAGAGGCAGGGCGGGGCTTTCCGATGCCGCTCGGCCAGAGAATTAAGCTTATGGCCAAGCTGTTCGATGAGACAACGAAACGTCAGACTCTTAGAGCGGCCTGGCAAAGAATCCGTGCCAATGGCATCAAGTCCACGCTTCACGAGACGCGTGACGCAATCGAAGAATTCGAGCGAAACGCCGAATACAACATCGGCCGCATTCAGCGGCAACTACGCAACGCAAGCTTTGTATTCACTGAGCAGAAGGGCGTTCTAAAAGAGAAGGCCAGCGGAAAGAAACGCGGAATCGTTCTGGCATCGGTCGAAAATCGGATAGTAGAGCGTGCCTGCCTAGATTGCCTTCAAACGCACGTTAGGTACGTACAGAAGGTGATCAACACTCCCACAAGTGTGGGAGGAGTGCCCGATCGAAGCGTTCCACACGGGCTCGCATTGATCTGTAGCGCTATTGCAGATCAGAAGAGGCACTTCGTTCGAGCTGATATTTCGGGCTTTTTTGATCATATTCCTCGCACAGATGTAATTGATAGCTTGGCGCAACACGTCGATGACGACCGATTCATTGAACTATTGACGGCGGCAACTACCGTTACACTGGGCAACGAGGCGGCGCTTGGCGAGGATCGGAGAGTCTTTCCGACGGACTCAGAAGGCGTTGCGCAAGGCTCTCCATTGTCGCCGCTTTTTGGAAACATCTTGCTTCACAGTTTCGATGAGGAGTTCAATAAGCGTGGGATCATTTGTGTTCGTTTCATTGACGATTTTGTGATTCTTGGAGAGCAAGCCTCTTGGACGAAGAAAGCATTTGTGAGCGCACGCAAGCACCTGCAAGCATTGGGATTAACCTGCCACGATCCTTTCGATTCAAGTACGCCTAGAGACAAGGCTGAGCACGGTCATGTAAATGCGGGATTCGTATTTCTTGGATACGACATATATCCAGGCTTGCTTCAACCATCCCGACAGGCAAGACGCGCCCTACTTGACGCAGTCGATCGCCATTTGTGGCGCGGCAAGAAATCGATCAATGATGTGTTGCGAACCCAAAATAGCTTCGAGAATCGACAACGCTACGCCCAGACACTCGATCTCCTTGACCGGGTCACACGAGGTTGGGGAAATGCATTCGCCTATGCGAACTCCCCGAGCGCAATCGGTGATCTTGATAGAGCCATCAATGCAAGGATTGAAAAATTCTCAGACTGGTATCGCAGGAGGATGAGTGGAGCAGATTGGCGCACCAAACGTCGAGCTGGAGGCGTTGGTCTGCTAGCCGATATTGAAACCAAAACCCTCGATGAGCTTCCATTCCGCTTGTCAGATACAAAAAAGCGGAAGCCCAATGGGCTTACTATCATTGCATCAACGGATGGATCAGTTGTCGGAACGGGCCCACATGCCCGGAAGGATCGGGGACCGGCCGGCTGGAGTGTGGTTTTCCACGAGAACGCTCTTGAATACTGCGGCCATGAGGTTCACGCCACAAATAACGAAATGGAATTGCGCGCCGTTATCGAAGCACTTCTCCGAACCGCAGAAGGATCGAAAGTTAGAGTTAGAACTGACAGTCAGTATGTTTGCCGCGCAATCAATCAAGGCTCGGTGCTTCGATCAAATCACCAATTGTGGAAAACATATCAGAAGCTAAGTGAAAAACGTGAGGTAGAAGTAGTGTGGGTCCGCGGGCACGTCGGAGACCCGTTTAACGAACGTGCTCATTGTCTAGCCCGCGAGCAGGCAGAGCATGCACAAACGTTAGCTAAGCTCCGAAGTTTGCCGTCCACTGCAGTACGCGTTAGCGCGACAGGCTAGTGACGTCTGAATTGCAGGAGCGGTGCCGAGCATCGGTCAATGCGGGTTCACCGCCTCGCCGAGCCGGCGCAGCAGCAGCACGCGCCGCGCGGTCTCCTGCAGGCGGCAGTAGTCCGCAGCGCCGTTGAGCATGCCGGGCTCGACCTTGGCGAACACCGGACACAGCTTCTCGCGCGAGGCGCGCCACGTCGTCTGCGCGTCCGCGACCGCCTTGATGATGTCGTTGAAGCCGCCGGATTTGACAGCCTTCAGCTCCGTCTCGAGCTGCGCCTCCCAGACGGCGAGCTCCCGCGCCGCACAAGCGTTCGCCTTGTCGACCGCGACGTTGCCGAGCTCCTTGTTCTCGGCCGCCTTGATGCAAGCGTCGGCGATCATGCCGATGCATTTCGCGCCGAGCTCACCCTCCTGCCCCGCAAGGCAGGTCTGCACCGCCTTGAGGTCCTGCGGCGTCGGCTTGGGCGCTGCCGAGGCCGGAGTCGCGAGCAGGACCAGGGCGAGAAACGGCAGAATGCGACGAAGTTCCATGAGCGCTCCCATTGATGTCCTGCCCTTAGTCGCCGCACCGGTCTTTTCGTTCACGTGATCCGCCGATCGGCCGCGATCCCGTTAACACGCGCCACCGGCCCACGGAACCATAGCGCGTCGCTATCGGCGTCATGCCGAACCGATATTTCCCTCACGGCCGCGGGTCGGGCTTGATCGGACGCAGCCGTCCCCGGTGGGGCGGCGGGCTCCAGCACACGGAGCTCCTCCCGAGCCGGATGAGGGGCGATGGACGCGCCGGTCGCAATTCCGCAAGAGGCGGATCCTGGGCAGGGCGCTGGCCAGGCGCCGCGCCTGATCAAGGTCACGAAGCCCGCCGGTCACGGCGCCGTGGTGCTCCACCTGGAGCCGGGCGCACGTCTCGATCTCAGCGAGATCGCGGCCGAGAAGATCACTCTGATCCGTGTCGGCAACCGCCTCATCATCCGGTTCGACGACGGCGCGACCGTGATCGTGGAGCCGTTCTTCGGCGGCGACGGACAGCCGATCCCGGATGTGACGATCCAGCTCGCTCCCGACACCGCAATCGATGCGACGGACTTCGCGAGCCTCTTCCCGATCCGGGACGCCGCCGCCCTGTTGCCGGATGCGGACGAGCCTGCCGCATCGGGCGATGCGCCGCTCGACCCGTTTCGGCTCGACGCGTTCATGGACCGCGACGCGGCCGATCCGTTGAGTCAGAAGCTCTTCGATCCTCAGGCCGGCGAGCATCATGCGGCGGGCAAACATCCGCCCGGCACGAGCGGCCTGCCCTTCGGGCTCGACCATCACTTCTATGAGACGAATCCCGTATCCGGCGGCCAGGCCGCACTCACATTCTCTCCCGCGACGATCCCGGCCGGCTTCGAAATCGAAGAACATGCTTACGGCTTCGTCGACACGATCGGGCTCGATTTTTTCTCGCTGCCGGGCGGCAGCGGAACCACAACGGTCACCACGCTGAACCTCCGCGACACGCCCCTCGTCCGCCCGGATGGCCCCGGCGACGCCGCAATCGCGGAGAGCGCGCTCGCGGGCGGCTCGGGGGACAGTCACGCCACCAGCAGCTTGAACATCGACTGGGGGACCGACCAGGCCAATCGCATGGTCGACGGTGGCGTTGGCCCGGCAGGCCCCCTCGCCGGCGATCGCGCCGCCACCTTCGCGGCCGGCACGGCGGCGCCCGCGGGGCTCACGGCGTCCGGCATCGACCTCGTCTACGTCGTTGGCCATAACGGCACGCTACTTACGGCCTACCGCGCGGTGGGCGACACCTTCTACGACCGGGATGGCACCGTCACGACCGACAAGGACGCCGCGCGCGTCTTCACGGTCTCGCTCTCCGATGCGGGCAGCGGCTCCTATGCTTTTACACTGCTCGACGCGCTCGACCATGGACCCGCGAGCGCGCGCGATCTGGCGTTCGACTTCATTGCGACCGATTCAAACGGCGATACCGCAACAGGCCAGTTCACGGTCCGCATCGCTGATGACGTACCGATCGCGCTCGCCGGCCCCGCGGCCGTCGTGGAGGAAGGCCCCGGCGACCCGACGCTGGCCAACGCCGCGCCTCTCCTGACCTTCGGGGGCGACGGCCCGCGGGTCGGAATGCCGCTCTTCTTCCTGACTGCTGATGTGATCGCCTCGGTGCCCGGGCTCGGCTCCGTCGCCGCGCTCTCCTCACGGGGTGAGGTGATTCACTACGCCTTCCTCGATGCCGATCAGACAGTGCTGGTCGGTCATACCGGGACGACACCGAGCGCGGCCGATGCCTCGAACGTCGTCTTCTCGGTCACGCTCAATCGCGACGGCT
Source organism: Pseudomonadota bacterium (assembly GCA_023404705.1). Classification (GTDB taxonomy): domain Bacteria; phylum Pseudomonadota; class Alphaproteobacteria; order Rhizobiales; family Xanthobacteraceae; genus FEB-22. The sequence goes on from JAEYAU010000232.1 coordinate 9,071, forward strand.
CGTATGATTTTGTCTTACGTCAGCCGATCGACCATTTTGCCCCGGTCGGCGGCGAGCAGGCGGTGGATCTCGCCTTCGCGTATTCGGTTTTCGACCGGGACGGCGACGCGGCCGCGGGCACCTTCACGGTGCGGATCGATGCTGCCGGCAGCGTCGGTCACTACGATGCGCTCGCCTCCGACGTCTTCGTCAATCTGAGCGACGCGAGCATCACGCTCGTCGGCGAGACCGTGGCAGCGCACACCGCGACGGACCGCGACATCGTGACCCGAAAGGTGATCGGCCTGGACCAGCTCGGGACGATCGCCGACGTTTCGGGTTCACAAGGAGACGACATCCTGTTCGGCGGCGACGCGGACAACCACCTGTCCGGCAATGACGGCGACGATCTGCTGGTGGGCGGCAAGGGCCACGACATTCTCGACGGAGGCGCCGGCTCCGATCTCCTGGTGTTGAGCGCCGACGTGGACTACGATCCCCAACCGGGTATTGGACTGATCTTCGAGTTCGACGACAACCTGGTCACGACCTGGGAGCTCACGGGCGGCTCGAGCTCGAACGATGCGCTGATCGGGGGCGCCGGCTTCGACACGGTGCTGCTCGCGCCATCGCCTGACGCCTCGGCCTTCATCTTGTTTCGCGCTGAAGCTTCATCGGCGACGTTCTCGGGCATCGAGCGCGTGGTCGCCACATCCGGAGACGACATCATCGTCGTGCCGCGCGGTCTCACGCCGGACACCGGCGGCCGGGTCGAGATCGAGGGTGCCGCCGGCAATGATGCAATCAGCGGCACGGACCACGATGACCTGCTCCTGGGCGGCGCCGGCAAGGACCTGATCGTCGCATATGGCGGCGCGGACGAGATCGACGGCGGCGACGGCGACGATCTGCTCTACGGCGGCGGGGGCAATGACACCATCAAGGGCGGCACCGGGGCTGATCTTCTCTATGGCGGCAGCGACGACGATCTGCTGATCGTCGCAGGCGACGAAGACGTCCCCGAACACAACATCCTCATCGGGACGTTCACTTTCGCGTTCCCCGTGCCACCCGCCGGGCGCCTGCTCGTTTCCGATACCATTGTCGGCGGCGCAGGATTCGACACAGTGCAGCTCGTGAGCAGCCCGGACAGCGGCGGCACGCTATTCCTCTATGTGGACGGGCCTCGCCTGTCTGGCGTGGAGCAGATCCTCGGATCCGACGGCGACGATCTCATCTTTGTGCAGCACGATCTGAGTGTGGATGGCGCGACTGCCTTGCGCATCGACGGCGGCGCCGGAGACGACCAGATCAGCGGACGCGACGGCACCGACGAAATCCAGGGCGGAGATGGCGATGACCTGATCGGCGGCGGCGCCGGCGACGACGTCCTGAGCGGCGGGGACGGCAACGACAAGATTCTCGGCGCAGATGGAAACGACCAGCTCTGGGGCGGGAGCGGAGCCGACCGGTTCTACTTCGTCGAATTCGGCGCGGCGAACCGAGACGTGATCGCCGACTACAGCGCGGACGATATCCTGGATCTCGCCGCACTGCTGGACGGCCGTGTGCCAGGCGGCAGCGCCGAAGGCTTCGTTCGCGCCGTGAGTGATGGAGAACGCGACACCTTGGTGCAGATCGACCTCGACGGTGGCGGCGACACTTGGCAGGACGTCGCCCTGCTGCAAGGCTACGGCCCGTCTCACGACGTCCTGGTCCAAGTCGAATTCAATCGCGACGTCCAGGTCATCTCGGTGTCATGACGCGTGCAGGCGCTCGTCGATGCATTTGACGCCGGGCTCACCCTCCTGCCCTGCAAGGCAGGTCTCATCGCGTTGACGTCGTGGGGCGATCGATTTCGGCGTGGCAGTCGCCGGATTTGCTAGCAGAATCAAGGTCAGGAGCGGCAGGCCGCGACGAAAGTCTATGACGCGTCCTTCGCATCCGTTCTCGCGCACATACGCGCCGCCGCAACGGACGCTTGCGTTCACGACACAGATAGTGATCGCGACGCGATTGCGTCCCGATAAGGACGGGCCTATATGCCCGCCGCCGCACGATGGTGCGACGCAACATAACGGCCAACGGTATGAGCATCCCGACCGACCCGCTGCGGGTCTGGCCGGCCGAACCCTTCCCCTCGCATCGTCCAGCACTCTGGAAGCTGACGCTCGGCAGCGTCGGCGTCGTCTATGGGGATATCGGCACCAGCCCGCTCTACGCTTTCAAGGAGGCCGCGACTGCCGCGGCCGCCGGCAAGCCGATCGAGGAGCCCGCGGTTCTCGGCGTGCTCTCACTGATCCTCTGGGCGCTGATCGTCGTTGTCACGCTCAAATACGTGCTGCTGCTGCTGCGCACCGACAACAATGGCGAAGGCGGCACGCTCACCCTGATGGCACTGGCGCAGCGCGGCTGGCCGGCCGGCGCCGTGATCATTCCGCTGCTCGGCATCCTCGGCGCGGCGCTGTTCTACGGCGACGCCATGATCACGCCGGCGATCTCGGTGCTCTCCGCGGTCGAAGGCCTGAAGGTGATCACGCCGCAGCTCGATGCCGTCGTGGTGCCCGTGAGCCTCGCGATCCTCGTCGCGCTCTTCCTGGTGCAGCGCTTCGGCACGGCGGCGGTCGCCGGCTATTTCGGTCCGATCACGCTCGTCTGGTTCATCGCGCTCGCGCTCGGCGGCCTCCCGCATATCGCGGCACAGCCCGGCGTGCTCGCAGCAATCAACCCGCTGCACGCGGTCAGCTTCATCGCCGGTCACGGCACCATCGGCTTCGTGACGCTCGGCGCCGTCTTTCTCGCGGTGACGGGCGCCGAGGCGCTCTACGCGGATCTCGGCCATTTCGGCCGCAAACCGATCCAGCTCGCCTGGCTCGCCATCGTCTTTCCCGCGCTCGCCATCAACTATCTGGGCCAGGGCGCGCTCGTGCTGAGCCATCCCGACAGCATCGAGAACCCGTTCTTCCAGCTCTACCCGAGCTGGGCCCTCATCCCAATGGTCGCACTCGCCACCGCCGCGACCGTAATCGCGAGCCAGGCCGTCATCACGGGCACCTACTCGCTCACCCGGCAGGCGATCCAGCTCGGCCTCATCCCGCGCCTCGAGATCCGCCGCACATCCGAGACGCAGCTCGGCCAGATCTACATCCCGCGCATCAACTGGATGCTGCTCGGAGCCGTGCTGCTGCTGGTCGGCGTCTTCAAGTCGTCCAGCGCGCTCGCCTCGGCCTACGGCATCGCGGTGACCGGCACGATGGTGATCACGGCCGCTCTCGCCTTCGTGGTGATCTGGAAGTGCTGGCACTGGAAACCCTGGGCCGCCGCGGCGCTCATCGCGCCGTTCCTCCTGGTGGACTTCACGTTCCTCGCCGCCAACCTGCTCAAGGTCTTCGACGGCGGCTGGCTGCCGCTCCTCGTCGGCGGCGCCATTGTGCTCGCGATGATCACGTGGCGACGCGGCACTTACGTGCTCTCCGAGAAGACACGCCGCACCGACGTGCCGCTCGTCGACCTGCTCGCCTCCCTCGAGCGCCGGCCCGCCGAGCAGCGCGCGCCCGGCACCGCCGTGTTCCTCACCGCCGACCCGGCGATCGCGCCCGCCGCGTTGCTGCACAATCTCAAGCACAACAAGGTGCTGCACGCGCAGAACGTGATCCTCAGCGTGTTCACCAAGGACGTCCCTTATGTCTCGGCCGCCGAGCGCGTCGCCATCACGCCGCTCTCGCCCACCTTCATGCGCGTCGTGATGAACTTCGGTTACATGGAGACGCCCAACATCCCGCAGGTGCTCCCCGTCTGCCGCAAGCAGGGCTGGCGCTTCGACGTGATGCAAACCTCGTTCTTCCTCTCGCGCCGCAAGCCGAAGATCGCCGAGAAGTCGCCGCTGCCGCGCTGGCAGGACAACCTGTTCATCGCCCTGACGGGCTTCAGCGACGACGCGGCGCGCTACTTCGCGCTGCCCACGGACCGAGTCGTGGAGATCGGCACGCAAGTAGCTGTCTAAGTCTCAGGTGCCCAGGATGCGCGCCATGTAGCGCGCATCCGCGCCGTAGCTCTGCAGCTTGGCGCGCAGCGCATCGTCGCCGACGAGCCGGAAAGCATGCCGCTCCCAGAATGGCACCGAGTTGTTGACGGCAACCAGGCTGATGTTCGTGTACCCATTCGCCCGCGCCGCTGCGACAAGGCGCTCGATGATGCATGACGCGTTCCCTCCCCCTCGTGCCCCCGGCAGCAGCGCAACATCGTGCACATAGTAGGTCGTCGGCTCATCCGGCAGCGCACCGAGCAACGTGTCCAGCGCCGGCGGCTCCTTGAACCACCACGGATGACTGATGACATAGCCCGAGAGACTGGACGCGCTCGCCAGCACGAAGCAGCCGGCCGGATAGAGATGTAATCGCTCGGCGAACACAGCCTCACGTTCCGGATGCTCCGGATGCACGAGCGTGGCAACGCGAAGGAGCGATGCGAGATCGTCCTCAATCATCCGCCGCCATGACGGTCGAGCCGGATCACTGGTTTTCGGGGTCACGCGTCAGCCTCGACGAACGGCCTGGTGCGGGCGGCCGGACTCGAACCGGCACGGGGTTGCCCCCGAGGGATTTTAAGTCCCTTGCGTCTACCATTCCGCCACGCCCGCGCGCCGTCACGTCTAGCATTGCGGACCGCGCCGGCGGAAGGAGGTTGGCTCCAGGCCAGGGAAGTGTCCCGAGCGTCGAAATCGCGCGGAATCGGCAAGGCGCGCGCGGATGCCAGAGTAGAGGCGGCCGTGACGACGTAAACACCGAGCCCGACATTCCGTCTCGATCCGTCCGCGCCGCGCCATACTCGAGCCGCAGCGCAGCATGCCCCTCATCCAGCCTCACGCCGGCCGAGCGGTTTAATCTGGATCAAAACCGACTTGCCGCATTCGGAGTAGCCTGATGCAATCCAGCGGAGGGCTGTGCCATGACAAAGCCTGGATTGATGCGCGTTGACGCAGTGCGAGGGGGCATTCGAGCGGGCATTCTTGGAGGTGGCGCCGAGATCGCCTTCATCATGGCCGTGGCTGCGGCGAGCGACATCTCTGCCGCCGGCGTGGCTCGCGGGATCAGCGCATCGGTGGGCGTCGCGGCATTGCCGCCCGCGCAGCTCGTCTTTGCGGGACTCCTCATCCACATGGCGCTGGCGATCGCGCTCGGCATCGCGGTTGCGATGGCCTGTCAGGCACTGGCCGGCCGCCTCCCCCACGTCATTCACGTCTATGCGCTCGTGCCGGTCGCATTGATCGGCGTCTGGGCATTCAATTTCCTGGTCCTGCTGCCGATGATCAACCCGGCTTTCGTGCAGCTTGTGCCTTATCCGGTCAGCTTCATCTCGAAGCTTCTGTTCGGACTGGCCGCCGCCGAGAGCCTGCGCCGCAGCGCCCGCACTTAGGCGTGGTGCCGGATCCGAAGGCCATGCGCCCGATGCTCTAAGCCGGGAAGGTGCGGCTATGCTGACGCACAGCGCGGAGCGTCTGCTGCCCTACAGCTCTGAACAGCTGTTCGATCTCGCCGCCGACGTCGAGCGCTATCCCGAATTTCTGCCCGGGTGGTTTGCGGCGCATGTGCGCAAGCAGGAGGGCCAAACGTATTGGACGGACCAGGTCATCGGTCTCGGCCCGGTCCGTACAAGGTTCGCGTCAAAGACCGTGCTGCATCGACCGGAGCGGATCGATGTCACATCCGAGGAGCCGCCGTTCCGACGATTCAAATTGACCTGGCTCTTCCGGGCTGGTGGCAACGCCCGGTGTCAGGTCAGCCTCGCGGCCGAGCTCGAGCTGCAGTCCTATGTGCTCGAACGAATCGTGGCGCAGGCTCTGCCGGCCGTCGTCGACGACATTGTCGCCGCGTTTGAGGTGCGCGCTGGCCGGCTGTACGGGCAGCCTACGTTCACGTCTCGACCGTATGACCCCAAGCTTCCATCCAGTCGCGGCCCAGCATGTCGGTGACGCGGCCGTCCTTCTCGAAGAACTTGTTCGGGGTCTGGAACACGGCGAGGCACAGGGCTCCTTGCGGAGCATAGGCGGCGTGGCGGCTGCCCGGCGGGCGCCAGACGAACTCGCCGGGGCCGACCGAGAGGCCTTCGTCCGGGCCTTCCTTGTCGACGAGGTGACCTTCGAGCATGTAGGTCTGCTCGATCAGCACATGCTCGTGGTCGGGCAGCTCGGCGCCGGGCGCCATCTTGACCAGCACGGTCGCCAGCCCGCTCGCCGGATCGAGCAGCAGCGTCTTCACCTCGCAGCCGGGAAAGCGCGTCTTCTGCCACGGCATGTCGTGCACCTTGACGGCGCGCGAGGCCGTGGCGTCGAGGCCGGCATGCTCGGGGACGTTCGGGGTGATCGCGTCCATGGGCTCCTCCACATCGGCGTTGGCCGCCATTGGGAGGATGTTAGCGCAAAATCGCCCGCGCTACCCAGCCCCGCCGTGGATCGGCGGCTGGAAGGCGAGCCCAGTATCCCAGGGGAAATAGATCCAGGTGTCCTGCGACACCTCGGTGATGAAGGTGTCGACCATCGGCCGGCCCATCGGCTTGGCATAGACGGTGGCGAAATGCGCCTCCGGCAGCACCGAGCGCACCACCTTGGCGGTCTTGCCGGTGTCGACCAGGTCATCGACGATCAGCACGCGCTTGCCTTCGAGCTTCAGGATGCTCTCCGAGACGCCCTTGAGCACGCTGAGCTCGCCCTGACGCGAGTAGTCGTGATAGCTCGCGACGCAGATCGTCTCGATCAGCCGCACATTGAGCTCGCGCGCCACCACGGCGGCCGGCACCAGCCCGCCGCGCGTGATGCAGACGATCGCCTCGAACGGCCCCGCGCCCGAGAGGCGCCAGGCGAGCGCCCGCGCATCGCGATGGAACTGGTCCCACGAGACCGGAAAGGCCTTCTGGCCGGTCGCTTCCGCCATTCTGTCCCCCATGGCTTTGAGGCGCGTTCTAGCGCACAAGCCGGGACGCGGAAACAGCCCCGTCAGCGGATATCCAGAACGAAATCGAAACGCGCCGCCAGTGCGTCCTGCGCCTGCGCGACCTTCATCAGCAGCGCCCGGTTGAACAGGCCGTCGCTGGCATTGCCCGGCTCGTCCGGGAAATAGAGCTGCGTGGTGAGGAGCCGGCTGCCGCCGCCCTGCACCTTCACGTGGTAGTGGCGCGTGCGTCCCGGATAATAGGCGGGCTTGATGGTGCGGAACTGGTAGCGGCCGTTCGCATCGGTGAAGACATGGCCGCGCAGGCGAAAGCCCTTGTTGTCGTACTCGCCCGCATCGTCCGCGTGCCAGAGATCGACCAGCGCGCGCGCCACTGGCTTGCAGCTGCGCGTCAGCACGAAGCCGGAGAGCGCGACCGGCACGCCCGCCATGCCGCGCTCGCGCAGATCCGTCCGCTCCGGGGAGCGCGGCTTGTAGAACGGTCCTTCGGTCTGGCTCGGCGTGCGCGCATCGCTGTCGCAGGTCGGCGTGACCGGCAGCTCCTGCGCCAGCGCCGTGTCGGCGAAGGCGAGGCTTCCGGCCGCAAGCGTGCTCGCGAGGAGGTCGCGGCGGCTCAGGCGTTCAGACATGTTCGTCTCCGCGGGTCAGCATTGTCCTTGTCACTCACGAGCGCGGCGGCGCAATGCGGCCGATGACGCGCAGCGTTTCGCCGGTCGACGCGGGATCGACCACCACGGCCTCGCCCTCCTGCGGCTGCACGCCCGTGAGCGGCAGGATGTTGGCGCCATGGCTCGCCACGATCAGGTTGCCCGGCCCTTTCCAGTCCGCGATGACGCGCCGCGCGCCTTCCGTGAGCGCCGCACGCTGCTCGCGCAGGACATAGGCGTTGTTGAAGGTCGGCACGCTCTCGATCGTGCCGACGCCCATCAGCTCCGCGGTCTCGCGGCAACGACACCATTCCGAGCTCAGCACCTTGTCGATACGAATCTTGTTGGCGCGAAACGCCGCGCCGAGCGCACGCGCCTGCGCGCGTCCTGTCTCCGTCAGATTACGCTGCGTCGCGCAGTCCGCGAGCCGGAAACCCGGTGGATCGCCGGCGCCGCCGGCCGTCGCGCCGTGGCGGACCAGCACCACGCGCCCGCCTTCGCGCAACGCCGCCCAGGCGGCTTCGTCGGCGGCCGCAGGTAAAGCCGCGAGCAGTGCCAGCAGGATGAGCATGAGCCGCATGAGCGCCATTCTACGTCGCGCGCCGCCCGCGCGAGATCACGAGCGCGTCAGTTCAGGACGTGATCTGCGGCTGCGTCTCGGACTGCGCGCTCGCCTGCGGCTGCGGCTGCAGCGGGGCCGCAACTGCCGCGTTCTCCTTCAGCAGCTGACGTTGCACCGCGATGCGGGTGCGCGCCTCGCTGACCGCCAAGCCGAACGCCGAGACGCCGTTCTCATCGAGGTAGCCCTGCGCGACATGCGCGATCGTCGTGCGGACCACGTCCTCGACCTCGCGCTCGAGCCCGTCGAGCTCGCGCTGGCTGCGCGCCTCACGTACCGCCCCCAGCAGACGATCGAGTCGCAGCACGCCGGAGGCTGCGTCGACCCGATGGCGCTGGCCGAACCAGCTCATCATGCCGGCCGCGAGCGAGCCGAGACCGCTGCCGATGAACATGCCGATGAAGATCCAGTCGCTGTAGCGATCCATGAAGGTCTTCTGGTCGCCATTGACGAAGGCCTTCACGCCCGGATGCACCACCAGGGTCGAGATCTCGTCGGTGTCGGGCGCCTCCATCAGGTTGGCCCCGGGCAGCACCGAATTGAGGTTCTGCCGGATGTTGAGGAGGACGCGGGCGAGCTCGGCGACGGTCTCCGTGCTCGCACTCTCGCTCGTGATCAGACGCACCGAATAGCCGATCGTGTTGATGCTTTCGGACGGCCGCGGCGGCCGCCCGCCGAATGCGCCCTGCTCGATCTCCACCAGCTCGAAGGCGGGCGTGCGACGCGCGATCGCATCGGCCTCCTCGATGTCGATGAATTGCAGCGTGCCGCGCACCCCGCGCGCCGCCTCCGAGATCGCCTCGGACACGCTTTTCGAGGTCGTCGGCCCGATGACGACGACGGCGTCGACGCGCTTCTGCTGCAGCGCGGGCGCGATCTCGCCCTCGCGCAGGGACACTGTCTTGATGCGGTTCTTGTCGAGCCGGTAATAGTCCATCACCGGCTCGAGCAGCCGGCTGTCGTTCGGGTTCTCGCGGACGATGCCGAAGGTCCCGTTGGCGAAATCCGACGTCTTCTGCAGTTTGCCGCCCTTCGGCGCGACGATCACCACGGCTTCGCGGCGCAGGATCAGCACGGTCTGCTGATTGCCGCGGGTGATGTCGTCCGAGCGCATCACGGCGAGCTCGGCCTTCTGCGTGTCGAGGGCCGACGCCGCCGCGTTGGCGTCCGCGACCGCGATCAGCTCGAAGCGCACCTGCGCGCTCTGCGCGCGCAGCGCATCGGCCGCCGCTCCGAACAGGCGCAGGTCGAACGTATCGTTCGCGGGAATCGCGACGCGCAGGACCTGCGGCCGGTTGAAGACATAGACGCCGCCGATCGCTGCCGCCGTCATCGCGAGCATGACCGCCGCAATTGTGAAGAAGTGGCGCACGACCTAGGTATGTCCCTGCCGGCCCGTCACAGCGTCGCCCTCACCTCGACCAGCATCGCCTCCACGGCGGCTTTCGCGGCGGCGAGCTTGCTCGCGTCGCGACCGCGCACCACGATGTTGGTGTTGGGCCCTTTCTGGTCGTCGAAGAACGGATAGCTGCCGATCGTCACCTCGGGATGCGCCTTGGCGATCTCGGCGAGCGCCGAGCCGACATCGCCCTCGCGCGCATCGGCGCGCACGGTCTCGGAGAGCATCTTGGTCCCGGTCTTGAGCTTCGGTGCCGCCACGTCGAGCATCGCCTGCATGATCGTCGGAACGCCCGCCATCACGATCACGTTCCCGATCCAGAAACCCGGCGCGCCCGAGACCGGATTGTCGACGAGCTCGGCGCCCTTCGGGATGCGCGCCATGCGCAGCCGCGCCTCGTTGAGCTCGATGCCGCGCGCGCCGAGCCGCTCCTTCAGGATCGCGACGGCGCGCGGATCATGGTCGATCCCGACGCCGAAGGCCTTGGCGACGCAGTCCGCCGTGATGTCGTCATGGGTCGGCCCGATGCCGCCCGTGGTGAACACATAGGTGTAGCGCCGGCGCATCGCGTTGAGCGCGTCGACGATCTCGGCCTCCTCGTCGGGCACCACGCGCACCTCCTTCAGGTCGATGCCGATGGTCGTGAGGTACTCCGCGATATAGCCGATATTCTTGTCCTTGGTGCGTCCCGACAGGATCTCGTCGCCGATCACGAGCAGCGCCGCGGTGACGATCTCATTGTTCTGGTTCATGGGTCCCTTCGCCTATCCGGCAACCTCCGTCCGCGATACGCTATCATGCAACGTGGCCGGAAGCCGGGACAACACGGCTCAGGCCCGAGTGCCGGAGAGGAAAACACCCCGGTTTGGGAGGAAAAATGACGAAATCCGCTGCCCCTGCTTCGGGGAATGCACCATGAGTAAGCCCGCCCGCTCGGCCGCGCCCGCGCCGATTCGGCCGCTCGCGCTGGCGCCCGCCCGGGTGGAGCGCCAGGACGTCGGCGACGGCAGCGTGCTCCTGCGCGCCCGCGTGCCGATCCCGCCCTACGAGCCGAGCCTCGCCGTGATGTTTCGCGCGGCTGTCGAGGCCGCGCCCGATCGCCTGTTCCTCGCCGAACGCGCGGGCGATGCTTGGCGGACCGTCACCTACGCGCAAGCGCGCGGCATCGTCGATGCGATCGCGGCCGCCCTGGTGGAGCGCGGCCTTTCGGCGGAACGCCCCGTGATGATCCTCTCGGGCAATGCGATCGACCACGCACTGCTGATGCTCGCCGGCTATACGGCCGGCATACCGGTCGCGCCGATCTCGGTCGCTTATTCGCTGCAGAGCCAGGACTTCGCCAAGCTCAAGCACATCGCCGAGTTGCTGCGGCCGGGTCTTGTCTACGTGGCGGACACCGGTCCCTTCGCCAAGGCGCTCGCCGCCCTCGACCTCGCGGGCGTCGAGATCGTCGCGAGCCGCGACAGCGCCAATCTCGGCGCGACGTCTTTCGATCAGCTCGCCGCGAGCCGGCCCGGCGACGCGCTCGCCCGTGCCGTCGCCGCGATCACGCACGACACCATCGCCAAGTTTCTCTTCACCTCCGGTTCGACCGGCCTGCCCAAGGGCGTGATCAACACGCATGGAATGCTGGCCGCCAATCAGGCGCAGGTGCAGCACATCTGGCCATTCCTCGCCGAGCAACCGCTGGTGCTGATGGATTGGCTGCCCTGGAACCACACCTTCGGCGGCAACCACAATTTCACGCTCGTGCTGCGCCAGGCCGGCACGCTCTATATCGATGACGGCCGGCCGCTGCCCGCGATGGTCGGCGCCACCGTACGCAACCTCACGGAGGTTTCCCCGACCATCTACTTCAACGTGCCGGCCGGCTATGGCGCGCTGCTTCCCCATCTCGAACGCGACGCCGCGCTGGCGCGCACCTTCTTCGCCAAGCTGCGCCTGATCTTCTACGCGGGCGCGGCCTTGCCACAGGATCTGTGGGAGCGGCTCGAGGCCGTGTCCGTGCGCACCATCGGCGAGCGCGTGCCCATGACCTCGTCCTGGGGCACCACCGAAACCGCACCGCTGGCGACCGCGGCGCATTTCATCATCGAGCGCGCCGGCGTGATCGGTGTGCCGGTGCCCGGCACCGAGCTCAAGCTCGTGCCGAGCGGCAATAAGCTCGAGATCCGCGTGCGCGGGCCGAACGTCACGCCGGGCTACTGGAAGCGGCCCGACCTCACGGCCTCCGCCTTCGACGCGGAAGGATTCTACAAGCCGGGTGATGCGGTCCGTTTCGCGGACCCGTCTGATCCGGACAAGGGCGTCGTGTTCGACGGACGCCTCGCGGAGGATTTCAAGCTCACCACCGGCACCTGGGTGCATGTCGGCAGCGTGCGCGTGGGCGCCATCGCGGCTGCTAGTCCGGTGCTGCAGGACGCGATCGTCGCGGGCGCCGACCGGTCCTTCATCGGCCTGCTCGCCTGGCTCAACGCCGCCGGCTGCCAGAAGCTGGTCGGCGACGGCGCGCCGACGGATCTCCCGTCGCTCGCCCAGCATCCAAAGGTGCGCGAGCACGTCTGCGCCGCGCTCGCGCGCTGGAACGCCGCGCATCCGGGCTCCTCCGAGCGCGTCGAGCGGGTGCTCCTGCTCCCCGACATGCCCTCGATCGACGCCAACGAGATCACCGACAAGGGCTACATCAACCAGCGCCTCGCCCTCGAGCATCGCGCCGCCGCGGTCGCCCGCTTGTTCGCGGCCGAGCCAGACGACGAGGTGATCGTCATCAGGACCTGATCGCCGCAGCCTTGGTCAGCTCCGCCTAAATCATAGGCAGACGCCATCGGAAAGTGGCAAGCTTGCCCTGTCCGCAGGCTGGCGCGGGCCTTGCAACGCCTGTCCTGCCAAGACGTATGACCGAGGAAAATCGCCGCAATGCCGGCTGCGTTCGATGAGATGAAGGGCGACGGCGGGGAGCTGCGTCCCGCCTATGTGGAGCTGTCCCGCTGGCTCGAGCAGGTGCCGGGCGATTTCCTGCACCAGCGCATGCGCGAAGCAGAGCTGCTGTTTCGCCGCATCGGCATCACCTTCGCGGTCTATGGCGAGGCCAGCTCCAACGAGCGGCTGATCCCCTTCGATGTCGTGCCGCGCATCCTCGCGGCCGCCGAATGGACGACGCTCAGCCGCGGCCTCGAGCAGCGCGTCAAGGCCCTCAACGCCTATATCAAGGACATCTACGGCAAGCGCGAGGTGCTGCGCGCCGGCATCGTGCCGGAGGACCTCGTCTTCCAGAACCCGGTGTTCCGGCCCGAGATGAACGGGCAGCGTGTGCCGCACGACATCTATGTCTTCATCGCGGGCATCGACGTGGTGCGCGTCGAAGCCGACACCTTCTACGTGCTCGAGGACAATGCCCGCACGCCCTCCGGTGTCTCCTACATGCTGGAGAATCGCGAGGTGATGATGCGGCTGTTTCCCGACCTGTTCGCGCGCCATCGCGTGGCGCCCGTCGAGAACTATCCGGACGAGCTGCTGGCGACGCTCAAGTCCGTCGCGCCCGAGACCGCCGCGGCCGATCCGACTGTCGTGCTGCTCACGCCCGGCATCTACAACTCGGCCTACTACGAGCACTCGTTCCTCGCCGACAAGCTCGGCATCGAGCTGGTGGAAGGCCGCGACCTGTTGGTGAAGGGCGAGGTCGTCTATATGCGGACGACCCAAGGGTTGAAGCGCGTCGATGTCATCTATCGCCGCATCGACGACGACTTCCTCGATCCCCTCGCCTTCCGGCCCGACTCCGCGCTCGGCGTGCCCGGGCTGATGTCGGCCTACATCGCGGGCAACGTGACGCTCGCCAATGCGGTCGGCACCGGCGTCGCCGACGACAAGGCCGTCTACAGCTACATGCCGGAGATCGTAAGGTTCTATCTCGGTGAGGAGCCGATCCTGAAGAACGTTCCGACCTGGCGCTGCCGCGAGGCCGATCACCTCGGCTATGTGCTCGACCATCTCGAGGAGCTGGTCGTGAAGGAGGTGCACGGCTCGGGCGGCTACGGCATGCTGATCGGGCCGAAAGCCGACAAGGCGACCATCGGCGCCTTCCGCGAGAAGCTCAAGCGCGATCCGAAAGGCTTCATCGCCCAGCCGACGCTCGCGCTCTCCACCGTACCGACCTGCGTCGAGGATGGCATCGCACCGCGCCACGTCGACCTGCGCCCCTTCGTGCTCACCGGCCGCGACCGCGTCCGCATCGTGCCGGGCGGGCTCACCCGCGTCGCGCTGAAGAAGGACTCGCTGGTCGTCAATTCGAGTCAGGGCGGCGGCACGAAGGACACATGGGTGCTGGACGTCTGATCATGCTTTCTCGCACCGCCGACAATCTCTACTGGGTCTCGCGCTACGTGGAGCGCGCCGAATATCTCGCGCGCATCCTCGAGGCGACGCAGCGCCTCACGGCGCTGCCGACCGCCTATGGCGGGACCACCAATGAATGGGAGTCGGCGGTCTCGACGGCGGGCTGCGCGCGCTCCTTCTTTGCGGCTTTCAAGGAGGCGAACGAGGAGACCGTCACCGAATTCCTCGGCTTCTCGCCCGACAATCCCTCCTCGATCCGCTCCTGCTTCGAGGTCGCGCGCACGAACGCGCGCGCGGTGCGCACCGCGCTGACAGTCGAAATGTGGGAGGCGATCAACGAGACCTGGCTCGAGCTCAAGCGCTTCAGCGCCACGTCAATGTCGCGCGAGGAGCTCGCGCGCTTCCTGCGCTGGGTGCAGGAATGCTCGCTGCGCTTCGACGGTTCCGCCTACCGCACTATGCTGCGCAACGACGCCTACTGGTTCTCGCGTCTCGGCGTCTATGTGGAGCGCGCCGACAACACTGCGCGCATCCTCGACGTCAAATATCATATGCTACTGCCCGCTCACGAACATGTCGGCGGCCCGCTCGACTATTTCCAATGGGCCGCGATCCTGCGCTCGGTCTCGGCGCTCACCTCGTATCACTGGGTCTATCGCGAGAGCGTGAAACCCTGGCTGGTCGCGGATCTGCTGATCCTCAACGATCAGATGCCGCGCTCGCTCGCGAGCTGCTACGAGAACATCGTCCGCAATCTCGACTCCATCGCCCGCGCCTATGGCCGCCAGGGCCCGGCGCAGCGCCACGCCCGCGCGGTGCGCACGCGCCTCGAGAACAGCCGGATGGACGGCATCTTCCAGAGCGGCCTGCACGAGTTCATCGGCGGCTTCATCGCCGACAACAACCGTCTCGGAAGCGCGATCAGCGAGCAGTATCTGATGTAGTCGCGCCTCGCGCTCGGCCGTCGTCCCGAGGGCTGGACATCGTCTGCGCAATCTCGGATGAATCCGTGGCACTCAACGAGCTCGCGCATGCGCATCCGGATCCGGCACGACACGACTTACAAGTACGACATCCCGGTCAGCGGCGTCATTCAGACGCTGCGGCTGACACCGCGCAATCACGATGGGCAGTTCGTGATCGACTGGCGCATCGACGTATCGGAGGATTGCCGGCTCGACGCGCAGGAGGATGCCTTCGGCAACATCACGCATGTGTTCACGGCCGACGGTCCCTTCGCTTCGCTGAGCGTGCTGGTCGAGGGTGAGGTCGAGACCCAGGACACCGCCGGCATCGTGCGCGGCGCGATCGAGCGCTTTCCGCCCAGCCTGTTCCTGCGCGAGACGCCGCTGACCGAGGCCGATGCGGCGATCACAGAGCTCGCGCGCGAAGCGCAGGCCGGCACCAGCGATACGCTCCGCGCGCTGCACACGATGCTGGAGCGCCTGCATCGCGAAGTGATCTTCGACACCGATCCGACCCACACGGCGACCACTGCGGCCGAAGCCTTCGCGCTCAAGCGCGGCGTATGCCAGGATCTCACCCACATCTTCATCTCGGCGGCGCGTTCGATGGGCGTTCCGGCGCGCTATGTCGGCGGTTACTTCCACCGCATGGATGGCGTCGTCGACCAGGAGGCCGGCCATGCCTGGGCCGAGGCGCATGTGCCCGGCCTCGGCTGGGTCGCGTTCGATCCCGCCAACGGCATCTCGGCGACGGAAGCCCATGTGCGCGTCGCGGTGGGCCTCGACTATCTGGGCGCCGCCCCGGTGCGCGGCACGCGCTATGGCGGCGGCGCCGAGACCATGGCGGTCCGCCTCCTGGTCGATCAGTCGCAGCGGCAGGTGCAGAACTGATCCGCGCCATTGCGGCCGCCGCGAGCACGCCGCTATAACGGCGGACCGAATTCGGGGGCGCCCACATGACCTATTGCTGCGGGATCCTGGTCCGCGACGGCCTCGTGATGATCGCCGATACGCGCACCAATGCGGGCGTCGACAACATCGCGACCTTCCGCAAGCTGCATGTGTTCGAGAAGCCGGGCGAGCGCCTGGTCGCGCTCGCCTCAGCCGGCAATCTCTCGCTCAGCCAGACAGTGGTGAGCATGCTCGCCGAGGGCATCGCGAACCGCGAGACCGGCGAAACCGAGACTCTGCTCAACGCGCCGACCATGCTGCAGGCAGCGCAACGCATCGGCCGCACCATCCGCCAGCTGCACGACACGGAGGCCGCCGCGCTCACCGCCAACGACGTGAAGTTCGACGTCACCTTCCTGTTGGGCGGCCAGATCAATGGGGGCCAGTTGCGCCTGTTCATGATCTACGCGGCCGGCAACTTCATCGAGTGCACGCCCGACACGCCCTATCTCCAGATCGGCGAGCACAAGTACGGCAAGCCGGTGCTCGACCGCGCGGTGCGCTACGAGACCGATCTCTATGACGCTCTGAAGATCGGGCTGATTTCGGTGGATTCCACCATGCGCTCGAATCTCAGCGTCGGGATGCCGCTCGACATTCTGGTGCTGCGCCGCGATGCCTGTGCGGCCGAGGTGAAGTATCGCATCGAGCCGGGTGAGCCCTACTTCCACGACCTGCGTGAGCGCTGGTCCGCGGCGCTGCGCGCCGCCCATATGGCGATCCCGCGCCCGCCCTATCAAGTCTGAGCGCCCCTCTGCCGAATGAGGTCGCCCCCGAGTCGTTCATTGAACGAGCCGCCGCTCATCCTTGCCTGACGTCGACGCGTTCGTTGGTTGCACATGCGAGGTTTTCACGCTCGCCGTCGCTGCGTTAACGCATCGTTAACCATGCCGGGCTGATTTACGTAAGGTCCAAGGGTTTGCACGTACCGGCAAGGGCTTCGCAAACCACTTCGCCCCTAGGGTCTCGACCGGGCGTTGTAGTCCGGACGGGGGCTGAGACGTGTGGCGGCAAGTCAAAGCACGATCTGACGACAGGCGGCGGGGCGTGCGCTCCCGCATCAGCGTCGTCGCTCCGATCGGGTTGATCGTCATCGTCGCCTTCTCACTCATGATCGTGGCCGTGCTTAAATCGGCGCAGCGCGCTGACGAAGTCGCGCTGCAGCACGATCGGCAGCTCTTCGACAATGCGATCATCGCCCAGCGCGAACGCGTGCTGCGCGAGCTCGAAAGCGTCACCGCCGTGCCCGGCACGGTCCGGCGCACCCGCGGAATGACCGAGCCCGAATGGGTGCATCTGCGCGTCGGCCTTTGGCTGAAGACCTTCTTCGGCCACGACATGGTCTTCGTCATCGGTCCTGACGATCACATCACTTACGCCCTGCTCGGCCGGACCAGTGAAAATCCCGCCCGGGTGCAGAGCCTGTCCGAGGACTTCGCCGAGCTGATCGCTCATGTGCGCGAGCGCGCAGCTCCGCGGCCCGGCGAGGCGCTCCGCTCGGAGGCGTCGGATCCCGTGACCGGGCTCGCCCGTCCGCGCCGCGCCGCACGCGTTCAGTCCTTCATGAAGCATCCCGCCATTGTTGCCGCCGTCGCGGCCACAAATGGCGAAGTCGCGCATGCCGCCCCGACAGCACCGATCGTCGTCTCCGTGAAGTTCATCGACGCCTGGATGCTGGCCGAGATTTCGCAGGGCGCCGAGCTCGCGAACCTGCACAGCGTCGGCGGCGAATTGCTCCTCGACACCGAGCAGGTGCTGCAGCTCAAGGACAGTGCCGGCCAGCCGCTCGCCCGCTTCCGCTGGACTCCGGATCGGCCCGGTACCGAGATCGTGCGCAACGTCCTGCCCTTCCTCGGCCTCGCCTTCGCGGGGTTCGCGTTCCTCGCGGCTTTCACGCTGCGCTATATCCGCCGCACCGCCGCCACCATCGCGGAAGGCGAAGACCGCTTGCGCCATCTCGCCATGCATGACCCGCTCTCGGGTCTTCCGAACCGCGCCTATTTCGGCGAGCGGCTCGCCGCCGTCATCTCCGAGGTGCGCGATAACCGCGGCCTTGCCGCGGTGCTCTCGATCGACCTCGATCACTTCAAGGACATCAACGACACGCTCGGCCACCACGTCGGCGATTCGCTCATTCGGGCGGTGGCGCAACGGCTCGGCCACGTGCTGCGCAGCGACGATCTCGTCGCGCGGCTGGGCGGCGACGAGTTCGCCGTGATCGCCACCGGCGTCGACGACGTCGAGGCGCTGGATGCGATGGCGGGCCGCATCATCGGCACGCTGCGCGCCCCCTTTGCGGTCATGGACCATACGCTGGTGATCGGCGCGAGCGTCGGCATCGCGACCATCGACGGCGCCTCGGGCGATGCCGCCGACGTCATGCGCCGCGCCGACGTCGCGCTCTATCGCGCCAAGAACGACGGCCGCAACCAGGCTTGCATCTACGACGCCGACATGGACGCGGACCTGCGCCAGACCAAGCAGATCGAGGCCGATCTGCGCGAGGCGATCGGCAACAACGGCCTGTCCATCGCGTATCAGCCGGTCGTCAATGCGAGCGGCGAGAAGACCGTCGCCGTCGAGGCGCTGTGCCGCTGGTATCATCCCGAGCGCGGCGAGATCACGCCCGGCGAATTCATCCCGATCGCGGAGCGCAGCGAGCTGATCATCCCGCTCGGCGAGTGGGTGCTGCGCCACGCCTGCCTCGAGGCGCGCGCCTGGGCCGGCCTCACGCTCGCGGTCAATGTCTCGCCGCTGCAGTTCCGCCGCCAGGATTTCGTCGAGATGATCGAGCGCATCCTGGCCGAGACGGGCTTCGATCCGCAGCGCCTCGAGCTCGAGCTCACCGAGTCGACGCTGCTCGGCAACGTCGCCAATGCCGAGAACGCGATGCGCCGGCTGAAAGCGCGCGGCGTGCGGCTCGCGCTCGACGATTTCGGCACCGGCTATTCGAGCCTGCTCTATCTGCGCCGCTACCCGTTCGACAAGATCAAGATCGACCGCAGCTTCGTGCGCGCGATCGACGCGGCCGCGGACGCGGCCTCCATCGTGCACGCGATCGTCAGCCTCGGCCGCGGCCTCGGCATGAAGGTGACGGCGGAGGGCGTCGAGAACGCCGAGCAGCATCTCTTCCTGCGCGCGGCCGGTGTGCACTCGATGCAGGGTTATCGTTTCGGCCGTCCGGAGCCGGCCCAGGCCATTACGAACCGTCTCGCGCAGGAAGGTCAGCCGGTTTCCGTTCCGGAACGTGTGGCCGCTGCCGGCTGAGCGGTTGCGATCCGGCGCGGTTCAGCGGATAGTCCGACCAGGTCTTCGAATCCGAGGCTTGCCGTTCGTCCAGTCGACCGCGGAAGCAAATGACCGAACCCAAAGCGCTCGCCAATCATCTCGCCGGCCTCACCGTCATGGTGGTCGAGGACGAGACCATCGTGTCCTTCCTGGTCGAGGACATGCTCACGGAACTCGGCTGCGCGCAGGTATTTCACGCAAGCGGCGTCAGCGAGGCGCTGGCTCTGCTGCAGGAGCGGCAGCCGGACGCCGCGGTGCTCGACGTCAATCTCGCGGGCGAGTTCGCCTATCCGGTCGCCGAAGTGCTGGACGCAGGCCACGTGCCCTTCATCTTCGCGACCGGCTACGGCCGCAGTGGCATTCCGGCGCATTGGGCGCCGCGGCCCGTGATTCAGAAGCCGTTCGACGCCGCGACTCTGGCTGCCGCGCTCGGCCAAGTGATTCCTAGCCAGATGCCCAACCCGATTCCTGGTCAGGGTTGAACGATAGGGCGCCGGAATAGGCCCACAGCGCACTCCGGGCCCGCCGGTATCTGACGGAAAAATCGCGCAAATTTGTCCGTCTTCGCCGGTTTGTGTCGCGCCGACGGGTCCGCGAAACAATTCGGCCGGCAGGCGAAACATTCGGCGCGCAGGCGACACACAGAGGCCTTGCTGCGCAAAACTACGGAAATGGCAGAGGCGTATCACCCCCTCCAACGACGCTCGCCGACCGGCAAGCACCACGGGGGTTCCAATGACCAGCTTCGCTCTCTCCACCGCCACGGCCCGCCCGACGCAGGCTGCCGCCGCGAACGAGACGACGGACGAAGCGCTGATGCAGCGCATCGCCAAGGGCGACCAGCGGGCCATGCAGGTGCTGTTCGCGCGGCACAATGTCCGCGTCTACCGCTTCATCCTTCGCATCGTCAGCAACGCCACGGTCGCCGAGGACCTGACCAGCGACGTCTTCCTCGACGTGTGGCGCCAGGCTGATCGCTTCGAGGCGCGCTCGCAGGTCTCGACCTGGCTGCTCGCCATCGCCCGCTTCAAGTCGCTGTCCGCCCTGCGCAGCCGCGCGCACGAGCAGTATGACGAGGACTTCGTCGCCAACATCGAGGATCCGTCCGACGATCCGGAGGCCTCGATGGCGAAGAACGACAAATCGGTCGTGCTGCGCAAGTGCCTGGAGCAGCTCTCGCCGGCGCACCGTGAGATCATCGACCTCGTTTATTATCATGAGAAGTCGGTCGCCGAAGTCGCGCAGATCGTGGGCGTCCCGGAGAACACCGTGAAGACGCGCATGTTCTACGCCCGCAAGCGCCTCGGCGAGCTGCTCGCCGCCGAAGGCGTCGACGCCGCCTGGGCCGCCTGATCTCCGAGAAGTCCTCGCGTCTACCGCGAGCGCGGCCCTTCGGGGCCGCGTTTTTCGTTTGGGCGTACGCCTCACAGCGGCCCTTCGGGGCCGCGTTTTTCGTTTGCGTTGGGCACATGCCCCGCACGCAATCGGGACGGCGCAAATCGTCGACACCCCCATTGCGGACCGGCGCCTGCCTCGTCACATTGGCGCCGATCATTCCGCCGCCGCGTCCGGGTCGCGGCCCACAGCTAGAGAAACGGGGAGTCGAAGGGATGGCAACGTCCAGGAAGATCGCATTGGTGACCGGAGCCGGATCGGGCGTCGGGCGCGCCGCCGCGCTGGCGCTGATGAAGGCCGGCTATGCGGTTGTGCTCGCGGGCCGGCGCAAGGAGCAGCTTGAGGAGACCGCCAAGCTCGGTCAGCCGGGCGAATCCCTGGTGGTGCCGACCGACGTCATGGATCCGGCCTCGATCCAGGCGCTGTTCGCCAAGACCAAGCAGACCTATGGCCGGCTCGACGTGCTGTTCAACAATGCGGGCATCGGCGCGCCGCCGGTGCCGATCGAGGAGTTGCCGATCGAGAAGTGGAAGCAGGTGGTCGACACCAACCTGACCGGGCTTTTCATCTGCGTGCAGGAGGCTTTCAAGATCATGAAAGACCAGACCCCGCGCGGCGGCCGCATCATCAACAACGGCTCGATCTCGGCGCACACGCCGCGCCCGCTCTCGATCGCCTACACCTCGACCAAGCACGCCGTGACGGGCCTCACCAAGTCGGTCGCCCTCGACGGCCGCGCCTATGACATCGCCTGCGGCCAGGTCGACATCGGCAACGCGGCGACGCCGATGACCGACCGCATGGTGCAGGGCGTGCTGCAGCCCGACGGCAAGCTGATGCCCGAGCCGCGCATGGACGCCGATCATGTCGGCAGTGCGGTCGCCTATATGGCGAGCCTGCCGCTCGACGCCAACGTGCTGTTCATGACCGTGATGGCGACCAAGATGCCGTTCGTCGGCCGCGGCTGAGACCTCGGGCCCGGACGGCATGCCGTCCGGGTCTCACCTCCACTTCGTCAAGGGCAGCAGCATCGGCA
>JAEYAU010000259.1 GCA_023404705.1 Pseudomonadota bacterium
CGGCACGCTCGCGGCGCCGCTGCGCCCGATCGTGGCGATCGTCGGCTCCCGCAACGCCTCCGCGGCGGGCATGAAGTTCGCCGAGCGCATCGCCCGCGAGCTCGGCGAAGCCGGCTTCGTCGTGGCGTCGGGACTCGCCCGCGGCATCGATGCGGCCGCGCACCGCGCGACGCGCGCGAGCGGAACGGTCGCGGTGCTCGCCGGCGGCCAGAACCACATCTATCCCGAGGAGCATGTCGAGCTCCTGGAGTCGCTCCTCGCCGAAGGCGCCGCGATCAGCGAGATGCCGTTCGGCTGGGTGCCGCGCGCGCAGGATTTTCCCCGCCGCAACCGGCTGATCTCCGGCGTCTCGCTCGGTGTGGTCGTGGTCGAGGCCGCCAAGCGCTCCGGCACGCTGATCACGGCGCGTTTCGCCCTGGAACAGGGTCGCGAGGTGTTCGCGGTTCCGGGCTCGCCGCTCGATCCGCGCGCCGAGGGCACGAACGGCCTCATCAAAAACGGCGCGACCGTTGTGACGGGCGTGGACGACATCCTGGCCGTCCTCGCCCCGATCATGGGCCGTCCCGTCGACCTCTCGCTGGAGGAGGACGAGCCCGACGAGCCCTACAGCGCGCCCGAGGCGGCGCTTCGCGACCGCATCATCGCCCTGCTCGGCCCAACGCCGGTGAGCCTGGATGACCTGGTCCGCCTCGCCGAGGCGCCGGCGGGGGTCGTTCGCGGCGTGCTGCTCGAGCTGGAGCTTGCCGGGCGACTCGAACGCCACGGAGGTGCCCTGGTCTCGCTGCGCGACCCGCCGGATACGGGCCAAGAGTAGCTTTCTGCAGATATCGAAACTTTCAGTTGATATTCACATTGCGTGAAAGGGGCCCAGAAGCCCTTAACCATCCCCTTGAAAAACATGTACTTTTCGGCTCGAGCCCGAGCCCGCGTCCGCCCTGGTGATTTGACACGGGGGGTCTCTTTACCCATGTTCCGGGCAAATCGCGCGCCGGCCAGAGCCCTGGTTCGGCGCGCTTCAGCTCAATAGAAGCGCGATTTTCATGAACGTCGTCGTTGTCGAATCGCCCGCCAAGGCGAAGACAATCAATAAATATCTCGGCCCCGGTTATTCGGTCCTGGCCTCCTTCGGGCATGTGCGCGACCTGCCCCCGAAGGACGGTTCGGTCGACCCCGAGGCGGACTTCCGCATGATCTGGGAAGTGGACGCCAAGTCCCAGAAGCGCCTCGCCGACATCGCGAAAGCCGTCAAGGACGCCGACAAGCTCATTCTCGCCACCGACCCGGATCGCGAGGGCGAGGCGATCTCCTGGCACGTGCTCGAGGTGCTCAAGGAGAAGCGCGCCCTGAAGGACCAGCGCGTCGAGCGCGTCGTCTTCAACGCCATCACCAAGCAGGCCGTCACCGAGGCGATGAAGAACCCGCGCACCATCGATGGTGCGCTGGTCGACGCCTATCTGGCGCGCCGCGCCCTCGATTATCTGGTGGGCTTCACCCTCTCGCCGGTGCTCTGGCGCAAGCTGCCGGGCGCCCGCTCGGCCGGCCGCGTGCAGTCGGTGGCGCTCCGCCTCGTCTGCGACCGCGAGCTCGAGATCGAGAAGTTCGTCGCGCGAGAATACTGGTCGCTGGTCGCGACGCTCGCGACCCCGCGCAACGAGAGCTTCGAAGCGCGCCTCGTCGGCGCCGACGGCAAGAAGATCCAGCGCCTCGACATCGGCTCGGGCGCCGAGGCCGAAGCCTTCAAGCGCGCCCTGGAGACGGCCGCCTTCTCGGTCTCCAACGTCGAGTCGAAGCCGGCGCGGCGCAACCCGCCCCCGCCCTTCACGACCTCGACCCTGCAGCAGGAGGCGAGCCGCAAGCTCGGCCTCGCGCCGGCGCACACCATGCGTATCGCCCAGCGCCTCTACGAGGGCGCCGAGATCGGCGGCGAGACCGTCGGACTCATTACTTATATGCGGACGGACGGCGTGCAGATGGCCGAAGAGGCGATCGCCGCAACCCGCAACGTGATCGCGGCCGACTACGGCAAGAACTACGTGCCGGATGCGCCGCGCCGCTACCAGACCAAGCAGAAGAACGCGCAGGAAGCGCACGAGGCGATCCGCCCGACCGACCTCGCCCGCCGGCCGAAGGACGTCGCCCGCTATATCGAGCCCGAGCAGGCCAAGCTCTACGAGCTGATCTGGCTGCGCGCCGTCGCGAGCCAGATGGAATCCGCCGAGCTCGAGCGCACCACCGCCGATATTCTGGCCAAGGTCGGCGCGCGCAATCTCGAGCTGCGCGCCACCGGCACGGTCGTGAAGTTCGACGGCTTCCTCACGCTCTATCACGAGGACGAGGACGACGCGTCCGAGGACGAGGACTCGCGTCGCCTGCCCGCCATGAGCGCCGGTGAAGCCCTCGCCAAGCAGGCGATCGCCGCGAGCCAGCACTTCACCGAGCCGCCGCCGCGCTTTTCCGAGGCCTCGCTGGTCAAGCGCATGGAAGAGCTCGGCATCGGCCGGCCATCCACCTATGCGTCGATCCTGCAGGTGCTCAAGGACCGCGGCTATATGCGGATCGACAAGCGCCGCATCTATCCGGAGGACAAGGGACGCATCGTCGTCGCCTTCCTGGAGAGCTTTTTCGCCCGCTACGTGGAGTACGACTTCACGGCCGGACTCGAGGAGAGCCTGGACCGCATCTCCAACAGCGAGATCGACTGGCGCGAGGTGCTGCGCGACTTCTGGCGCGACTTCATCGGCGCCGTCGACGACATCAAGGACCTGCGCATCAGCCAGGTGATCGATGCGCTCGACGAGATGCTGGCGCCGCACATCTTCCCGCCGCGCGCCGACGGCACCGATCCGCGCCTCTGCCCGACCTGCGGCACCGGCCGCCTCTCGCTCAAGCTCGGCAAGTTCGGCGCCTTCATCGGCTGCTCGAACTACCCGGAGTGCCGTCATACGCGTCCGCTCACGGCGGGCGCCGACGGCGCGCAGGACACCGGCACCAAGGTGCTCGGCATCGATCCGGATAGCGGCCTCGAAGTGACGCTGCGCAGCGGCCGGTTCGGCCCGTACGTGCAGCTCGGCGAGGCGCAGGACGGCGAGAAGCCGAAGCGCGCGGGCATTCCGAAAGGCATGCCGGTCGACGATGTCGACCTGGAGCGCGCGCTCGGGCTCTTGTCGCTGCCGCGCGAGGTCGGCAAGCATCCGGAGACCGGCGAGCCGATCAAGGCCGGCGTCGGCCGCTTCGGCCCCTATGTGCAGCACGAGAAGACCTATGCGAGCCTGGAAGCCGGCGACGAGGTGCTGACGATTGGCCTCAACCGCGCCGTCACCCTGATCGCCGAGAAGATCGCCAAGGGCCCCCGCGCCCGCTTCGGCGCCGACCCGGGCAAGCCGCTCGGCGACCACCCGACACGCGGCACCATCCTGGTGAAGAAGGGCCGCTACGGTCCCTATGTCACGGTCGACGGCATCAACGCCACGCTGCCCAATGACAAGACGCCCGAGACCGTCACGCTCGACGAGGCGATCAGCCTGATCGACGCGCGCGCCGAGAAGACCGGCGGCAAGCCCCCGAAGCGCAAGGCCGCGCCGAAGAAGAAAGCCGCCGAGGCCAAGGCCGAAGCAAAGGCACCTCCTGCTCCACGCAAAGCCGCGGCCAAGAAGTCGCCCGCCAAGACGGCGAAAAAGTCTGCGGCCAAGTCCGCCGCAAAGTCCAAGGCGCACGCCGCGGAGTAAGGTGTTGCCGGGCATGCCGGCCCGATTCGGGCAGGCCCCGGCAACACGAGGCCGCCGATGGACTGGTTCGCTGCCGTCGATCTCTACTGCGAACGCACCGCCCCTGGCCTGCTCAACGAGCCGCTCAACGCCCTCTCCAACGCGGCCTTCTTCATCGCCGCCATCGCGGCGACGCGCGCGGCAACGCGCACGCCCGCGGCCCGCAACGACCTCTTCCTCTGGCTCCTGATCGTGATCGTCTACCTGGTGGGCGCGGGCTCGACCGCGTTCCACACCTTCGCCAACCGCTGGTCGCTGATCGCCGACGTCGCGCCCATCACGGCCTTCATCTACGGCTACTTCGGCTTCGCCATGTGCCGCTTCTTCGGCCTCGGCTGGATCGGCAGCATCGCGGCGACGGCCCTGTTCTTCGCGGCCTCCTGGGCGTTCGGCTCGGCCTTCCCGCAAGGCACGCTCAACGGCTCGATCAACTATCTGCCGGCCTTCTTCGCCATCATCGGGCTCGGCGCCATGCTGCTGGTCCAGGGCTCGCCGGCCGCGCGCTGGCTGCTCATCGGCAGCCTCGTGTTCCTCGCCGCGCTGACCTTGCGCACCATCGATCTCGCGGTCTGCGCCTGGTGCCCGGTCGGCACGCATTACGCCTGGCACGCGCTCAACGCGGTGCTGCTGTTCCTGCTGCTCACCGCGGCCATCCGCTATGGAACCAGGGTGGAAAAGCCGGCCGCTGCATCCCATTTATGACGGGACTGAAAGGCCCGAACCAAAGAATTGACCAGAACCAGTAAACAGAAGACAGGCGGCCTTCCCTCCAAGGAAGAGATCATCGCATTCGTCGGCTCGCAGCCCGGCAAGGTCGGGAAGCGCGAGATTGCGCGCGCCTTCGGCATCAAGGGCTCCGATCGCGTCGCCCTGAAGGACATGCTGCGCGAGCTCGCCGACGACGGCAAAGTCGAGCGCCGCCGCAAGAAGCTCAACCGCCCCGGCCACCTCCCCCACACGGTCCTCGCCGACATCACGGGACGCGATGAGGATGGCGAGCTGATCGCCGTGCCGACCGAATGGGACGAGGAGGCGCATGGCGCGCCGCCGCGAATCCGGCTGCACGTGCCGCGCCGCGCCCGCCCCGGCGAGGTCCCGGGCGTCGGCGACCGCGCGCTCTTGCGTACCGAGGAGACTGGCGAGCCCGAGGAGGAGATCCGCCACACCGGGCGCGTCATCAAGATCCTCGATCGCGCCAAGCACCGCGTCATCGGCGTGTTCCGCGCGCTGCCGAACGGCGGCGGCCGGCTCGTCCCCTCCGACAAGAAGCAGCTCGGCCGCGAGATCGCGATCGCGCCCGACTACACGGGCGGCGCGCAGGACGGCGATCTCGTCGCCGTCGACATCGCGCAGCAGGGCCGCCACGGCCTGCCGAGCGGCCGCGTGAAGGAGCGGATCGGCTCGCTCAAGAGCGAGCGCGCCGTCAGCCTGATCGCGATCCATGCGCACGGCATCCCGAACGTGTTTCCGCGCGAGGTGCTGGCCGAGGCCGAGGAGGCCCGGCCCGCCGATCTCACGGGCCGCGAGGACTGGCGCCAGGTCCCGCTGGTGACGATCGATCCGATCGACGCCAAGGACCACGACGACGCCGTCTATGCGATGCCCGACAATGATCCGGCCAATCCGGGCGGCTTCATCGTCACGGTCGCAATCGCAGACGTGGCGCACTACGTGCTCCCCCGCTCGGCGCTCGATCGCGAAGCGCAGGTGCGCGGCAACTCGGTCTACTTCCCGGACCGCGTCGTACCGATGCTGCCCGAGCGCATCTCCAATGACCTCTGCTCGCTGCGTCCGGGCGAAGACCGTGCCGCGCTTGCTGTGCGCATGGTGATCGCGGCCGACGGGCGCAAGCGCAGTCACACCTTCCATCGCGTGCTGATGCGCTCCTTCGCCAAGCTGCATTACGCACAGGTGCAGGAGGCGATCGACGGCGCGCCCGACGAGGCGGTGGCGCCGCTCGTGCCCATGGTGATCGAGCCGCTCTATGCGGCCTATCGCACCGTGAAGAAGGCGCGCGATGACCGCGGCCCGCTCGATCTCGACCTGCCCGAGCGCAAGATCCTGCTCAAGCCGGACGGCACCGTCGATCGCGTGATCTCGCCACCGCGTCTCGACGCGCACCGGCTGATCGAGGAGTTCATGATCCTCGCCAACGTCGCGGCCGCCGAGACGCTCGAGCGCGCGCACACACCGCTCATCTACCGCGTCCACGACGAGCCTTCGGCTGAGAAGGTCGAAGGCCTGCGCGAATTCCTCACGACCCTCGACATCCGCCTGCCCAAGGGCCAGGTGATGCGCGCCGCGGACTTCAACCGCATCCTCGCGCGCGTGCAGGACACCGAGCACCAGAAGCTCGTCAGCGAGGTGGTGCTGCGCACCCAGGCGCAGGCCGAATATGCGGCCGAGAACTACGGCCACTTCGGCCTCAACTTGCGCCGATACGCGCACTTCACCTCGCCGATCCGCCGTTATGCGGACCTGATCGTGCATCGCGCGCTCATTCGCGCGCTCAAGTTCGGCAAGGACGGCTTGCCCGAGAAGCAGGACACGGCCGCGCTCGGCGAGATCGCAGCCAAGATCTCGGGCGCCGAGCGGCGCGCCATGGTGGCGGAGCGCGAGACCGTCGACCGCCTGATCGCGCATTTCCTCGCCGACCGGATCGGCACCACCTTCGCGGGCCATATCTCCGGCGCCACCCGCGCGGGCCTGTTCGTGAAGCTGGACGATACCGGCGCCGATGGCTTCGTGCCGGCCGCAACCCTGGGGAACGACTACTTCCGTTACCACGAGGCCTCGCATGCCCTGATCGGTGACCTGACCGGCGAGGCCCATCGCCTCGGCGACAAGGTCATGGTCAAGCTCGTGGAAGCCGCGCCGGTCGCCGGCGCCCTGCGCTTCGAGCTGCTCACCCAAGGGCGGATCGAGCCGCGCAAACGGCACGCTGGCCGGCCGGGCCGCAAGGGTCGCGCGACCGACAATAAGACGCTAAACCAGCGCAGCCGGACTCCCCGCGGCAAGCGGCGGAGATGACAGGATAAGAGATGCTAGCAAGCGACCCCCGACAGCCGCGCCCCTATGGCGCGGCGTTCCGGAACGGACTGCGCGGCCGCTGCCCGAAGTGCGGCGAAGGCAAGCTGTTCCGCGCCTACCTGAAAGTGCAGGACAACTGCCCAGCCTGCGGCGAGGCATTGCACCACCATCGCGCCGACGATGCCCCGCCCTACTTCACGATCCTGATCGTCGGTCATCTCGTGGTCCCGGCCGCGCTCGCGGTCGAGACCGCCTACACGCCGCCCTATTGGCTGCACTTCTCGATCTGGATCCCGATGATCCTCGGCTTGTGTCTCGCAATGCTGCCGCCCATCAAGGGCGCCATCGTCGGCTGGCAATGGGCGAACTACATGCACGGCTTCGATCCGCTTCACCGTGACGAGTTCGAGCCGGCACTCGCGAGCGAGCCGCCGCGATGAACGATATCGCCGAGCGGCTCACCCGCGCCGAGCGCGATCAGACTTTCGCCAATGTCGTCCCCCGCGACGCCGCGACGCTGATCCTGGTCGACCGCTCCGGTCCGGCGCCCAAGGTGCTGCTGGGCCGGCGTCACGCGGGCCACAAGTTCATGCCCGGCAAGTTCGTGTTTCCAGGCGGCCGGCTTGAGCCGACGGACAAGCTGATGCCGACCGCGACCGTGCTCGATCCGCATGTCGAGGCGCGGCTGATGCGCATGGTGAAGCGGCCGACCCGCGCACGTGCGCTCGGCCTCGCGCTCGCCGCCATCCGCGAGACCTTCGAGGAGACCGGCCTGATGCTCGGCCAGCGCTCCGACAAGGAGGTGCCGACGCCCGGCGGTCCCTGGGCTGCGTTCGGCGAGCAACGCGTGCTGCCCGATCTTGCCAGCCTCCATTTCGTGGTGCGCGCCATCACGCCGCCGCGCCGCCCGAAGCGCTTCGACGCGCGCTTCTTCGCGGCCGATGCCAGCCAGATCGCGCATCGCGTGGAAGGCGTGGTCGGGCCCGACGCCGAGCTCACCGAGCTGGTCTGGATCCCGATCGCGGAGGCGAAGCGGCTCGACATGCCGACCATCACGCAGGTCGCGCTCGAGGAGCTCGAATCCCGCGTTGCGCGCGGCTTCGCGCACGATCTCCCCTCGCCCTTCTATCGCATGATCCAGAAGAAGTTCGTGCGGGTAGACCTGTAAGGCCACTTGACCGACGCCGCGGGATCAATGTCCGATCCGCATCGATCCATATAGGATCGAGATTAGACCGCTCGTCCAATCCCAAGTAGCTTCCGCCCGATTTCGGCGCGGCGCCACGCCGCCCACATCGGGGAGGAAGCCATGAACCTGTCGCGTCGGAGCATTCTCGTCGGCACCGCGGCGAGCGCCGCCACGGCTCTCGCCACACGTGCGGGAGCGCAGTCCTTCCCGTTCAAACCGAACCAGCGCTACCCGGATCCCGCGATCGAGATCCTCGATCCGAGCTTCGCAAAGTATCGCATCTATTCGAGCACGCTCGAGCAGGTCGCCACCGGCATGCGCTGGGCCGAAGGCCCGGTCTACTTCCCGGACGACGGCGGCTACGTGCTGTGCAGCGACATCCCGAACAACCGGATCATGAAGTTCAGCGAGAAGGACGGCAGCTTCACGGTCTTCCGCAGCCCGGCCAACTACGCCAACGGCAACGCGCGCGACCGCCAGGGCCGGCTCGTCACCTGCGAGCACTCGGTGACGCGCCGCATCACCCGCACCGAGAAGAACGGCGAGATCACGGTGCTAGCCGACTCGTTCGAAGGCAAGCGCCTCAACGCACCGAACGACATCGTCGTGAAGTCCGACGATACGATCTGGTTCACGGACCCGGTGTTCGGCATCAATGGCGAGTGGGAGGGCAGCCGCGCGCAGCGCGAGCAGGCGACCACCAATGTCTACCGCCTCACGCCCGACAAGCAGCTCAAGGCGGTGATCACGGATCTCGTCAATCCCAATGGCCTCGCCTTCTCGCCCGACGAGAAGAAGCTCTACGTGGTCGAGTGGCGCGGCACGCCGAACCGCAGCATCTGGAGCTTCGATGTCAACCAGGACGGCACGGTCGGCAACAAGACCAAGCTGATCGACGCCGCCGACCAGGGTGCGCTCGACGGCTTCCGCGTCGATCGCGACGGCAATCTGTGGTGCGGCTGGGGCAGCAATGGCGCACTGCAGGCGGAGCCGACCGACGTCAACGGTCGCAAGGTCTATCAACTCAAGGGCAAGTCCGAGGACCTCGACGGCGTCATGGTGTTCAACCCGCAGGGCAAGCCGCTCGCCTTCATCCGCCTGCCGGAGCGCTGCGCCAACCTCACCTTCGGCGGCCCGAAGAACAACCGCCTCTACATGACGGCCTGCCATTCGCTCTACGCACTCTATGTCGAAGCGCATGGTGCGACCTGAACCAAAAACAAAAGGAGAAGCCATGAAACGTCATCTTCTCGCCGCGCTCGCGGCCGCCGCCGTTGCGGCCGTCGCGCCCGCGCAGGCGCAGGACTACCCGACGCGCAACATCACGGTCATCGTGCCCTTCCCGGCGGGCGGCGCGTCGGACACAGCGGCGCGCATCGTCACCGCCAAGCTCCAGTCGACGATCGGGCAGTCGGTGGTGATCGACAACCGTGCGGGTGCCAACGGCTCGCTCGGTGCCACCGCGATGAAGCAGGCGCAGCCTGACGGCTATACCCTGCTGGTCGGCTCGATCGGCGTCTTCGCGATCAATCCGGTGCTCTACAAGAACGTGCGCTACGATCCGCTGAAGGACTTCGACCTCCTCAGCGTTCTCGTGCGCACGCCCAACGTGCTCGTGGTCACGCCGAACTTTCCGGCGAAGAACGTGAGCGAGCTTGTCGCCTACCTGAAGCAGAACCCCGACAAGGTCTCGTTCGCGTCCTCGGGCTCCGGATCCTCGGACCATCTGACGGCGGCGCTGTTCTGGCAGAAGACCGGCACCACCGGCATCCACGTGCCCTATCGCGGCGGCGGCCCGGCCATCAACGACCTGATCGCAGGCCACGCCCTGGTTTCGTTCCAGAACCTGGGCGCGGTCGCAGAGCACATCCGCGCCGGCCGGCTTCGCGCGCTGGCCGTCACCAGCGGCCGCCGCGCGCCGGCTCTGCCGGACGTTCCAACCATTGCGGAGGCCGGCGTCGCGGGCCTCGAGATCTACTCCTGGCAGGCGGCCGCGGGCCCGAAGGGCATGCCGCCCGCCGTCAAGGCCAAGCTCGAGGCCGAGTTCGCGGCGGCCGCGCGGTCGCCCGAGGTGCAGAGCAAGTTCGAGAACATCGGCTTCGAGGTCGTCGCCAACAATGGCGCCGAGTTCGAGAAATTCCTGACCGAGGAGACCGCCCGCTGGAAGCAGGTCATCGAAGCCGGCAAGATCACGGCCGACTGACAGGAAAGGCTCGCCGCGCGCGGGCCGCGGAAGTAGAACGCAGGGCCGGCCGGAGCAATCCGGTCGGCCTTGTCGCTTCCGGAGGCCCCGATGGCAGGTCCGCCATCCAAGAAGACCCGCGTCAGTCCCGCGGCCGCATTCGATCTGAGCCAGCTGCGCAGCTTCGTCGCGGTCGCCGAGGAACTGCATTTCGGCCGCGCCGCCGCGCGGCTCGGCATGACGCAGCCGCCGCTCAGCCGGCAGATCCAGATCCTGGAGAGCATCGTCGACGCGCCGCTGCTCGAGCGTTCGAGCCGCCTGGTGCGGCTGACGCCCGCCGGCCAGAGCTTCCTCGCCGACGCCAAGCGCATCCTCAAGCTCGCCGACAGCGCCGCGCATATGGCGCGCCGCATCGCCTCGGGCAGCGCCGGCTCGCTCAAGGTCGGCTTCACGGCCTCCACCGCTTACAGCTTCCTCCCCGCGCTGGTGACGGCCTGCTCCGCCAAGCTGCCGGATGCGGACCTTTCGCTCAAGGAGATGGTCTCGGTCGAGCAGTTCGAGGCGCTTGCCTCCGGCCAGATTGATGCCGGCCTGTTGCGCCCGCCCGTCGCGCGGCCCGGCCTCGCCGCGGTGCGCGTCGTCGCCGAGCCGCTGCTCGCGGCATTGCCCGAGGCGCATCCCCTCGCCTCCGCCGAATCCGTCGCCATCAAGGACTTGGATCGCCAACCTTTCGTGATGTATTCGCCCTACGAGTCGCGCTACTTCTACGACCTGCTCGCGGGCCAGTTCGCCAAGGCCAATGTGCTGCCGCGCTACGTGCAGCATCTCACCCAGATCCATTCCATCATCGCGCTCGTGCGCGCCGGCCTCGGGCTCGCCATCGTGCCGAGCGCCGCCGCGAGCCTGCGCTTCGATGGCGTGCGCCTGCGGCCGCTCGTGCTGCCCGCGCCCGCGCTGGTCGAGCTGTTCCTGGTGTGGCGCGACGATCATGCCAATCCGCTGATCCCGCAGCTCGTCGAGATCGCCAAGGCGCTCACGCCGGCCCACGCGCATTGATGCGCGGCGCGCATCGCGCGATACAAGCTTTGGGTTGGACGCTCATCGGCCCGTTACTTAGAAAAGGCGCGCGGCGCAGCGCCGCTGTTCAGGGGAACGCGATGAGCAAGATGACTCCCAATGAAGTCGCCCGGCAGATCGGCAGCGGCCTCCTCTCCTTCCCGGTGACGCCGTTCCGGCCCGACTACAGCTTCGACGAGGCGCAGTATCGCGCCAACATGGACTGGCTCTGCGGCTACGACGTCGCGGGCCTGTTCGCGGCCGGCGGCACCGGCGAGTTCTTCTCGCTGTCGCCCGCCGAGGTCGCACAGGTGGTCGCCGTCGCGGTCGACGAGACGCGCGGCCGCGTGCCCGTTCTCGCCGGCACCGGCCACGGCACCGCCATCGCGAAGGAGATCGCGGTCGCGGCCGAGCGCGCGGGCGCCGACGGCTTGCTGCTGCTCCCGCCCTATTTGGTGCGCTCGGAGCAGGCCGGTCTCGCCGCCCATATCGAGGCGGTCTGCGCCGCCACCAGGCTCGGCGTCATCGTCTACAATCGCGACAACGCGATCCTCAACGACGAGACGCTGGCGCGGCTCTGCGACCGCTGCCCGAACCTGATCGGCTACAAGGATGGCGTCGGCGACATCGAGCTGATGACCCGCATCTATGCGCGCATGGGCGACCGGCTGACGTATGTCGGCGGCCTGCCCACGGCCGAGACCTTCGCGCTGCCCTATCTGGAGATGGGCGTGACCACATACTCGTCGGCCGTGTTCAATTTCGTGCCGGACTTCGCGACCTCGTTCTATGCTGCGGTCCGCCGCCGCGACCGCGACGCGGTCTATGCGGGCCTCAAGGAGTTCATCCTACCGCTGATCGCCATCCGCAACCGCAAGCACGGCTATGCGGTCTCGATCATCAAGGCCGGCATGCGCGTCATTGGCCGCGACTCCGGGCCGGTACGGCCGCCGCTGAGCGACCTCACCGAGGCCGAGACCGCGGAGCTCGCCGCGCTCGTGGCGAAGATCAGCAATCGGGAAGGCGTGCGGCGCGTCGCCGCCGCCTAGTTCGGAATAATGTGGAGACCGGAATGATCCAGCAAGCCGTGCGCGAAGGGTTCACGGGCGCGCCAGTCGTCACGGAGATGCGGGTCGTTCCGGTCGCGGGCCACGACAGCATGCTGCTCAATCTGAGCGGCGCCCACGCCCCCTTCTTCACGCGCAACCTGGTGATCCTCACCGACAGCTCCGGCCATGTCGGGGCCGGCGAGGTACCGGGCGGCGAGAAGATCCGGCAGACGCTGGAGGACGCGCGCGAGCTCGTCGTGGGCCGCACCATCGGCGCCTGCAACGACATCCTCAACGCGGTGCGCACGAAATTCGCCGATCGCGACGCCGGCGGACGCGGCCGCCAGACTTTCGACTTGCGCATCACGATCCACGCCGTGACGGCGATCGAGTCCGCGCTGCTCGATCTGCTCGGCCAGCATCTCGGCCTGCCGGTCGCGGCGCTGCTCGGCGAGGGCCAGCAGCGCGGCGCGGTCGAAACGCTCGGCTATCTGTTCTTCGTTGGCGACAGCAGCAAAACCAATCTCCCCTATCTCGACGGCGCCGACGCGAGCCACGACTGGCATCGGCTGCGCCATCAGGAGGCGCTCACCGCCGAGGCCGTGCTCCGCCTCGCCGAGGCGACGCATGACCTCTACGGCTTCGCGGACTTCAAGCTGAAGGGCGGCGTGCTCGCGGGCGAGCAGGAGATCGAGATCGTCACTGCGCTCGCCAAGCGCTTCCCGAACGCGCGGGTGACGCTCGATCCGAACGGCGCCTGGTCGCTCGACGAGGCGATCCGGCTCTGCCGGAACATGCACGGCATCCTCGCCTATGCGGAGGACCCGTGCGGTGCCGAAGCCGGCTTCTCGGGCCGCGAAATCATGGCCGAGTTTCGCCGCGCCACCGGGCTCCCCACCGCGACCAACATGATCGCCACCGACTGGCGCCAGCTCGCCCATGCGCTGCGCCTCGGCGCTGTCGACATTCCGCTCGCGGACCCGCACTTCTGGACCCTGCAGGGCTCGGTGCGCGTCGCGCAGACTTGTGGCGACAATGGCCTCACCTGGGGTTCGCACTCCAACAATCACTTCGACGTGTCGCTGGCGATGTTCACGCATGTCGGCGCGGCCGCGCCCGGCCGCGTGACCGCGATCGACACCCACTGGATCTGGCAGGACGGCCAGCACCTCACGAAGGAGCCGCTGAAGATCCGCGATGGCAAGATCGCGGTCCCGGACCGGCCCGGCCTCGGCATCGAGCTCGATCTCGATGCCATCGCGGCCGCCCACCGGCTCTATCAGGCTCACGGCCTCGGCGCCCGCGACGACGCTATCGCGATGCAATTCCTGATTCCGGGCTGGACCTTCGACGACAAGCGCCCCTGCCTGGTGCGCTAAGGGCGTTAACCGGCCTTCCTTGACATTTGCCCGCCCATCGCTAGGTTCCCCGCAACCCTGAGATAGACAGCGTTCCGCGAGGTTTCGCCATGGCCAAGGCCGTCACCGTCAAAGTCAAACTCGTGTCGAGCGCCGATACGGGCTTCTACTACGTCACCAAGAAGAACTCGCGCACCATGACCGACAAGCTGGTCAAGAAGAAGTACGACCCGGTCGCGAAGAAGCACGTCGAGTTCCGCGAGGCCAAGATCAAGTAGCAATCCTAAGGATTGCGACCCAGAAGGGCGTCCGCACGGGCGCCCTTTGCATTTTCCGGCGCGTCCGTCAGGACGCCCCTTTGCAATTTATCGCCCGGCGTCTTTCAATCGCGCGTGCCAGCCGGAGTTGCCCCCATGCGCGTCCTCGCCGCCCTCGCCCTGCTGCTGTCGCTGCTGAGCCCCGCGCTCGCGGCCGAGCCGCACCGGCTGGCCCTGCAGATCAGCGACAATGACCCCGAGAAGATGAATGCGGTGCTCAACGTCGCGGCCAACGTCTCCAAGCACTATTCAGCCAAGGGCGAAGAGGTCGAGATCCAGATCGTCGCCTTCAATGCCGGGCTGCACATGCTGCGCGAGGACACCTCGCCCGTGAAGCAGCGCCTCGGCTCCTTCGGCAAGGGCATGCCGAATGTCAGCTTCAAGGCCTGTCAGAACACGATCGACGCCATGGCGCGCCGCGAGGGCAAGACGCCGCCGATCGTCGAGATCGCGGACTCGGTGCCGGCCGGCGTCGTCACACTGATGGAGCTTGCGCGCGAAGGCTGGACGATCGTGCGTCCCTGATCCGGGACATAAGCCGTCGAAGTTCCTCCCCGCAATCCACACTGAACAATTGCGGAAAAGAGGCGTTGCCCGCAGTGATGGAGGTGGCCGGCCGGAAGCGGTGTCATGAGGAGGCCACTCACACCGCCCCCAGGCCGGCCGAACCCCACGGACCCAGGAGATGCGGCGGACCTGAGCATTCCGCAGGGTTATCGCGTGTAGATCGGCGACGTTTCGGGATGCTCTGACGAGCCCGCCCGCTGCGTCCTGGCGCGTTCTTGCGCCCTCGCCCGTGAAGCTAAAGCAACCGGCGGGGAAATCAACGCCGCTAGGGGTCGAATCCTGGGCAGATTCGCCGGTAGTGTAAAGCGTTAGGGTTTACACCGGCGGTGCGGCTTATTCCCGGCCCGGATTTGCTGGTATTTTGATCCGGTCAGGCCGCGTCCGCAACGACGCGATTGCGGCCGTCACGTTTGGCCCGATAGAGCGCCTGGTCAGCGCGCTTGAGCAGGCTCGCGGCGTTGTCGCCGTTCGCTCCGAGCGCCGCGAGTCCGATCGAGATTGTGACGTCGAGCGACTTCGCGCCCTGGTCGATACGGAACGGCTCGCTCGCGACCTTGCGGCGGATGCGCTCGGCGACGAGCGACGCGACCGCCATGTCGGTCTCCGGCATTACGATCACGAACTCCTCGCCGCCGTAGCGGCAGGCGAGATCGATGCCGCGGATCGACTTGCGAATGCGCGTCGCGAACTCGCGCAGCACGTCGTCGCCCGCATCATGGCCGTGGTTGTCGTTGATGGACTTGAAGTAGTCGATGTCGAGGATCAGCAGCGACAGCGGCTTGCTGCGCGCGCCCGCCTGCTCCACCAACGTCGCGAGATGTGTCTCCATGTAGCGGCGATTGTGCAGGCCCGTGAGCCCGTCCGTGATCGCCATCTCCATGGAGAGCTGCATGTTGTCGCGCAGCCGCGCCGAATAGCGTTTCTTGCGGATCTGCGTGCGCACGCGCGCGAGCAGCTCGTTCTTGTCGAGCGGCCGCACCAGGTAGTCGTTGACGCCGATCTCGAGCCCGCGCAGCAGCCGGGCATTGTCCTCGGCCTCGGCGATGATCAGGATCGGCGTGCCGCGCGTGCGGTCGAGCGAGCGCACCTGGCTGCACAGCCGCAGGCCGTCGAAGTTCTCCAGGCCGAGCGAGACGATCAGGCAGTCGTAATCGTTCTCGGCCGCGTGGAACACGGCCTCCTGCGGGTTGGTCTCGACATCGACCGCATGCTCGGCCGACAGGAGGCCGCCGATGCGCTCGAACGAGGAGCGCCGGTCGTCCACCAGCAAAATGCGGCCGCCCTTCCCGGTCTCGGACACCGCCTGCATCTCGGCATCCATGATGCCGATCTCGCGCGACGTGACGGCGCGCATGCGCAGCTCGTCCGTCACCATCTTCAGCCGCACCAGCGAGCGCACGCGCGAGATCAGCGCGATGTCGGACACCGGCTTGGTGAGGAAATCGTCGGCGCCGGCCTCCAGGCCCTGCACACGGTCCGACGGCTGGTCGAGCGCCGTCACCATGACGACCGGGATGTGGTGCGTGAGCGGGTTCGCCTTGAGCCGGCGGCAGACCTCGAAGCCGTCCATGCCAGGCATCATGACGTCGAGCAGCACGATGTCGCACTGCGCGCGCTCGCAGATCTCGAGCGCCTCGGGACCGCTCATCGCGGTGGTCACGTCGAAATATTCGGCGGTGAGCCGCGCTTCGAGCAGCTTCACATTGGCCGGAATGTCATCGACGACGAGAACGCGGGCAGTCATCTCAACCCCTCAGGCATTTCCCAGAAAGTGCCGAACCGTCTCGAGAAACTTCCCGACCGAAATCGGCTTCGACAGATAGGCCTCGCAACCGCCTTCCCGGATCCGCTCCTCGTCGCCCTTCATCGCGAAGGCCGTGACGGCGACCACCGGGATCACCTGCAGCTCGGGATCGTCCTTGAGCCACTTGGTGACCTCGAGGCCGGAGACCTCGGGCAGCTGGATGTCCATGATGATCAGGTCGGGACGGTGCTTGCGCGCGAGCTCGAGCGCTTCGATGCCGTTGCGCGTCCCGATCGTCTGATAGCCATGGGCCTCCAACAGATCGTGGAAGAGCTTCATGTTGAGCTCGTTGTCCTCCACGATCAGGACGGTCTTCGCCATGTCCGGTCCTTCGGCTGTCCCCGCGCGGTCGCCGGTTCTCTATTGTCCGGAACGACTCGCATCGTCCGCCGGCGCGGATATGGATAATCTAGCGAAAAATCTAATTGGCATTCCTTAGGAAAAGGCAAACAGTGCATGGCGAAAACGCCTCCCGTAAGCCGTGAATCGGCCGAATCTCTGGCCGTCCAGGCGCTCGCCTTCCTGGCGAGCGATTCGGACCGGCTGGGACGGTTCCTGGCCGAGACCGGCATCGCGCCGGACGCGATTCGGACCGCCGCCGGCGAGCCCGGCTTCCTCATGGGGGTATTGGACCACGTGCTGGCCGATGAGCGGCTCCTGATCGCCTTCGCGGACGGGGCGGGAGTCGCCCCCGAGGAGATCGGCCGCGCCCGCGCGGGCCTCGGACGCCCTTATGAGCGGGATATCCCCTGAGTGACCCTTCCGTCCCTGCCACGGCCTGTCATGATGACCGCGGATCCTCCTCCGGATTCTGAGCGGGCGACCATGCCGGGCTTCTGCCGCGACTGCCTGGCCGACGTGGCGGACAGCAAGCCGCGCTGCACCGCCTGCGGCTCGCCGCGCGTGGTGCGCCACCCGGACCTCCCCGCGCTCACCATCGCGCATGTGGACTGCGACGCCTTCTACGCGACCATCGAGAAGCGCGACGATCCGAGCCTCGCCGACAAGCCGCTGATCATCGGCGGCGGCCGCCGCGGCGTGGTCTCGACCTGCTGCTATATCGCGCGCACCTATGGCGTGCGCTCCGCCATGCCGATGTTCGAGGCGCGCCGCCTCTGCCCGCACGCGACGGTGCTGCCGCCCCATATGGAGAAATACGCAGGCGTCGGCCGTCAGGTGCGCGAGCTGATGTTCGAGCTCACGCCGCTGGTCGAGCCGCTCTCCATCGACGAGGCCTTCATGGACCTCACCGGCACCGAGCGGCTGCACGGCACCATTGTCGCCAAGACGCTGGCGCGCTTCGCGACGCGCGTGGAGGAGAAGCTCGGCATCACGGTGTCGATCGGCCTCTCGGCCAACAAGTTCCTGGCCAAGATCGCCTCTGATCTCGACAAGCCGCGCGGCTTCGCGGCGCTCGGCCCCGGCGAGGCGCGCGCCTTCCTGGCGCCGCGGCCCGTCAACTTCATCTGGGGCGTCGGCAAGGCTACGCAGGCGCGCCTCGGCCGCGACGGATTCCACACCATCGCGGACCTGCAGGCGGCCGACGAGACCGACCTGATGCGGCGCTACGGCACCGAGGGCCTGCGCCTCTCGCGCCTGTCGCGCGGCATCGACGACCGCCGTGTCCATGCCGAGCGCGAGACCAAGAGCGTCTCGGCCGAGACCACTTTCGAGCAGGACATCCGCGACTACCGCGCGCTCGAAAAGATCCTCTGGTCGCTCTCCGAGAAGGTCTCGCGCCGGCTCAAGGCGGCCGAGCTCGCCGGCTCCACCGTGACGCTCAAGCTCAAGAGCGCCGACTTCAAGATCAAGACGCGCGCGCAGTCGCTCAACGATCCGACCCAGCTCGCCGCCAAGATCTTCGACATCGCGCGCGAGCTGCTGCGCCGCGAGACCGACGGCACACGCTACCGCCTGATCGGCGTCGGCGTCTCGCAGCTGGTCGAAGGCGTGGTCGACGAGCCCATGGACCTGATCGACCACCGCGCCAAGCGCTCCGCCGCCGCCGAGCAGGCGATCGACCGCGCGCGCGAGAAATTCGGCCGCGCCGCCGTGATCAAGGGGCTGGTGTTCGACGGCAGCGCGCAGGCCGACGAGGATGAGGAGTAGCGGACCTTCACCGCCGCGATCGCCAAGCCCAGACCCGTCATCCTGGGGCGCGGGCGCGCGAAGCGCGCGAGCCTCGAAGGATGAACGGCCGAGGCGGTTCAGCAAGGACGTGGAGAGGCCCGGGCCGTCGCCCTTCGAGGCTCGCTTCGCTCGCGCCTCAGGGTGACGGACGAGAGTTTGAGTTCGCGGCAACGTAAATGCTTTCATCTCCGCAGCGCTTTGCGCTCGGAGGTTTGCGGCTCGCTAACGCGAGCAGGTCTCCCCCGAGGGGGATGGAGCGCCGAGAGGCGCCAGCCCGCTTGTGCGGAGCGGGCTTGTGTCCCGGTTGTGCGGGCCGGGACGTGGCCGGGCTTTCTCCGGCCGGGGCTGCGCTATTAGAGCCGGCGCCGCCCGGGGGTCCTATTATGTTGCCGGGGCCCCCTGCGCCTCTAGGCGCTCCACCACGGTGCGCATCTCCGCCTGATCAGCGCGGATCCGCAGCAGCCGCCTCCCGCTCCGTCGGCGATACGCGTAGACGCCCTCGCGAGCAGGAGTGAGTCGAATATACACGCTTTCTGGAAATCCGCAAGGGGTCTTTTTCTGGGAAGCAGAAATATTTCCTTTCGGCGCCGTCACGGCCTCAGCGGTCATCCCGGAAGCCGCGCAGCGGCTGTCCGGGATCCATAACCCCTGTCTTTCGGTATCGCGGCCACCGGGGTTATGGATCCCGGCTCTCGCGCGTGCTTCGCACGGCTCGGCCGGGATGACGGAGTGTGACGCCAGCGTCAACGCCCTACTGACAGGGCTTGCTGTCGCGCAGCTCGAGCGAGGTCATGGTGCCGTCGACGACGAAATCGCCGTAGTCGAGGCGGAGCGCGCGCGAGATGCCGTTCTCGTACATCTCGAACGTGATGGCGTAGACGGGGGTCTGCTCGCCCTCCTTGCCGGTCTTGTCGAAGTAGCTGATGGTCACGGGCCAGCGCGCGAGCTTCGAGAGCTCGACCTTGCCGGCGGCCGCGTCGGTCGGCTGCTTCTCCTCGGGCGGGATCATCTGCCCGATCACGGCAAGCGACTGGTAGACCTTCTCACCCGACTCCGAGCCGTCGAACACCTGCGTCTCGAACAGCCGCTGCCCGGCGCGCGCCGCCGTGATGATCTTGCGCATATGGTCGGTCGGGAACGCGACCTCGCCCAGCTCGAGCTTCTTGTTGCGCGGCTTGGCGAGCTGGACCACGACGCCGTTCTGGCTCCGCTCGGCCTTGCCGTCGGAATTGTCGCTCAGCTTCTGGTCCATGAAGTTCTCGGAATTGAAGCGGAAGGCCTTGCCCTCGCCGTCTTCCCAGGTGTTGGAGCGCAGGTCGCTCATCACCATCTTGCCTTCGCCGGTGTCGAGCGCGCTCACCTGGCGGAAGCTCAGCACGTAGCCCTCGCAGGGATTGCCCGAGAAGTCGTACACGATGCGGCCGCGCACCGACTCGAGCGCGCGCTTGCCGCGCGTGCTGGCGAGCCTGAGGTCGTAGATCGCGACATGCGACGCGAGCGTCGCGTCCTTCGCGGCCTGCGCCAGCGCCGGCGTGCCGGCGGCGGTTGCGGCCAGCGAGAGAATTGCGGCGAGGGTGAGTCTGGTCATTCGCAATGTCATTCCGACGTGTCTCCTCGCTCCCCCGGGGGCGGAACATAAGTGGGTCGCGTGCGCCCCGCAACCGTGCTTGCGCGCCGCCGCCCGATCGGCCAAGACAGTGAGGGGATTTGCGGACAGGGAGGACGGCATGCCGGGGACCGTGGAGAAAAAGCTCGCAGAACTCGGCATTCCGGTGCCGACGCCGGCCGCTCCGGTGGCGAATTATGTCGGCTTCGTGCGCACCGGCAACCTCATCTTCGTGTCCGGCCAGGTCTGCTTCGACACCGAGGGCCAGCTTGTGGCGGCCGGCAAGCTCGGCGGCGGCGTGTCGATCGAGGACGGGCAGAAGGCCGCCCGGGCCTGCGCCGTGAATCTTCTCGCCCAGCTCAAGGCTGCGCTCGGGGACCTCGACAAGGTCACGCGCGTCGTCCGTCTCGGCGGCTTCATCAATGCGACGCCCGACTTCCTCGAGAGCCCGAAAGTCATGAACGGCGCCTCCGACCTCATGGTCACGGCGTTCGGCGACCGCGGCCGCCATGCGCGCACCACCATCGGCGTCGCGGTGCTGCCGATGGACGCCGCCGTCGAAGTCGAGGGACTGTTCGAGGTGTCGGCCTGATCGCGTTCGACGAACCGCCATGCCCGGCCTCGATTGGCTGACGACCCGGCCCGTCGCGCATCGCGGGCTGCACGATGCCGCGGCCGGCGTCATCGAGAACACGCCGAGCGCCGTGAGTGCCGCGATCGCGGGCAACTACGGCATCGAGGTGGACCTGCAGATCACGGCCGACGGCGAGGCCATGGTGCATCACGACGATGCGCTCGGCCGCCTCACCGAAGGTTCGCGTCGCCTCGCCGCCATGAGCGCTGCGGGGTTGAAGCAGGTCCCCTTCCGAGCCACGAGCGACCGCATGCTGACTCTGGGTGAGCTCTGCGACCTGGTCGCGGGCCGCGTCACGCTCCTGCTCGAGCTCAAGAGCCGTTTCGACGAGGACGCCAGGCTGGTGAAGCGCGCCGCCGAGGTGCTGCAGAACTACGCCGGTCCCGTCGCTGTCATGTCCTTCGATCCCCGCATGGTGGCGGCCGCGCGCGAGATCGCACCGGGGCTGCCGCGCGGCATCGTGGCGGAGCGCCATTATGACGATCCCGAATGGGAACCGCTGACGCCGGCGCAG
Organism: Pseudomonadota bacterium; assembly: GCA_023404705.1. Classification (GTDB taxonomy): domain Bacteria; phylum Pseudomonadota; class Alphaproteobacteria; order Rhizobiales; family Xanthobacteraceae; genus FEB-22. The sequence continues at coordinate 21,201 of JAEYAU010000259.1, forward strand.
CGTCGTAATCTCGCGCACCTCTTGCATGCCCCCCGCACCCGGCCCCATTTCATCGCTTATCACGTGAAGGATCTTCCGGCGGCCGCTCCCCTGATCGCACGTCATCTGTTCGGCATGCCGCTGCTGACCTGGACGGTGCGCAGCGAGGAGGATCGCAAGCGAGCCAAGCGCTGGGCGGATCAGATGATCTTCGAGGGGTTCAAGGCATAGAATAGGTTCCGGGGGCGCGAACAACGGATCAGGATGACGACAACCGAACTGCGCATTCGTGTGATCTCGGCGATGTCCGAGGTGCCGGCAGCGGCGTGGAACCGCTGCGCTAATCCGGGCGCGCCTCACTTGGCGCGCGTTGCGGAATCTAAATCTCAAGTGAGCGACTCAACGTCAGGCGCCGCGGCCTGCGCGCCCGCATCGGAATCAGTTTCTCAAGACACGTCCTACAACCCCTTCATCTCGCACGAATTCCTCTCCGCACTGGAAGCCTCCGGCTCGGCCACGGCGCGCACCGGCTGGCAGCCGCAGCATCTCCTCGCCGAGAATGAGGACGGCACCGTGCACGGCGCGGTGCCCTGCTATCTCAAATCCCATTCGCGCGGCGAATACGTGTTCGACCACGGCTGGGCTGACGCCTATGAGCGCGCCGGCGGCAACTATTATCCGAAGCTCCAGGTCTCGGTTCCCTTCACGCCCGCGACCTCGCGCCGCCTGCTGGTCGCGCCCGACGCCGCGCCCGAGGTGCGGCCCGGCCTGATCGCCGGGCTCATCGAGCTCTGCCGCATGCGCGAGGCCTCCTCGATCCACGCGACCTTCATGCCGCAGGATCAGTGGGAGCTGTTCGGCGCGCACGGCTTCCTCCAGCGCACCGACCAGCAGTTCCATTGGGAGAATGGCGGCTACGCCACCTTCGAGGACTTCCTCGGCGCCCTCGCCTCGCGCAAGCGCAAGCTGATCCGCCGCGAGCGCCGCGACGCGCTGGCACCCGGCATCGAGGTGCACTGGCTCACCGGCAAGGACCTCACGGAGTCCGTCTGGGACGCCTTCTTCCAGTTCTACATGGAGACCGGCTCGCGCAAATGGGGCCGGCCCTACCTCACGCGCAAGTTCTACTCGCTCATCGGCGAGAGCATGGCCGACCGCATCCTGCTCGTGATGGCCAAGCGCGCCGGGCGCTGGATCGCGGGCGCGATCAACTTCATCGGCTCCGACATCCTGTTCGGCCGCCACTGGGGCGCCGTTGAGCACCACCCGTTCCTGCATTTCGAGCTGTGCTACTACCAGGCGATCGACTACGCGATCACGCACAAGCTCGGCCGCGTCGAGGCCGGCGCGCAGGGCGAGCACAAGCTGGCGCGCGGCTACATGCCGACCACCACCTATTCGGCGCACTACATCGCGCATGCGGGCCTGCGCCGCGCCATCGCGGATTACCTGGAACGCGAGCGCGCCTATGTGGAAGCCGCGGGCGAGGAGCTCGCGATGCTGAGCCCGTTCCGCAAGGATATGGTGACCGACGAGACTTGATCAGCCCAATCGGAGACGCCCGATGTCGACCTATGACAGCAACAACATCTTCGCCAAGATCTTGCGCGGCGAGCTCCCGTGTCACCGCGTCTACGAGGACGACAAGGTCTTCGCCTTTCTCGACATCATGCCGCGCGCGCCCGGCCACACACTGATCATTCCCAAATCGCCCGCGCGCAACATCCTCGACGTCGACCCGCAGGACCTCGCCCACGTCATCCAGGCCGTGCAGAAGATCGCGAAGGCGGCCGTCAAGGTGTTCGAAGCCGACGGCGTGACAATCCAGCAGTTCAACGAATCCGCCGGCGGCCAGGTCGTGTTCCACCTCCACTTCCACGTGATCCCGCGCAAGGAGGGCGTGTCGATGCTGCCGCCCGCGAGCCAGAAAGGCGACCCAGAGCAGCTCGCGGCGCATGCGCTGCAGCTCTCGACCGCGCTGGCGAGCCCGTAATTCAGCTACACTCCGTTCGTTCCCGCGAACGCGGGGACCCAGAGCGGCGAGCGATGAGCCCGACGCCCCTGGATGCCCGCTTTCGCGGGCACGCACGGAGAATGGGTGAAGCTCCGCGGATCGACAGATGGCTGTTCAAGAGACTTACGACTGCGACGTCCTCGTGATCGGCTCCGGCTGCTCCGGCATGAGCGCGGCCGTCACGGCGGCCGCGCATGGGCTGAAGGTGCTCATCGTCGAGAAGGAGGCCGTGTTCGGCGGCACCACGGCGCGCTCCGGCGGCTGGCTGTGGATCCCGGGCACGTCGCTCGCCAAGGCCTGGGGCATTGACGAGGAGCGGGAGCTCGCGCGCACCTATTTGCGCCACGAGGCCGGCAACAGCTTCGATGCGGAGCGCGTGGACGCGTTCCTTGAGCACGGCCCGAAGGCGGTCGACTTCTTCATCACGAAGACCGCGCTGCGCTTCGACATGCCGCTCGTCTTTCCGGACTATCACGCGGAGGTGCCGGGCGGCACGCAGGGCGGCCGCTCCATGGTGACGCGGCCCTTCGACGGCCGCGAGCTCGGTCCTCACATCAAGAGCCTGGGCGCCGCCCTCCCCGAGCTCACGGTCTTCGGCATGATGCTCGGCTCCGGCAAGGAGATCGTGCACTTCATGCGCGCGACGCGCTCGCTGCAGTCCGCGGTCTATGTCGCGAAGCGACTCTCCAAGCACTTCGTCGAAGTGCTGCGCTACGGGCGCGGCATGCTGCTGACCAACGGCAACGCGCTCGCGGGACGGCTCGCCAAATCCGCCTTCGATCTCGGCGTGCCGCTATGGCTCTCCTCGCCCGCGAAGGAGTTGATCACCGAGAACGGCGCTGTGCGCAGCGCCGTGGTCGAGCGCGAGGGCCGGCCGGTCCGCATCACGGCGCGCCGCGGTGTCGTTCTGGCCTGCGGCGGATTTCCCCATGACGTATCCCGGCGCAAGACCTACTTCCCGCATGCGCCGACCGGGACCGAGCACCATTCGCCCGGCCCGACCGGCAACACCGGCGACGGTCTGCGTCTCGCCGAAGCCGTCGGCGGCCGCGTGGACACCTCGCTGCCACATGCCGCGGCCTGGGTGCCGGTCTCGATCACCACGCGCAAGGATGGCTCCAAAGGCGTGATGCCCCACTTCATTGATCGCGCGAAGCCGGGCGTGATCGCGGTGACGGCGCGCGGGAAGCGCTTCACCAACGAGGCGAACTCGTATCACGACTTCGTCCAGGCCATGGTCGCGGCCTGCGCCGACGCGCGCGAGATCTGTGCGTATCTCATCTGCGATCACGACACGCTGCGCCGCTACGGCCTCGGCGCGGTGGCGCCGTTTCCGCTTCCGATCGGCCGCCACATCCGCTCCGGCTATCTGCTGAAAGGCGCGAGCCTCGGCGAGCTCGCAAAGCAGGCCGGCATCGATCCGGCCGCGCTCGAGGCGACGGTCGCGGAGTTCAACATCCATGCGCGAAATGGGCAGGACCCGGCCTTCGGCAAGGGCAGCAAGGCCTATAACCGCTTCCAGGGCGACGCGCTGCATGGGCCGAACCCTTGCGTGAAGCCGATCGAGACAGCGCCCTTCTATGCAATCCGCCTCGTGATCGGCGATCTCGGCACCTATGCGGGCCTGAGCACGGACGCACACGGGCGCGTCCTTGACGGCACGCGCAAGCCGATCCCCGGCCTCTACGCGGTCGGCAACGACATCGCCAGCATCATGGGCGGCAACTATCCGGGTGCCGGCATCACGCTCGGCCCGGCGCTCACCTTCGGCCATATCGCGGGGTGCCATCTCGCGGGCGTGCCGACCGGGCTCGGTCAGCCCGTCACCGAGGAGCCCGCACGCGTCGCGTGAGGCGCAAGGTCCTGGCAGACTGCTGGACGAAGCGTCGCATCTGCCACTCCAAAACTGCGCCTTTGCGTTTGCCCTTTGCGTAAGCCATTTGTCTGCGAGTTGTCCCTTCGACCTGCGGCGCGGCCCGCGCCGCTTCGGTATCGGAAGATGCTGCAAGAAAAAACCTTCCGCGTTGACAGCGCTCTCCTCCTGACGGCGCTGACCGGATTCGGGATGCTCCTCGCCATTGCGGGCTTTTGGCCACTCGATGGCAAGGCGGCTGAGCTCGCATGGGTGACCGGCCTCGCCCTGGTCTATCTGGCGGGAGGACTGCCGGCCGCCGGGCGCGCGCTGGCGACGTTGTGGCAGGAGCGCGTCCTGGACATCGACCTGCTGATGGTGGTCGCCGCCGTCGCGGCGGCGACGGTGGGCGCGCCGTTCGAAGGCGCAGTTCTTCTGACCCTGTTCAGCATCTCGACCACCCTCGAGGAGCGGGCTCTCGGACGCGCCCGCCGCGCCATCGAGGCGCTGATGGCGCTGCGTCCCGAAACGGCGCTGCGCAAGCGGCCGGATGGCACGGTGACCGAGGTGGCGGCCGCAGACCTCGCCGTGGAGGACATCGTGGTGCTGCGCCCAGGCGCGCGCGTTCCTGCGGACGGCGTGATCGTCAGCGGTCGCGGCTCCCTGGATGAAGCGAACATCACGGGCGAGTCGATGCCGGTCGGCAAGAGTCCCGGAGCCCAGGTCTTCGAGGCGACGGTCAATCTCGACGGCGTGCTCGACGTGGCCATCACCAGGACGGTCGCGGAGAGCACCGTTGCGCGCACGATCGCGCTCGTCACCCAGGCGCAGGCCGCCAGGGCGCCCTCGGAGCGCTTCAGCGCGTGGTTCGGACAGCGATACACCGTGGCCGTGATGATCGGAGCCATTCTCGCCTTCGCGGCCTTCTCCTGGCTCGGCCGCGGCTGGGAGGATGCGCTGTATCGGGCCGCGACCCTGCTGGTGGCGGCGAGCCCTTGCGCCATCGTCATCTCGGTCCCTGCCGCGATCCTGTCTGCGCTGTCCGCCGCCGCGCGGGGCGGCGTGCTGTTCAAGGGTGGTGCCGCCCTGGAGACGCTGGCCGTCGTCAACGCTTTCGCGTTCGACAAGACCGGAACGCTGACCACCGGCAAGGCCGCCCTCACCCGCATCGTCGCCCTCGACGGCGACGAGGAGCGCTTCCTGTCCCTTCTGGCCGGGCTGGAAGCGCATTCGGAACATCACAGCGCCGCGACCATCCGGCAGGAAGCCGCGGATCGCGGCCTCGTATTCGCTGACGTGGTGGATGTCAGCAATCGCCCGAGCGCCGGCATTGTCGGCATCCACGAAGGAGCCCAGCTCTGGGCAGGCAATCTCCGGCTGGTGGCGCAGATGGGCGCTTCCGTCGAACACCCGGCGCTGATGGCGCTGACCGAGAGCGCCCAGACGGTCATCTATTTCGGGCGTGAGGCGCAGCTCCTCGGTGCCGTCTCGATGGCCGACCAGGCGCGGGCGACATCCGCTTTGGCGCTGGCCGCGCTCCGGGAGGCCGGGATCGCGAAGATCGTCATGATGACAGGCGATCGCAGGCCCGTCGCTTTGCGCATCGGTGCGGAGCTCGGGCTGCAGCCCGACGACATTCATGCCGACATGCTGCCGGAGGAGAAGGTCCGCATGGTCGGCGCCCTCGCGGCGCAGGGCAAGGTCGCTTTCGTCGGCGACGGGGTCAATGACGCGGCCGCCCTCGCGCGCGCCGATGTCGGCATCGCCATGGGCGCGGCGGGATCCGAGGTGGCGATGCAGGCCGCCGATGTCGCGCTTCTCTCGGAAGACATGGAGCAGCTCGCGGAGGCGCATCGTCTGGCGCGCCGGACGGCCGCCATCATCCGCCAGAACCTGATCTTCTCCCTGGGCGCCATGGCGGTCCTGGTGATCGGCGGACTGTTCTTCGCCTTGCCCCTGCCCCTCGCGGTGATCGGTCACGAGGGCGGCACCGTTCTGGTGGTGCTCAATGGCCTGCGGCTGCTGCGTGCGCCGATCCGGCACGTACGAGCGCAGTCGTCGGCAAGGATCAGCGAACCGAGGGTGACGAGATCGGGCCAGACTGCGCCACGCCAGGCCTACCGCAGAAAGGTGCCGCGACGAGTCTGAGGTCTACGCCGCCGCCTAGCGTCCGAACAGCAAGGCGCCGGCGATCAGCACGACCTCGCCCGCGATGACGCCGGCGAGCACCGAGCGGCGGATCAGCAGGAACGCCACCAAGCCGGTCGCGATCGCCACCAGCCGCACTTCCAGCGGGATGGTCGCGAGCGCGCCGGGCGCCCAGATCGTCAGCTTGGCGATGACGGCCGCGAGTGTCGCGGTGGCGACGCCCCGCACCCAGACGACGATCTCGGAGTCCTCCTCGAGCCCGCGCGCAAAGGCGACGCCGAGCCAGCGCCACACCTCGTTCGGCAGGAAGCCGACCGCCACCAGCGCCAGATAGGCCGAGATCTCGGTCATCGCATGGCCTCGCGCACGCGGTGCGCCACATAGGCGAGCGAGCCCGCGATGATGCCGGTCCACAGGATGTCGAACTCGACCTTCATGGCGGTGAGCGCCGGCCCGACCACGAAGCCGAGCGCCAGCGCGAGCCGGTCCACCAGCATGCGCGCATTGCGCGCCGTCGAGACCAGGAATGACATCGGCGTGAGGAACAGGAGCGCGGCGGTGAGCAGCTCCGGGAGGCGCGCCGCGAGCCCGTAGCCGACCGCCGTCGCTGTGGTCGCGGACATCAACAGCCCGACGCCGATCCCGTTGCAGAAGGGAATGCGCCGCTCGCGCGGCAGCTTGGGCGCAAGCCGCAGCGCCTCGACCCACATGCTGATCGCCGTGAAATGCGCCGGAAGCATCAGCTGATGCGTGCGCGTGCCGGGCGCCTTGATCACCGGCAGCAGCGACACGACCATCGGCAGCAGCCGCACGCCGCTGAGCGAGATCGCGATCGCGACCTCCAGATGCGCGGACCCGGCCCCGAGCCCCGAGATGAGGATCACCTGCGCGGGCCCCGCCCAGACCAGCACGGTCGAGATCATCGCCCAGATGACGCTGAAGCCGAAGTCATGGGCGAGCGCGCCGATGCCGATATAGGTGCCGAACAGCACATAGGCGAACACCGATGACCAGGCCGCGCGGATGCCGGCCAGGAAGGCGGCGCCGGTGGTCAGCTCGGGAGTGGCGGGAGGCTCGGACATGGCGTGGACAGGTCGTGTCCCATAGCGCACACGCCCAGGCAATCGCCGATGCCCGCATGGCGCGCATGCGGCCCGGCCGCCACGCAAAGCAAAACCGGCGGGGAGCGCCCTCCCCGCCGATTCCTTTTGTTCTCAGCGCCCGCTCAGACCTTCAGCGGCACCTTCGGCACCGTGCCGCGGGGCTTGTCGCCGCCGCCGCCGCGCGGTCCGGGCGGCTTCGGCCGCCGCGGGGTCGAGCGGCGCGTCTTGGCGCGTGCCTTGCGCGGCTCGGGAAGCCGCTCGGGCTTCGGCGTGACGCGGCCCTCGAGATACTCGAAGCCGAGCTTCTCCTTGCCGTCCTCCTCCTTGACGAGGATGACGCGCACATGGCCGCCACTCTTGAGCCGGCCGAACAGCACTTCGTCGGCGAGCGGCTTCTTGATGTGCTCCTGGATCTGCCGGGCCATCGGCCGCGCGCCCATCTGCTCGTCGTAGCCATGAGCGATGAGCCACTTGGAGGCCTCGTCCGTGAGCTCGATGGTGACGTCGCGGTCGGCGAGCTGGGCTTCCAGCTGCAGCACGAACTTCTCCACCACGCGGCTGATCACCTCCTCGGAGAGATGCGCGAAGGTGATGATCGAGTCGAGCCGGTTGCGGAATTCCGGCGCGAACAGCTTGTTGATCGCCTCGATGTCGTCGCCCTCCCGCTTCGAGCGCGTGAAGCCGAAGGCCTGCTTGGCGAGATCCGCCGCGCCCGCATTCGTGGTCATGATCAGGATCACGTTGCGGAAGTCGACCTGCTTGCCGTTGTGATCGGTGAGCTTGCCGTGATCCATGATCTGCAGCAGCACGTTGAACAGATCCGGATGCGCCTTCTCGATCTCGTCGAGCAGGAGCACGCAATGCGGATGCTGGTCGACGCCGTCGGTCAGCAGGCCGCCCTGGTCGAAGCCGACATAGCCGGGAGGCGCGCCGATCAGCCGCGAGACCGTGTGGCGCTCCATGTATTCCGACATGTCGAAGCGCAGCAGCTCGACCCCGAGCAGCGAAGCGAGCTGCTTGGCGACCTCGGTCTTGCCGACGCCGGTCGGACCCGAGAACAGATATGAGCCGATCGGCTTCTCGGGCTCGCGCAGGCCCGCGCGGGCGAGCTTGATGGAGGCCGCGAGCGACTCGATCGCCTTGTCCTGGCCGTAGACGACACGCTTGAGAGTCTCTTCCAGATGCGCCAGCACCTCGGCGTCGTCCTTGGATACGGTCTTCGGCGGGATCCGCGCCATGGTGGCGATCGTGGTCTCGATCTCCTTCAGGCCGATCGTCTTCTTGCGCTTTGAGTCGGGCAGCAGCATCTGCGCGGCGCCGGACTCGTCGATCACGTCGATCGCCTTGTCGGGCAGCTTGCGGTCATGGATGTAGCGCGCGGACAGTTCCACCGCGGCCTTGATGGCCTCGTTGGTGTACTTCAGGCGGTGATAATCCTCGAAATACGGCTTGAGGCCCTTGAGGATCTCGATCGCGTCCGGGATCGTCGGCTCGTTCACGTCGATCTTCTGGAAGCGGCGGACGAGCGCGCGGTCCTTCTCGAAATACTGCCGGTACTCCTTGTAGGTGGTCGAGCCGATGCAGCGCACCGTACCCGACGCGAGCGCCGGCTTGAGCAGGTTCGAGGCATCCATGGCGCCGCCCGAGGTGGCGCCGGCGCCGATCACCGTGTGGATCTCGTCGATGAACAGGATCGCGTCCGGATAGGCCTCGAGCTCCTTGATGACCTGCTTCAGCCGCTCCTCGAAGTCGCCGCGGTAGCGCGTGCCGGCGAGCAGCGTGCCCATGTCGAGCGCGAACACGGTGGCGTTCGCGAGAACGTCGGGCACCTCGCCATTGATGATGCGGCGCGCGAGACCTTCCGCGATCGCGGTCTTGCCGACGCCCGGATCACCGACGAACAGCGGGTTGTTCTTCTGCCGGCGGCAGAGCACCTGGATGGTGCGGCTGATCTCGCTGTCACGGCCGATCAGCGGATCGATCTTGCCCTCGCGCGCCTTCTTGTTGAGGTTCACGCAATAGGCGTCGAGCGCGTCGCCCTTCTTCTTGGCGTCGTCGCCGGTCTTGGTGTCGGTGTCCTCGTCGGCGCCGCGCACCGGGCGCGTCTCCGAGAGCCCGGCCCGCTTGGCGATGCCGTGGCTGATGTAGTTGACCGCGTCGTAGCGGGTCATGTCCTGCTCTTGCAGGAAATAGGCGGCGTGGCTCTCGCGCTCGGCGAAGATCGCGACCAGCACGTTCGCGCCGGTCACTTCCTCGCGACCCGACGATTGCACGTGGATCACGGCGCGCTGGATCACGCGCTGGAAGCCGGCGGTCGGCTTGGAATCCTCGGACCCGTCCGTGACAAGGTTCTCGAGCTCGGACTCCACATAGGCGATAAGATTGCGGCGCAGCTTGTCGAGATCGACGTTGCACGCCCGCATCACGGCGGCCGCGTCCTGATCGTCGATCAGGGCCAACAGGAGATGCTCGAGCGTCGCATACTCGTGGTGACGTTCATTTGCGAGCGCCAGTGCGCGGTGCAGGGACTGCTCGAGGCTGCGGGAGAAACTGGGCATTAAGTCCTCTTGGCTCTGCGTACCGATGTCATTTCTTCTCCATAACGCACTGAAGAGGATGCTGGTGTTTGCGCGCGAAGTCCATGACCTGCGTCACTTTGGTCTCGGCCACTTCGTACGTGTAGATCCCGCATTCTCCGATGCCGTGATGGTGGACGTGAAGCATGATGCGCGTGGCGGCCTCGCGGTCCTTGTTGAAGAACCGCTCCAGCACGTGCACGACGAACTCCATCGGCGTGTAGTCGTCGTTGAGCAGAAGCACGCGATACAGATTCGGCCGCTTCGTCTGCGGCTTCGTCTTGGTGATGACGGCGCTCCCCGGCGCCTGATCGCCGCGGCGACGCTTCTCGTCGTCCCCGAGGCGCGGCCGCACCGCACGCGGCCCTGTGTGCCATCTAGGCATCGTTCGTTCCATCGACAAGGTCTTCATCCTGACGCAGCTACCACCATCGGTCCGCGCGGGGCCGGCTGGCCACGGAATCATGCCGCAAAGCCCCTCCCCGCGAAACGATGAAATGTAGGCATTCACCTCGCCGGGTTGAACACCCCGGGATCGTCCATCCGCGGCTCTTTTTCCCGAAGGACGATCCCCGTCTCGCCGAGGTGCCGCACGAGTCATCCATAGAGTCTTTCCTGATTGCGGCAAAAAACCGGGACCTCGTCGTAGCGGAAGGCGCGACGCGAGACACTGCGTGGATTCTAGAAAACCGGCACGCGCCCTCTGGTTCCCGGCGCGCCGGCGGCAGGTGATGCGGCCGCGCCGCGAGGCTCGCATGATTCCCGGCGGCTGCGGGAGCCGTGGGACCCCCTATGCGAATGTCCGGGTCCGGACACGCAAGGCGCCGGCCACCGCCGGAAGAAGGGCCCCCCTCCGGCCGTAAACGGGGGCTGCCGGGACGCAATGGTTGCCAAAACGTCAATCCGGCCCCCGCAACTCTCCGCAAATTCCTCAACGGAACGTCAAAGAGTCTCGGGCAATCTTCGGCATCAAACCGATCGATGGAGAAGCGCCATGCTTCGCCGATTCCTGAAAGACCGTGCCGCCAACATCGCGCCGATTTTCGGCATCGCGATCATTCCAATCGTTGCGGTCGCGGGATTGGCGGTCGACTACAGCCGCGCCAGCTCCGCCAAGGTCGACATCCAGTCCGCGCTCGATGCCACGGCCCTCGCGCTCTCGAAGGAAGCCGTGGGGATGTCGCAGTTCGACCTGGAGAAGCGCGCCACGGAGTATTTCAAGGCGATCCTGCGCCGGCCGGAAGTCACCAACATCGTCATCGATCCGAAGCTGACCAATCTTGGCTCCGGCGGCTATCAGCTCAACATCAACGGCACCGCCAAGATCGGCTCCACTTTCGCGCTGGTGATGCGTCAGTCCGACCTCGACATCGCGGGCACCGCGCAAGTGAAGTGGGGCGTGAAGCGCCTCGAGGTGGCGCTCGCGCTCGATAATACGGGCTCGATGAGCTCGAACGGCAAGCTCTCGGCGCTCAAGACGGCCACGCACAATCTGCTCGATACGCTGAAGAAGGCGGCAACCAACGCCGACTCGGTGAAGGTCGCGATCATTCCGTTCGACACGACCGTGAATATCGGCACCGCCTCGAAGAACGAGCCCTGGTTCGATATCGACAGCATCGACTGCAACGGCTGGCGCTCGGGCAGCGGCTGCAGCAACAGCAACTGGAAATATTACTGGGAAGGCTGCGTCCGCGATCGCAAATATCCCTATGACATTCAGGATGACGCGCCCGGCTCGAAGAGCGGCACGCTTTACCCGGTCTATGATTGCGGCGAGCTCGTGCAGGCGCTGCCGCTGACCAACAACTGGGACACCTTGAAGAACAAGGTCGACGAGATGAAGGCGAGTGGCAACACCAACGTGACCATCGGTCTCGTCTGGGCTTGGCACGCGCTCACGCAGGGCACGCCCTACACGCAAGCCTCCGCGCCGGCACCCGACCTCGACAAGGTGATCATCCTGCTTACCGACGGCGACAATACCGAGGCCTGGAACAACGCCAGCAACAACAAGGTGACGGTCACCGAGCACATCGACGAGCGCACCCGGAAGGCCTGCGAGAACATCAAGGCGACCAACATCCAGATCTACACGGTCCGCGTGATCGACGGGAACGCGACGCTGCTGCGCAACTGCGCCAGCAACGCCTCGACCATGTATTTCGACGTGCAGCAGGCGAGCCAGCTCAATTCGGTCTTCCAGAAGATCGCCGAGAACCTCGCGAGCCTGCGCATCTCGAAGTAAGACGCGCCGCCTTCGCGCCGCGGAGCGCACAACAAAAAAGCCCGGCCTAGCGCCGGGCTTTCGCATTCAAGACAAACGGCTTGGCGAAATTACTTCGCCTTCGCAGCCAGGTTCTCGAACGGCTTGTAGCTCTCCTTGGCGAGGTCCGTGTAGAGCTCGCCGAGCTTGGTCGCCTCGGCGACAAAGCCCTCGTAGGCGGTCTTCACGTACTCGCTCTGGATCTCCATCGCCTTCTCGAGCGACTTCGCGCCCATCAGCTTCTCGAACGCCGCCGAGCTGTCCTCGAAGCTCTTCTTCGAGTAGTCGGCGAATTCGGTGGCGATCGCCTGGAAGCCCTTCGACACGGCGCCGAACTGCTTCATCGCGACGTCGACATTGTCCTTCCCGAGTTTCTGCAGGTCGTCGAAATTCGTCAGCATTATTTTACCCCTTGCGGCCCGCCGCCTCTCGCGTGGGGCCCGGCTCTGATTTCCGGATGACGCGCCGACCTTTTCCAGCCGGCGTCCTCCCAAATATAGTGCACTGCACAATGGAGTCAAGAAATTTTTTGCAATGCAATATTAAGCATATTCAGAAACCCGGATGCTTAACGGTTTGGCAACCGCGTCTGCATACGGTCATTAATCGTTCCGCTGCATCATGTCGGCGGGGCCGTTTGCGAGGGTTGACCTCTTGCGCCGGGACGTCTCCGCCGGCTGCCGCGCGGCCGGATCCGGAGCGTCCTTTCCGAGGCGCGGTCTTCCCTTCAGAGCGGGTCACAACAGGGACGTCGGGTGCCCGGCGGGGTGCCTCGCGTATCGAGGGACGGGGTTTTGATGATGGTGCGCGCACGAGTTAGGCCGTCGCGCGGCCTGCGCTGGGGAGTGTGTGGTCTCGCGGTGGCCATTGCGGTCGTCGCGATCGGCACGGATACCGCAGACGCACGCCGCAGGAAGCGGGTAACCTACGCCTCCTACAATCCGCCCTACGCGGCCCTGGTGGTCGACGCCAATACGGGCGAGGCGCTGCACGCGACCAACGCGGACAGCCAGCGTCACCCGGCCTCGCTTACGAAGATCATGACGCTCTACCTGCTCTTCGAGCAGCTCGAGGCCGGCAAGCTCCGCCTGGACTCGCGCCTGCCCGTGTCCGAGCACGCCGCGAGCCAGGCGCCGACCAAGCTCGGCCTGCGCCCGGGCCAGACCCTCGAGGTCGAGGACGCCATCAAGGGCCTCGTCACCAAGTCGGCGAACGACGCCGCCGTAGTGGTGGCCGAGGCGATCGGCGGCACCGAAGAGGCGTTCGCCGCCATGATGACCCGCAAGGCCCGCGCGCTCGGCATGAGCCGCACCGTCTATGCCAATGCCTCCGGCCTGCCGGACGACGACCAGGTCACCACCGCGCGCGACCAGGTCACCCTGGGCCGCGCCATCCAGGAGCGCTTCCCGCGCTACTACCGCTACTTCTCGACCCACGTCTTCCACTATCGCGGCCATGCGATGCGCAATCACAATCGCCTGCTCGGCAATGTCGAGGGCGTGGACGGCATCAAGACCGGTTACATCCGCAAGTCCGGCTTCAACCTGGTCAGCTCGGTGCGCCGCGGCAACCGCCACATCGTGGCGGCCGTGCTCGGCGGCCGTTCGGCCGGCGCACGCGACGCGCGCATGCGCGGCCTGATCGAGGAATACATTACCGAGGCATCGTCGCGCCGCACGGCGCCAATGGTCGCCGAAGCTCCCGAGCGCGTCGAGCGCAAGGTCATCGCCGAATCCCGCCCGCAGCCCGAGACGGTCGCCACGGTGCCGGTCCCGACCCCGGCCCCCGTCGCGCGCGCCGCCATGGCGGCCGCGATCCCGGCGGCTCCGGC
>JAEYAU010000128.1 GCA_023404705.1 Pseudomonadota bacterium
CGCATGGTGCGGCTCGACCCGGCGGATACGGCTCCGCCGAGCTCCGTCTGACGCCTCAAAACACGCTCCCTGCCGGGTGTCTTCGCACCCTGACGTTGACGGAGAGCATGCCACGCGGGCCTCGCGATCGGCTTAATTTCGCTGGTTAATCGGGCGTAGCCGCGCGACATGATTGACGCCGCGTTGCCAGGTGGGCTCGCATTTTCGAAACATTTGCCTTATGCCGACAGCATTCTCGGCGTCATCCCGGCCGAGCGAAGCGAGAGCCGGGATCCATAACCCCTGTCTGTCCGCATCACGACCACAGGGATTATGGATCCCGGACAATCGCTTCGCGATTTCCGGGATGACACGGAGTACGCGTCACGGCTCCATGAATTACCGGCTCGTTCACCACGCTTGCGCGGGCGGGGCGAAAGTCCCATGTGACGAGCACCCGGAACCGGTTGACGGGCGTAAACCGGATGCGGTCTCGCTCGTTATCCTGTTGCCTAGATCCCGAAGTCCTCGCCTCGCCGCGGCACGATTGGAGACGCAATGTCAGACTTCCTCGACCAGTCCGTCCTGCTCGACCTCGCCGAGAAGCTCGTGAAGGCCGCCAAGCGCGCGGGCGCCGACCAGGCGGATGCGGTCGCGGTGCGCTCGATCTCGCTCTCGATCGAGGTGCGTGACGGCGCCGTGGAAGAAAGCGAGCGCGCGGAAGGCGACGATGTCGGCCTGCGCGTCCTGGTCGGCAAGCGCCAGGCCGTGGTCTCGACCAACGACACGGCGCATCTCGATGCCGCGGCGCTCGCCGAGCGCGCGGTCGCGATGGCGCGGGTCGCACCCGAGGATCGCTTCGCGGGTCTCGCGGAGCCGGAGCGCCTCGCGCGCGAAATCCCGGACCTCGACCTCACGGATCCGGAGCTGCCGAGCGTTGCGCGTCTCGAAGCGCTCGCGCGCAGCGCCGAAGGCGCCGGTCTCGCCGTGAAAGGCGTGAGCCGCTCGGGCGGTGCCAGCGCGTCTGCGGGCATGGGCGGCATGGTGCTGGTGACGAGCGGCGGCTTCAATGGCGCCTATGTGGGCTCGCGGCATGGCGTGTCGATGACCGCGATCGCGGGCGAAGGCACCGGCATGGAGCGCGACTACGACTTCGCCTCGGCGCTGCATGCGAGCGATCTCGACGATCCGATCGCGATCGGTCGCAAGGCGGGCGAGCGCGCCGTCGAGCGGCTCAACCCGCGCAAGGTGGAGACCAAGCGCGTGCCGGTGGTGTTCGATCCGCGCATCTCGGGAGGGCTGGTGGGCCATCTCGCGGGCGCGATCAACGGCGCCGCGATCGCGCGCAAGACCAGCTTCCTGCAGGACCGGCTCGGGCAGCAGGTCTTCGCCAAAGGCATCCGCATCATCGACGATCCGCTGCGCAAGCGCGGGCTGCGCTCGCGGCCCTTCGACGGCGAAGGCGTCGCCGGCAAGCCGATCGCGCTCGTCGAGGATGGCGTGCTGAAATCCTGGATCCTCGACAGCGCGACCGCGCGCGAGCTCGGTCTCACCACGACGGGGCACGCGTCGCGCGGCGTCTCGTCCTCGCCCTCGCCCGGTTCGACCAATCTGCATCTCGAGCCCGGCAAGAAGACGCGCGAGGAGCTGATCCGCGATATCGATGACGGCTTCTATGTCACGGACCTGATCGGCCACGGCGCCAATCTGGTGACCGGCGACTACAGCCGCGGCGCCGCCGGCTTCTGGATCGTGAAGGGCGAGCTCGCCCATCCGGTGAGCGAGGTGACGATCGCGGGCTACATCCCGGACATGTTCGCCAATCTGGAGCCTGCCAACGATCTCGAATTCCGCTATGGCATCAACGCGCCGACCGTGCGCGTCGAGGGACTGACCGTTGCGGGACGCTGAGCAGCTCGATCTCCCCAGGCTCGGAGCGGAGCTCGCCGCAGCCGTGCGGCAAGCGGGCGAGATCGCCCGGCGCATGTCCGGCGCGACGCTCAAGAGCTGGACCAAGGGTCACGACTCGCCGGTGAGCGAGGCCGACATCGCGGTGGACGAGTTCCTGCGCGACCGGCTCGCCACGATCCTGCCGGGCTGCGGCTGGCTCTCCGAGGAGAGCCACGACGACCAGACCCGGCTCGCCTCCTCGCTGCTGTGGATCGTCGATCCGATCGACGGAACCCGGGCCTATGTGGCGGGCAAGCCGGACTGGTCGGTTTCGGCCGCTCTGGTGAAGGACGGGCGGCCGGTGGTGGCCTGCATCTTCGCGCCGATCGAGGAGGCGCTGTTCCTGGCGACCGCGGGGAGCGGCACGCGGCTCAACGACACGCCCGTCATCGCAACGCCCGGCGCCAGCCTCGACGGCGCGCGCGCCGCCGGCCCCAAATCCTATCTGGAGCAGCTTGCCCGGCTCGCGCCGGAAGTCGCTGGCCAGCCGAAGGTGCATTCCCTAGCGCTCAGGTTAGCGCGGGTTGCATCCGCCCAGCTGGACCTCGCTTTTGCCTCGGGAAACAGCAACGACTGGGACCTTGCGGCGGCCGATCTTTTGGTGCACGAAGCCGGCGGCGCCCTGACCACTTTCGAGGGGCGACAATTGACCTATAACCGCACGGTCCCGCGGCACAGCGCACTGGTGGCCGCCGGCCGCGAGCGCCATGCGGCGCTTGTCCGGCTGATGCAGGGCCAGAAGCACGCCTTTGCGTGAGCGAGGCCGCCGGGCTCCGGCGTGGGGATGAATTCATGGCGGAGACGCCGGCACGCAAGCAGCTTCTTCATCTCGTGTTCGGCGGCGAGCTGACCCGGATCGAGGACGTCGAGTTCAAGGATCTCGAGCGCCTCGATATCGTCGGCATCTTCCCGGATTACGCCAGCGCGCATGCGGCCTGGAAGGCGCGGGCGCAGAAGACCGTCGACAACGCGCAGATGCGCTACTTCATCGTCCACCTGCATCGTCTGCTCGATCCCGAGACCGACACGACGCGAACGCAGCGATAAGTCCGCGATGCTGTCGTTGAAGAGGCTGGGGCGAAAGCGCTGGGTCCAGGTGACCGTCGGCACACTGGCGGCCGAATATCTGCGCCTCGTTGAGAAGACGAGCCGCTTCACGCTCGAGCCGGCCGATGGCTTCGACCGGTTCCGGCCCGACGTGCCGGTGATCCTCGCGCTCTGGCACGGCCAGCATTTCGTCACAGCGTTCGGGCATCAGGACGAGTATCGGTCGAAGGTGCTGATCTCGCGCCACCGGGACGGCGAGATCAACGCGATCGCGGCCGAGCGACTCGGGCTCGGCACCATTCGCGGCTCGGGCAACCATGGCGGACGCTTCGATCAGAAGGGAGGGGTCGCGGCCTTCCAGTCGATGACGCAGGCGCTGCGCGACGGCTACAACGTCATCCTGACGGCCGACGTGCCGAAGGTCTCGCGCGTCGCGGGGCTCGGCATCGTCATGCTGGCGCGCGCCTCGGGACGGCCGATCTTCCCGGTCGCCTTCGCGGCAAGCCGCCGCCTCCAGCTCGACAATTGGGATCGCACCACGATCAACCTGCCGTTCAGCCGCGGCGCCGCCGTGATCGGGGAACCGATCCGCGTGCCGGGGGACGCTGACAACGAGGCTCTGGAGATTTATCGTCAGGAGGTCGAGAGCCGGCTGAATGCGGTCACCGAACGCGCCTATGCGATCGTCGACAAGAAGCGGGAGCCCCGTGGCTGATCGCCTGCCCTGGACGTTGCGCGCCTATCGCGGGCTCGCGGCGGCCGCGGCGCCGATCGCGCCCATGGTGCTCGCCAATCGACTCAAGCGCGGCAAGGAGCATCCGCAGCGTCTCGCCGAGCGGCGCGGCGAAAGCAGCGTGGCGCGTCCGGCCGGACCGCTGATCTGGGCGCATGGCGCAAGCGTCGGCGAGATGGTCGCGACCATTCCGCTGGTGGAGGGCTTGCGCAAGCGCGGCTTCAACGTGCTGGTCACCTCCGGCACCGTAACGTCGGCGCGGCTCGCCGAACGGCGGCTGCCCGAAGGTGTCATCCATCAGTTCGTGCCGCTGGACGCGCCGCCCTTCGTCGCGCGCTTCGTCGCCCATTGGCGGCCGAACCTGGTGCTGCTCGCCGAGTCCGATCTCTGGCCGAACCTGATCATGGAATGCGCGCAGCACGCCATTCCGATGATCCTGGTGAATGGCCGGCTGTCGGAGCGCTCGTTCACGCGCTGGCGCTATCTGCCGGCGACCATCGGCGCGCTGCTCAGCCGCTTCGACCTCTGCCTCGCGCAGTCGGCCGCCGACGCCGAGCGCTACGGCGATCTCGGCGCACCGCGCGTGAGCATCACGGGCAATCTCAAGCTCGACGTGCCGGCGCCGCCGGTCGATGCCGAGAAATTTCTGGCGCTGCGCGCCGCCATCGGCGAGCGCACCGTGATCGCGGCGGCCTCGACCCATCCGGGCGAGGAGGCCCAGATCATCCAGGCGCATCAGCTGTTGCGCGGTCGCTTCCCGGGGCTGCTCACGATCGTCGCCCCGCGCCATCCGGAGCGCGGGCCCGGCATCGTCGACATCGCCAAGGTGGCCGAGCTCAATGCCGTGATGCGCTCGCGCGGCATGCTGCCGGACCGCGGCACCGACATCTATGTGGCTGACACCATCGGTGAGCTTGGGCTGATCTATCGCTTGGCGCCGATCGTGTTCGTGGGCGGATCGCTGGTGCGCCATGGCGGTCAGAACCCGATCGAGGCCGCCAAGCTCGGCGCCGCCATTCTGCATGGACCGCATGTGTGGAATTTCCGCGAGATCTATGCGGCGCTGGACGAGAGCCGCGGCGCCGAGGAAGTGGACGACGTGCAGCGCCTCACGGCGCGGCTGAGCGCGCTGCTGGTCGATCCTGCGGCGCGCAAGGCGGTGGCGGATGCTGCGCACAAGACCGTCGACCAGCTCGGCGGCGCGCTCGCGCGCACCTTCGCGGCGCTCGAGCCTTATCTGATGCAGTTGCAGCTCGAGCATCGCTGACGATGAAGGCGCCCGACTTCTGGTGGGGAAAGCCGGGAGTCGCGGCGGCGCTGCTGCAGCCTGTTGCGGCAATCTATGGCGCGATCGCGGGCGCACGGCTCGCACGGCGGGGCGCACGGGCGAGCGTGCCGGTGCTGTGCGTCGGCAATCCGACGGTCGGCGGCGCCGGCAAGACGCCGACGGCGCTCATGCTGGCCCGGATGTTGATCGAGGCGGGCGAGCGGCCGGTGTTCCTCACGCGCGGCTATGGCGGCGCGCTCGCCGGACCGATCTGGGTCGAAGGACAGAGCGCGCAGGAGGTCGGCGACGAGCCGCGGCTGCTCGCACGCGTCGCGCCGACTGTCTTGGCGCGCGATCGTGCGGCGGGCGCTACGCTCGCGGCAACGCGGGCGTCCGTGATCATCATGGACGACGGTTTCCAGAATCCATCGCTGACCAAGGATCTTTCGATCCTGGTGATCGACGGCCGGCGCGGTCTCGGCAATGGACGCGTCTTCCCGGCCGGCCCGCTACGCGCGCCACTCGCGGCGCAACTCGATCGCGCGCAGGCGATCCTGATCATCGGCGAGATTTCGGGCGCAGCGCCGGTGGTGATCGCGGCGCGAGCGCGCGGCCTACCGCTGTTTCACGGACGGCTCACGCCGGATCCCGCGGCCGTGCTGACGTTGAAGGATCAACGCGTGCTCGCCTTCGCGGGGATCGGCGATCCGGAGAAATTCTTCGCCACGCTGGAAGCGGCCGGCATCGCGGTCGCGGCGCGGCGCAGCTTTGCGGATCATCATCGCTTCACAGGCAGCGAGGCCGCGGCGCTGATCGCCGACGCGACACGCGACGGCTTGCGACTCGTGACCACGGAGAAAGACTTGGCGCGCTGCGCGGGCGATCCGGCGCTCGCCGAACTCGCGGCGCGGGCGCTGCCGCTACGGGTGACGTTGACGATCGATGAGGTGGAGGAGTTCCGCGCCTTGGTGCGCAGGGCGCTCACGCTCCGTTAGTCGGTTCAGTCGACCAACTCCAGGCCATTCTCCGCAGCCCAGGTGCGCAGCGCCACTTTGGTTGCGGCATCCTTGAACGCGTGCCACTTGTCCAGCGCTCTCCGTCGCGCAAGCAGATTTTCGAACTTGGGATAGGCGCCGCGCCGGCTGAAGAACTCGCGCACCAGATCGTAATCGTTCGCCAAGTGCTGCCGCGCGAAGTCGAGCGCAAGCGGCTTGCTCAGACCGAGGTCGCGGCGGCTCGGGACGGGTAGGTACTTGTCCTCGTCGTCTATGTCCTCCGGAAGCTCGTCGAGAGACTCGGTGTCATTGTTATCGTCCGAGTGGAGATAGATGCGTCCTGATCGCCGGCAAACGTAGGCGTGGAACGGCCCCGTTCCGCTGTTGAAATCGGCGAACTCGAAGGCGCTCTCCAGCTCGGCGAACTTGACCGCCATCGGAAGCTCCGGCAGAGCTCAGCGCGCCTGCTCCGGGTGCAGCCGCTTGAGCACGGCTTCGGGCGAGGCATAGGGCTCCTGCAGCTCGACGCTCCAGTATTTGAGCTCCTCGAGCGGGATCGGAACACCGGTTACGGCACAGCGCACGAAGGCGCCGGGCCGCACCACGCGGAAATCGCCGTCGAGATATTTGACCTCGGCCTCCCCGGCCATGGGGCCTGGGCCGCTGTAGCGATTGAGCACCGGTGAGCCTCCTCGGGGCCGGGGGGACGACAACGCCCAACATAGTGGGTCGCGCGCCGCCGTTAAACCCACTCGCGCGGGTTTCGTTGCAAGGCGGGCTTGCCGCGCAAATTTCTTTTTTGGCGCATGTTCTTATCGGCGAACCGGTGCCCACTTCGCCGGAACATGCGCTAGAACAAGCTCCCCTGCCCTTCAGGCGGCGTGCGCACCCGCGGCTTGCGCGGCGGCGGTTTGAGCGCGCGCCCGTCGGTCGCCACCACGCCGACATGACCGTCGGTAAATTCGATGTCGAGCGCCTGCCCCGTGGCGACGGCTGTGGCGGTGCGCACCGGCTTGCCGGCCGCGCGCACGAGCGCGAAGCCGCGCGCGAGCACACCCTGGTAGGAGAGCGCGCCGAGCAGTTGCACCATGCGATCGAGGCGCGTGTCGCGCCGCTCGATGATGGCGCGCGTCGCCCGGCTCGCGCGCTCGAACAGGGCTGCGATACGCTCGCGGTCGCGGTGGATCACCTGGCGATGCGCCGCGGTGTTGGCGCGCAGTGCGGTCGCGAGCCGGCCCGAAACCACAACAAGGCGTTCGCGCCGGCGCTCGCTCTGCACGCGGGTGCACTGGCGCATCCGGCCCGCGAAATTGTTGATGCGCTCATGCTCGCTGCGCACGCGGTTGCGCAGCACCATGGGCGTGAGCCGTGCGGCGCAGCGCGAGAAGTCCGTGTGATGGCTCTGCGCATTGGCCCGCAGCGCGCGCGGCAGGCGCTCGGCGAGGCTGTCGAGCTTCTGACGCGGTTGCGCGAGCAGCGCATCGGCGCTCGGCAGCGCGCGGGCGGCGGAACGCAATTCGGTGCGGCGCGATTCCATGCCGCGCCGCCAGCAGCCGAGTTGGCGGCGCGCGAGGCCGTCGATCTGCAGGATCAGCTCGGAGCGCACCGGCACCGCGATCTCGGCGGCCGCGGTCGGCGTCGGCGCGCGCTTGTCGGCCGCGAAGTCGATCAGCGTCACGTCGGTCTCGTGGCCGACCGCGGAGATCAGCGGAATCATGCTGCCGGCCGCGGCGCGCACGACGATCTCCTCGTTGAAGGACCAGAGATCCTCGAGCGAGCCGCCGCCGCGCGCGACGATCAGCAGATCGGGGCGCGGAATCGGTCCGCGCTCGGGCAGCGCGTTGAAGCCGTTGATCGCGGCCGCGACCTCGGCGGCCGAGCCCTCGCCCTGCACGCGCACGGGCCACACCAGCACGCGGCGCGGAAAGCGGTCCGCGAGACGATGCAGGATGTCGCGAATGACGGCGCCGGTCGGCGAGGTGATGACGCCGATCACGTCGGGCAAGTACGGCAGCAGCTGCTTGCGCGCCTCGTCGAACAGGCCTTCGGCGCTAAGCTTCTTCTTGCGCTCCTCGAGCAGCGCCATCAGCGCCCCGACGCCCGCGGGCTCGAGCGACTCGATGACGATCTGATAGGAGGAGCGGCCCGGATAGGTCGTGAGCCGGCCGACCGCGATCACCTCGAGCCCCTCCTCGGGCTTGAAGCGCATGCGGGCAAAGTTGCCCTTCCAGACCACGGCGTCGATCTTGGCGCTCTCGTCCTTGAGCGCGAAGTAGCAGTGGCCCGACGCCGCTGCCCCGCGAAAACCCGAGATCTCGCCGCGCACGCGCACGAAGCCGTAGGCGTCCTCGACGGTCTTCTTCAGCGCCGCCGAGAGCTCCGAGACGGTCCATTCCGGGATGTTGATGCGCGACTCGTTCATGGCGCGGAACATATGGAAAACGGCCGCGGCATGCCAGCCCGGGACGGCGCGGCGGCGAAACGGTTGTTAAACGCCGGAAAACGGGAGGCTGACGCTAACGGCGCTTCAACCATGCGGTGGTACAAGCGGACGAGAGACGACCGCCATGACGGACACGATCGACAACGTCAAAGTGCGCGTGCGCTGCCCCGACTGCCGCACCACCTTCCGCGAGCGGATCCAGCGCGTGGTCCACGGCGACCGCGTGGTCTGCCCCGGCTGCCACGGCGAGATGCGCTTTCACGGCATCGGCCATATGCACGCGCACGACGATCCGGCGCACTACATCCACCACGTGGAAGGGCGCACCTGCCACCCGCATTTCCGGCGCAGCGAGGATTGAGGCGGCCGCGCGGCCGCACTTGTCGATAAGGCCGCCCCACCCCTTGCCTCCGGCGTGCGCGACCGGTACCGACGCGGCATGAACATCCTCGTCCTCGGCTCGGGCGGGCGCGAGCATGCGCTCTGCTGGAAGATCGCGGGGAGCCCGCTGGTCACACGGCTCTGGTGCGCACCGGGCAATGCCGGGATCGCGCAGGACGCCGAGTGCGTCGCGCTCGACATCACGGACCATGCGGCGGTGATCGGCTTCTGCCGCGAGCAGAAGATCGACTTCGTCGTGGTCGGTCCGGAGGGACCGCTGGTCGCCGGGATCGTCGACGATCTCGAGGTCGCGGGCATCAAGGCGTTCGGGCCGAGCGCGGCCGCGGCGCGGCTCGAAGGCTCGAAGGGCTTCACGCGCGATCTCTGCAAGCAGTATAGCATTCCGAGCCCGGCATACGAGCGCTTCACGGCGGCTGACGCCGCGAAGGCCTATATCCGCGGACGCGGCGCGCCGATCGTCGTGAAGCTCGACGGGCTCGCGGCCGGCAAGGGCGTGGTCGTCGCCGAGTCCGTGGCGGAGGCCGAGGCCGCGGTCGACAGCCTGCTCAAGGAGCCGGGTGCCGAGCTGGTGATCGAGGACTTCCTCGACGGCGAGGAGGCCTCCTTCTTCGCGCTGGTGGATGGCGACACCGCGATCCCGTTCGCGTCCGCGCAGGACCACAAACGCGTGGGTGACGGCGACCAGGGACCGAATACCGGCGGCATGGGTGCCTACTCGCCGGCGCCGATCATGAGCGCCGACATGACCCGGCGCGTGATGGCCGAGATCATCGAGCCGACCGTGCGCGCGATGAAAGAGATGGGCTGTCCGTTCAAAGGCGTGCTCTTCGCGGGCCTGATGATCGGCGCCAAGGGGCCGCAACTTATTGAGTATAATACGAGATTTGGCGACCCTGAGTGTCAGGTCATGATGCTGCGGCTGATGTCGGACCTGCTGCCGGCGCTGATCGCCTCGCGCGACGGGATGTTGAAGAGCTTCGATCTGCGTTGGTATCGCGAGGTCGCGCTCACGGTGGTAATGGCCGCGAAAGGCTATCCGGGCAGCTATCAGAAGGGCACCGAGATCCAGGGGCTCAGCGAGGCCGCGGCGCTCGAGCATGTGGAGATATTCCATGCGGGCACGAACGCCGAGGGCGACCGCATTCTCGCGAGCGGCGGGCGCGTGTTGAACGTGTGCGGGCTCGGCCGCTCGGTCGCGGAGGCGCAGCGCTTCGCCTATGCGGCGGTGGACAAAGTCCGCTGGCCGCAGGGCTTCTGCCGCCGCGACATCGGCTGGCGCGCGATCGCGCGCGAGCAGGCGCCAGCGGAGAGCTGAGATGGCGGACCTCGCAGATCTCTATCCCGGCTACGCCTCGCACTGGATCGACACATCGGCCGGCAAGCTGTTCGCGCGCTCGGGCGGCAAGGGACTGCCCCTGCTGCTGCTGCACGGCTACGCGCAGACCAATGTGATGTGGCACAAGGTGGCGCCGGCGCTCGCCGAGCACTTCACGCTGATCATCCCGGACCTGCCGGGCTATGGCTGGTCCGAGGTGCCGCGCGCCGACGCGCAGCACGAGCCCTACTCCAAGCGCGCCATGGCGAAGGCCATGGTCGAGCTGATGGAAGCGCTCGGCCATGTGCAATTCCATCTCGCAGGCCATGATCGCGGCGGGCGCGTCGCCTATCGGCTGGCGCTCGATCATCCCGGACGCGTCGAGCAGCTCGCGGTGCTCGACATCGTGCCGACCTACGCGATGTGGCACGGCATGGACCGCAAGCTCGCGATGCGCGTGTGGCACTGGACCTTCCTGGCGCAGCCCTATCCGATGCCGGAGGCGCTGATCGGCAAGGACCCGGTCGGCTATATCGACCGCAAGATGGCGAGCTGGACCAAGGCGAAGGATCTGTCCGGCTTCGATCCGCGCGCACTCGCGCACTACCACGCGTTCTTCTCCGATCCGCTGCGCATCCGCGCGACCTGCGAGGATTATCGCGCCGGCTACACCCGGGATCTCGAGAACGACGAGGTGGACCGCGCCGCGGGAAAAAAGATCACGTGCCCTGTGTTCGCGCTCTGGGGCGCGACCGGCATTCCCAGCGAGACCTCGGGGCCGCTCGCGATCTGGCAGGAGTGGGCGACCAATGTGAGCGGCAAGGCGATCGACTCTGGCCACTTCGTCGCCGAAGAGAATCCGGACGCGACCGCGGCCGCGCTGATCGAGTTCTTCACGGCATGAGCGATCTGGTCCTGCGCGACGCGCGGCGCGAGGAGGTGCCGCTGATCATCGGCATGCTGGCGGACGACGCGCTCGGCGCGGCACGCGAGCGGCTCGACGAACCGCAGATCTATCTCGATGCTTTCGACCGCCTCGCGGCCGATCCGAACAACCGGCTGCTCGTCGCCGAGCAGGACGGCGAGATCGTCGGCACGCTGCAGCTCACCTTCCTGCACGGCCTCTCGCGCCAGGGCGCCACGCGCGCGCTGATCGAAGCGGTGCGCGTGAACGCACCATGGCGCGGCAAGGGCGTCGGCCGCCGCATGATCGAGGCCGCGATCGACATGGCGCGTGAAGAAGGTTGCGCCATGGTGCAGCTCACTACCGACAAGAGCCGCAAGGACGCACACCGCTTCTACGAGTCGCTCGGCTTCGTCGCCTCGCACGAAGGCATGAAGCTCAGCCTGCGGTGACCTGCCAAGGCATTGCACATCCGTCGGCTTTCGCCTTTTATGGAGAAGCCGGGCGCACCGGGCCACCAAGGACACGCACGACACCTCATGGATCGACAGACCGCCTATTCGGGGACGAAGGACGTCGCCGCACCGCTGCGTTTCGATGTGGCGCGCCTCGAGGAATATCTGGCTCAGAACGTGCCGGGCTTCGCGGGGCCGCTGGAGGTGCGGCAGTTCCGCGGCGGACAGTCGAACCCGACCTACATGCTGGTGACGCCGGCGCGGCGTTACGTGCTGCGGCGCAAGCCGCCCGGCAAGCTGCTGCCCTCCGCGCATGCGGTGGACCGCGAGTTCCGCGCGATCAGCGCGCTCCACAAGCAGGGCTTTCCGGTGGCCGAGCCGGTGCTCTATTGCCCGGACGAGAGCGTCGTCGGCACGCCGTTCTATGTGATGGGCTTCGTCGAGGGGCGCGTGTTCTGGAATCCGGACATGCCGGGCTCGAATCCGAGCGAGCGCGCCGCGATCTATGACGCGATGAACGCGACGCTGGCGCGGTTGCACAATTTCGAGCCGGCGCAGATCGGGCTTGCCGACTACGGCAAGGGCGAGAACTACGTGGCGCGGCAGACCGAGCGCTGGTCGAAGCAGTATCGCGCCTCGGAGACCGAGAAGATCGAGGACATGGAGCGGCTGATGGAATGGCTGCCGGCGAACCTGCCGCCGGCCGGCCCCGTGCGTGTGGTGCACGGCGACTATCGGCTCGACAACATGATCATCGCGGCGGACGAGCCCAAGGTCATCGCGGTGCTCGACTGGGAGCTCTCGACGCTGGGCGATCCCCTCGCGGATTTCAGCTATCACCTGATGCAGTGGCACATGCCGACCATGGAATCGAGCGCCGGCACCGGCTCGCTGGTCGGCTGCGATCTTGCGGCGCTCGGCCTTCCGTCGCTCGCCGCCTACGCGGACGCCTATGTGGCGCGCACCGGGCTCGATCCGCGGCCGCATATGCCGTTCTATCTCGCCTACAACTTCTTCCGACTCGCCGCGATCCTGCAAGGCATCGTCGGCCGCGTACGCGACGGCACCGCCACCAACGAGAACGCGCCGGCGCGCGCGCAGATGGTGCGACCGCTCGCCGCCAAGGCCTGGGAGTTCGCGCGCGAGGCCGGAGCGCGCTGACCATGGCCGCGCCGCGGCCCGCCAAGAGCTTCGCGCTCGCGCTCGGCGGCGGTGGCGCGCGCTCGCTGGCGCAGATCGCGGTGATCGAAGCGCTCGACGAAATGGGGGTGAAGCCGGTCGCGATCGCGGGCGCCTCGATGGGCGCGCTGATCGGCGCCGCCTATGCGGCCGGCATGACGGGCCGCGCCATCCGCCGTCACGTGATCGCGCTTGCGCACAATCGCGGTGACACGATCGCGCGGCTGATGGCGGCGCGCATCGGCCGGCTCACGGATCTGTGGCCGACCGCGCTCGGCAATCCGCTGCTGATGGACGGCGAGAAGCTCGCGGCTTCGTTCCTGCCCGCCGAGCTGCCCGAGCGCTTCGAGGAGCTCGGCATTCCGCTCTGCGTGGTCGCGACGGATCTGCACGGACGCACGGAAGCGTCGTTCGCCGAAGGGCCGCTGCGCCAGGCGCTTGCGGCCTCGATGGCGGTCCCGGGGCTGATCCGGCCGGTGCAGATCGGCGAGCGCGTCTGCGTCGACGGCGCCGCGGTCAATCCCCTGCCCTTCGACCTGCTGCACGGGCGCGCCGACGTGGTGGTCGCGATCGACTCCTCGGCCGGTCCGCTCGATGCCGGCGTCGTCCCGGATCCGTTCGAGTGCGTGTTCGCGACCATCACGACCATCGGCCAGACGGTGCTCGCCCACAAGCTCGCAAAGCGAGCACCCGAGCTGGTGATCCGGCCGAACATCGGCATCTTCCGTCTCCTCGACATCCTGCAGGCGAGCGCGATCTTGCGCGCGGCCGAGCCCGTGAAGGCGGAGGTGAAGGAGCGGTTGGGCGCGTTGTTGGGAATGTAGGGTGTGCTCGGCGGCTCCGTTGCTTGTCGTTATCACGACGCCGAACCGCCGAGCGCACGCGTGCGCTCAGCGCGATTGAAATCATTGCCCGACTGAATGACCTCGGCGCGCTGAGCACACCCTACGGCGCTTCTACCGACGCGCGCGAAAGAAATCCCTGAGCAGGGTCGCGGAGTCGCTTTCACCGAAGCCGCCCTCGACCTCGGGCCGGTGGTGGCAGGTCGGCGCCGCGAAGAAGCGCACGCCGTTCTCGACCGCACCGCCCTTCGGATCGCGCGCGCCGAAATACAAGCGGCGGATGCGCGCGAAGGAGATCGCGCCCGCGCACATGGTGCACGGCTCGAGCGTCACGTAGAGATCGCAGTCGACCAGGCGCTCGGAGCCGAGCGCCCGGGCGGCGGCGCGGATCGCCAGCAGCTCGGCATGGGCCGTCGGATCGCGGTCGGCGATCGTCCGGTTCCCGGCGCGCGCCAGGACGGCGCCGTCGCGCACCACTACGGCGCCGACCGGCACCTCGCCGGCCTCCCCCGCGGCACGCGCCTCGGCAAGCGCCAGCTCCATGAACGAATTCACCGTCACGGCTCGTATCCGCCTTTCATCTCTGCTATCAGGCGGCTCCCTTATCGGCGACATGACACATGGCCCGCAAGAGCGACGACGACGACAAATGGCCCGGCGAGCGCGTCGCCAAGGTGATCGCGCGCGCGGGCCTCGGCTCGCGCCGCGAGGCCGAGGAGTGGATCTCGGCGGGCCGCGTCGCCGTGAACGGCACGGTAATCGATACGCCGGCCGTCAATGTGACGCGCAAGGACAAGGTGACGGTCGACGGGGCGCCGCTGCCGACGCGCGAGCGCACGCGCCTGTTCCTCTATCACAAGCCGCGCGGGCTGATCACGACGCACAACGACCCCGAGGGCCGGCCGACGATCTTCGAAGTGCTGCCAAAGGATCTGCCGCGACTCTTGAGCATCGGCAGGCTCGATCTCAACACCGAGGGCCTGCTGCTACTCACCAATGACGGCGGGCTCGCGCGCATTCTCGAGCTGCCGGAGACCGGATGGCTGCGACGCTATCGCGTGCGCGCGCACGGCCGCGTGACGCAGCAGCAGCTCGACGGCCTGCGCAACGGCGTGGAGGTGGACGGCATCCAGTACGGGCCGATCGAGGCGGAGCTCGAGCGCGCGCAAGCGTCGAATGTCTGGCTCACCTTCGCGATCCGCGAGGGCAAGAACCGCGAGGTGCGCAACGTGCTGGGCCATCTCGGCCTGCAGGTCGCGCGCCTGATCCGCATCTCCTACGGACCGTTCCAACTCGGCGAGCTTCCGGAGGGCGCCGTCGAGGAGATCCCGACGCGCGTGCTGCGCGATCAGCTCGGCGAGCGGGTCGCGCGCGCAGCCGGCGCGGACTTCGCGGCGCCGATCGTCGCGCGCGAGGCGGAGGAGCCGCGCGAGCC
>JAEYAU010000158.1 GCA_023404705.1 Pseudomonadota bacterium
CCGGCGCTGCTGGTCGCGGCCGATGCGACCGATCCGGTCGCCTCGGGCTCGGCGCTCTCGGCGCTCGGGCAGGTCGTGCAGACCGCCTTGCGCCACGAGCGCGCGCTGCCCGACACCGCGACCGCGCTGTTCGAGGTGCGCCCGCACGCGCGCTACAATCCGGCGGGCGAGACCTCGCTCAACATCGTGCCCGGGCTGGTCGGCACGATCCTCACGATGACGATGCTGATCTTCACGGCGCTCTCGGTGACGCGCGAGATCGAGCGCGGCACCATGGAGAGTCTGCTCTCCATGCCGATCACGCCGGTCGAGATCATGGTCGGCAAGATCGTGCCCTATATCCTGGTCGGCTTCATCCAGGCCGCGCTGATCATCGGGGTCGGCATCGCGCTGTTCGGCATTCCGGTGCTGGGCAGTCTAGGGTTGCTCGCGCTACTCTCGACCGTGTTCATCACGACCAATCTCGCGATCGGCTACACCTTCTCGACGCTCGCCCAGAATCAGCTGCAGGCGATGCAGATGTCGATGATGTTCTTCCTGCCGAACATTTTGCTCTCCGGTTTCATGTTCCCATTCGCGGGCATGCCGATCTGGGCACAGTGGATCGGCGAATTCCTGCCGCTGACGCACTTCCTGCGCATCGTCCGCGCCATCATGCTGAAGGGCTCCACGCTCGAGGACCTCTCCTACGACGCGCTCTGGCTCACGGGCCTGACGCTGCTCGCCATGCTGATCGCGGTGACGCGGTTCAGGAGGACGCTGGATTGACGGAGCCGCGCGTCGCCCGGAATGCTTTCGCTGGCCGAAACCGTCCAGCCGCCCTGGATTGCGTTTTCGGCATAGGAACGCTCCGCTGCCTCGGGCTATAGCTAGGTTGGACCGAGGACCACAGGACTCCGATGGACGCCACACCACCACAACATTCCGCTGCCGAGACGGCGCGCTCCATCGCGTTTTTGAACTGGGGACACGCGATCGACCATTATGTGATGCTGATCTTCCCGACCGTGGTGATCGGCCTGGAGGCCATCTATGGCCGGCCCTATAGCGAGCTGATCGCGCTCGGCACCGCTTCGTTCGTCGCCTTTGGCGTGTTCTCGCTGCCCGCGGGCTGGCTCGCGGACCGCTGGAGCCGGCGCAACATGATGGCGCTGTTCTATATCGGCTGCGGGCTCTCGCTCGCGGCGGCGTCGCTCGCACCGGATCTGTGGACGCTCGCGGCGGCGCTGTTTGCCCTCGGCGTGTTCGGCTCGATCTATCATCCGGTCGGCATGGCGATGCTGATCGAGGCCTCGCAGGCGCGCGGGCGTACGCTTGCCTTCAACGGCGTGTGCGGCAATCTCGGCGCGGCGCTCGCGGCCGGCATCACGGCCGTGCTCGCCTCGTTCCTCGGCTGGCGCGGCGCGTTCCTGGTGCCGGCGGCGCTCTGCGTCGTGACCGGAATCTATTATCTCGCGCGCATGCCGGACGACCGGCACTACGCCAAGAGCCGCAAGTCCTCACCCGAGGCGAAGCTCTCGCCGCGCGCGATGGTGGCGCTGTTCGCCTGCTTCACGGTGGTGGCGCTCACGGCGGGACTCACCTTCAACGTCATCTCGGTGGCGCTGCCGAAGATCATCGACGAGCGGCTCGGCAACGACGTCTCGCTGATGCTGGTCGGCGGGCTCGCCACGGCGGTGTTTCTCTGCGGGGCGATGGCGCAGCTCGCGGTCGGCCGGCTTTCGGAACGCTATGCTCCGCATACGCTGTTCTCGATCATCGTGGTGATCGAGTTCGCGGCGATCCTCTGGTCGGCCTATGCGACCGGGCCGATGCTGCTGGTGGCGCTCGCGGTGTCGATGGCGGCGATCTACGGCCAGGTCACTGTCAACGACATGGTGATCGCGCGCTACACCGCGGATGCGTGGCGCGGCCGCATCTATGCGGTGCGCTATTTCCTGATCTTCATGTCCTCGGGCGCTGCCATCGGCCTGATCGCCTTCCTGCACGGCCGCGGCGGCTTCGACCTGGTGCTGCTCGCTTCGGCCGTGGTCGCCTTCCTGCTGATGGTGGGCGTTCTCGGAATCGCCGCGATCGTCGGCAGCGCCGAGCGCGGGAAGGCGGCGGCCGCGATCGCGCCTGCCGAGTAGGCCTACTGCTTCAGCCGCTCGATCAGCGCCATGGCGCCGTGCGGGGCGCGCACCTTGCCCTCGTGGATGATGTAGAGGAAGACGTCGCGCGCCTTCTTCTTCGCGGGCTTGCCGGGATCCGCATAGGGCAGGTCGTCCGGCGCGCCGCCTTCGGCCCAGAGTCGCGCGCGCTTGGCCCAGCCGTCGAGCGCCTTCGGCGGATAGGCGGTCGGCACCGTGTCCTCGCCTTTCTGCAGCCGCGCATAGACGAAGTCGGCCGTGACGTCGGCGATGGCCGGATATTTGTGATGGTCCGCATAGACCACCGCGACGCCGAACTTGCGCAGCAACGCGACGAAGGCCGGCGTCTTGAAGCTGTCGTGGCGGACCTCGACGACGTGGCGCAGCTTGCGTCCGTCGATCGCGTCGGGCAGCAGCTCGAGGAAGGCGCCGAAGTCTGCCTCGTCGAACTTCTTGGTGGGCGCGAATTGCCAGAGCACGGGGCCGAGCCGGTCGCCGAGCTCGAGCACGCCGGTGCCGTAGAAGCGCTTGATCGAGTCGCCAGCTTCCGCCAGCACGCGGCGATTGGTGGCGAAGCGCGGGCCCTTGACCGAGAAGATGAAGCCCTTCGGCACCTCGCCGGCCCATTTGCGGAAGCTCTCGGGCTTCTGCGAGCCGTAGTAGGTCGCGTTGATCTCGATCGCGGTCAGGTGCTCGCCCGCATAGGCGAGCTCCTTCGATTGCGCGAGGCCCTTGGGATAGAACACGCCGCGCCACGGCTCGAAAGTCCAGCCGCCGATGCCGGCACGGATCGTCCCACTCTTGGCCATGCTCATCTCCCCTGTGGCCGTCATTCTAGCCGGCTCGCCCGGATGTGAAACCCGCATCCGCCAGGTCGTGACAGCAGTCACACCGGACGTGAGGCAATCGTGCGACACCGCGGCAGGACCGCACTGGCGCGGGCCGTGATTCAGGAGAGATGCAGATGGACCTTCGCGACCTCGATTCCGCCGAGCTCGACGCCGTGAGCGGCGGCAACGTGCTGAAGCCGATTTCCGATGCCATCGCGGCCGGCGTCAAGGCTGGCGCGCAATGGCTCGCAGACCACAAGCCGTTCCCGATCTCCTATGATCCGAGCGGCGCCGCCAATGCGGGCAAGCAGCTCGGCGCGATCGTCGGCAACCGTACCTGAGTTTATTGAAACGCCACTTCGGCGAAGCTGCGCAGCTTGCGCGAGTGGAGACGCTCGCGCTCCTGCGCCTTCAGCTTCTCGAGCGCCTTGAGACCGATCTCAAGATGCTGGCCGACGCGCTGGCGGTAGAACTCGCTCGCCATGCCGGCGAGCTTGATCTCGCCCTGCAGGGGCTTGTCGGAGACGCAGAGCAAGGTCCCGTAAGGGACCCGGAAGCGGAAGCCGTTGGCGGCGATCGCCGCCGATTCCATATCGAGAGCGACCGCGCGCGAGAGCGAGAGCCGGCGGATCGTCGTCGCGTGGTCGCCGAGCTCCCAATTGCGGTTGTCGACGCTCGCCACCGTGCCGGTGCGCATCACGCGCTTGAGGTCGAAGCCGGTGAGGCCCGTGACCTCGCCGACCGCCTGCTCCAACGCGACCTGCATCTCGGCGAGCGCCGGGATCGGCACCCAGAGCGGCAGCTCCTCGTCGAGCACGTGGTCCTCGCGCACATAGCCGTGCGCCAGCACGTAGTCGCCGAGCTTCTGCGAGTTGCGCAGGCCCGCGCAGTGACCGAGCATCAGCCAGGCATGCGGCCGCATCACGGCGACATGGTCGGTGATGTTGCGCGCGTTCGACGGGCCGGTGCCGATATTGATCATGGTGATGCCGCCCCAGTCCGGCTCGACCAGATGATAGGCCGGCATCTGCGGCAGTCGCTCGGGCGCGCTCACGGTCGGTGCGGGCTTGCCGAAGCGCGCATTGTGCGTGATCACGCCGCCAGGCTCGACGAAGGCATCGCACGCGGGATCGCCGGCGGCCATGCGCTCGCGGCAGATGCGCGCGAAGGCGTCGATGTAGAACTGGTAGTTCGTGAAAATGACGAAGTTCTGGAAGTGCTCGGGCGCCGTGCCGGTGTAGTGATAGAGCCGGTGCAGCGAGTAGTCGACGCGTGCGGCGCGGAAGAGCGCGAGCGGTTCGGGCACCTCCGGCGGCCGGCGCAGCGTGCCGTCGGCGATGGCGTCGTCCATGGTGGCGAGATCGGGCGTGTCGAATAGGTCGCGCAGCGGCCGGTCAATAGGAGAGGGTGCGCGGCCCGACACGCTCGCCTCGATATTGATGTCGCGCGCATAGGCGAAGTGCACCGGGATCGGCTCGGCGGATTCGCCGATCTCGACCGGCACGCTCTGGTTCTGCAGCAGCAGGCCGATCTGCTCGGTGAAATAGTCGCGGAAGAGATCGGGCCGCGTCACCGTGGTCTCGTGCACGCCGGGACCGGCAACGAAGCCATAGGCGAGGCGCGAGTCGAGGCGCGCATGGCTGTGGGTGGTGATGCGCACGAACGGGTAGGTTGCGCGTACGCGCGTCTCGAGCGGCTTGCCGCTCGCATAGGCCTCGAAGTGCTCGCGCAGGAATCGCGTGTTGCGCTCGTAGATCTGCGCGAGCCGCGCGACCGCGGCGGCGGCGTCGGTGAAGGATTCGGTCGCGATCGGCGGCGGCGAGATGATGTGCGATGGCATCGGCTTCGTATCCGGCGGATCACGCCATTAAGCCAGAGTCGGCTGCCTTGTGCACTCCCGGCATAGTCGCCGTCACAAGGCCGCCATGCTGCAAACGACAAACTCGTGGGTGGAGCAACTCGGGAGTCGTTCGTGCACTTCAAGTCTCTGGCCTGCCTCGCGGGCCTTGTTTCGCTGCTGACCGCTGCACCGGCCTTGGCGCAGAAATCGAACGAGTCGGGCCAGACTCCGCCCAACGTCCCGGGCCCGAGCGACGGCTGCGTATCGCACGACGCCACCTTCGAGCAACGGGGCGGCAAGCCGGTGTTCGTCATCGCGCTGCAGAACATCTGCGAGACTCGGATGCGCTGTCGCGTGAATGCGTATCTCACGACATCGCAGGGGCCGACGACGATCCGCGCGACCTTCACGCTGGCGCCGCAGTCGCGCGGGAAGTCCGCCAGCAAGTCGCATGTCACGCCATTGCGCGAGGACGGCGGAATGGCGAACGTCTCGCACTCCTGCAAGCGCGCGTAGCCGCTCCTCAGGCCGACCAAGCACCCCACGCGCCCGCAAGTGCCGCGGCCGCGAACAGGCTCGTCGCCGGAAAGCGTAGCGGCGGCACGCGGCCCTTGAGCGCCACCGCGACGCAGAGTAGCGAGAAAGTGGCGGCGAGCACCGTGAACAGGATGCCGAGCGGGCGCGCGTCCAGCGCCACGGCCGCGTAGAAGAACATCGCGCACATGGCGGCGAGCAGGATCGTCACCATGTGCCAGCAGTAGAAATTCAGCCAGCGCGAGGCCGGGCTGAGATTGTCGACCGCCAGCAATGGCCGGACGACGTAGATCTGCCCAATGAAGGTGTGCACCAGGAACGTGATGCCGGCGATCACGCCGGCGACGGCGAAGCCTGTATTCAACATCGCGGCTCTCCATACGCTTGTGCAGACGCTCTCTTGATATTAGAATCAATATTCTAATATGGAAAGCGGATGGGCCGGACCGCCAAGTTCGCCAGGGAGGATCTGCTGCAAGCCGCGGCCGCGGATCTGGCGCGCGGGGGCGCGGCGCGCATCGAGGCGATCGCGGCCGCGGTCGGGGCGCCGGTCGGCTCGATCTATCATCGCTTCGGGTCGCGGGAGGAGCTGCTCGCGGAGGCCTGGCTGCAGGCGGTCCGGCATTTCCATGCCGCCCTCCTGCCGCCGCTGGCCGCGGCCCGCAGTGCGCAGGAGGGCGTCGAGGCGGCGCTCGCGGTGCCGCGCTGGTCGCGTG
>JAEYAU010000215.1 GCA_023404705.1 Pseudomonadota bacterium
CGTTCGCTTCGCTCACTTGGCCCGGATGACGCCGAGAGTGCCGCGATTCAGTTCGGCACGGTGCCGTTGAGCGCCAGCACCTCGCCCGCGAGGTAGAGCGATCCCGTGATGAGGATGCGCGGCGGCGGGTCGAGGTCGAAGGCGCCGACGAAGGTGAGCGCCTCTTCGATGCTCGGGCGGGCATCGGCCGGAATGCCGACGCTGCGCGCCGCCTCAGCGATGGCTTCGGCGGACAGGGCCTTCTCCTGGCCGATGGGCACGCCGACGATGCGCAGCGCGAGCCCCGCGAAGTTGCGCAGGAACGCCGTCGGATCCTTGGTCGAGAGCATGCCGACGATCAACACGAGCGGGCGCGAGACGCGCTCCTCGAGATCGGCGACTGCGGCCGAGACGGCGCGCCCGCCATCCGCATTGTGGCCGCCGTCGAGCCAGAGCTCGGCACCCTCGGGCGCGAACGCCGCGAGGCGGCCAGCGGCCAAGCGCTGCATGCGCGCGGGCCATTCGGCCTTCAGCAGGCCCTGCTCGAAGGCTGCGGGCGGCAGCCGCAGGCGCGACGCGCGCAACGCCGCGATGGCAGTGCCGGCATTGTCGAACTGATGGCGGCCGAACAGGCGCGGGCTCGGCAGGTCGAGCAGGCCGTCCTCATCCTGGAAGACGAGCCGGCCGCGCTCGGGCATCACGCTCCACTGCTGGCCGGCGGCGTGCAGCGGCGCGCGCAGGCGATCGGCCTGGCGCTCGATGACGGCGAGCGCGGACGGGTCCTGCGGCGCGACCACGATCGGTACGCCGCGCTTGATGATGCCGGCCTTCTCGCCCGCGATCTTCTCCAGCGTGTCGCCGAGATAATCCATGTGATCGAACGACACCGGCGTGATCACGCTCGCGAGCGGGCGCTCGATCACATTGGTGGCGTCGAGCCGGCCGCCGAGCCCGACCTCCAGCAAGAGCACGTCGGCCGCGTGGCGTGCGAACAGCACGAAGGCGGCCGCAGTCTCGATCTCGAATACCGTGATGGGCGCATCGCCATTGGCGGCCTCGCATTCGGCAAGCACATCGGCGAGCTCGTCGTCGGAGACGAGCGTGCCGCCGCCCGGGCCGCCCAGGCGGAAGCGCTCGTTGACGTGCACGAGGTTCGGCGAGGTGTAGACGTGAACGCTCTTGCCCGCGGCTTCCAGGATCGCGCGCATGAACGCGATGGTGGAGCCCTTGCCGTTGGTGCCGGCCACGTGAATGACTGGAGGGATGCGGCGCTCGGGATGGCCGAGCCGCTCGAGCACGCGCCACACGCGGTCGAGCGAAAGATCGATCCGCTTGGGATGCAGCGCGAGAAGCCGCGCCAGAATGGCATCGACCGGTGTCATCGAACCCGAATTGCTCCCGGCGTTACGCCGCGGCCGGTGCAGCCGGCGCCGTTGGCGCAGGCAGCGCTTCGCGCGTCACCGGCGCTTTGGTGAGGAGACGGCAGAGGTTCGCGAGCGTCGCGCGCAGGTCGTGACGGTGCACCACCATGTCGACCATGCCGTGATCCTTGAGATATTCGGCGCGCTGGAAGCCCTCGGGCAGCTTCTCGCGAATGGTCTGCTCGATCACGCGCGGACCCGCGAAGCAGATGAGCGCGCCAGGCTCGGCGATGTGCACGTCGCCGAGCATCGCATAGGAGGCTGTGACGCCGCCGGTGGTCGGATTGGTGAGCACCACGATATAGGGCAGCTTGGCCTCGCGCAGCTGCTGCACCGCGACCGTCGTGCGCGGCATCTGCATCAGCGAGAGGATGCCTTCCTGCATGCGCGCGCCGCCGGAGGCCGCGAACATGATGAAGGGCGCATTGCGCTGGAGCGCGGTCTCGAGGCCCGTGATGACGGCTTCGCCCGCCGCCATGCCAAGCGAGCCGCCCATGAAGTCGAAGTCCTGCACGCCCGCGACCGCGGTGAGGCCTTCGAGCTTGCCAACGCCGACCTTCACGGCGTCCTGCATGCCAGTCTTGGTGCGCGCGTCCTTGAGGCGGTCCGAATAGCGGCGCTCGTCACGGAACTTGAGCGGGTCCGCCGGCACTTCGCGGATCGTGATCTCCTCGTACTCGCCGCCGTCGAACAGGCCCTTGAGCCGCGCGGTCGCGCTCATGCGCATGTGGTAGTTCGAGCTCGGGATGACGAACTGATTGGCCTCGACATCCTTGTAGTAGACGAGCTGGCCGGTCTCGGGACACTTGATCCACGCGTTCTCCGGCACCTCGCGCTTGAGGAACGAGCGGATCTTCGGCCGCACGACGTTGGAGATCCAGTTCATGGGATCGGCCATGAGCGTCTTCCCTCGATTTGCGCCGCGACGATCGGCACGCGGTATGTAGGAACGATCGGACTAGTTTGCCACGCGGGCTCTATTCGGCGGCGACCCGGCTCGCACCGCGCACGCCCGCCGCCAGCGCAGAGACGAGATCCGTCACGGCCGCGACGGTCTTCTGAGTCGCCTTGCCTTCGGGGTCGAGGCTCTGACGCACGGCATCGACCAGGGCCGAGCCGACGACCACGCCATCGGCGCCTTCCGCAATGGCGCGCGCCTGCTCGCCGGTGCGCACGCCGAAGCCGACGCAGACCGGCAGATCGGTATGGCGCTTGATGCGCGCGACCGCGCTGGTGACCTTGCCGGCGTCGGGCGCGGCGCTGCCCGTGATGCCCGTGATCGAGACGTAGTAGACGAAGCCCGAGGTGTTCGCGAGCACCGCCGGCAAACGCTTGTCGTCGGTCGTGGGCGTCGCCAAGCGAATGAAGTTGAGGCCCGCCTTGAGCGCCGGGAGGCAGAGCTCGTCGTCCTCCTCGGGCGGAAGGTCGACGACGATCAGGCCGTCGATGCCGGCGCTCTTGGCATCGCTGAGGAAGCGCTCGACGCCGTAGATGTAGATCGGATTGTAGTAGCCCATGAGCACGATCGGCGTCGCGTCATCCTCCTTGCGGAAGGTGCGCACCATGTCGAGCGTCTTGCGCAAGGTCTGGCCGGCCTTCAGCGCGCGCTGGGACGAGATCTGGATCGCGGGGCCGTCCGCCATGGGATCCGTGAACGGCATGCCAAGCTCGACCACGTCGGCGCCGGCCTTCGGCAGCGCACGCAGGATCGCGAGCGAGGTTTCGCTGTCGGGGTCACCGGCCGTGACGAAGGTTACGAGAGCGGCGCGGCCTTCGGCCTTGAGGGCCGCGAAGCGCCTGTCGATGCGAGTCGTCATCGGGTCACCAGCGTGAGGTCGGGCCGCGCGCCGCGCGCGTGATCGACAGCAGCGAGGAAATCGCTCCAGGCCGCCGGATCGGCGGGGCCGCCGTCGGGCAGGATCGCGGTCTCGCCAGCGAGCGCCGCGAGATCGTCGGAAGAAATGCGCTCGGCCAACGCGGCCGCGTAATAGTGCAGCGCGTGGAACGCGGTCGCGAGCGTGATCGTCTCGTCGTGGCGCGTGAGCTTCACAGCTTACTCCCGAGATGCTCGGCGACCGAGAAGATGTCCTTGTCGCCGCGGCCCGAGAGGTTGACGACCATCAGGTGATCCTTCGGCTTCTTCGGCGCGAGCTCGATCACCTTGGCGATGGCATGCGCGGATTCGAGCGCCGGGATGATGCCTTCGAGCTTCGAGAGCAGCTGGAAGGCCGCGAGCGCCTCATCGTCGGTCGCCGAGAGGAAGGTGGCGCGGCCGACATCGTGCAGCCAGGCGTGCTCCGGGCCGACGCCCGGATAGTCGAGACCGGCCGAAATCGAGTGCGCCTCTTGGATCTGCCCGTCGTCGTCCATCAGCAGATAGGTGCGGTTGCCATGCAGGACGCCCGGGCGGCCGCCCGTGATCGAGGCGGCATGCAGGCCGGTGTTGAGCCCGTGGCCCGCGGCTTCGACGCCGTAGATCTCGACCGATCGGTCATCGAGGAACGGATGGAAGAGGCCCATGGCGTTGGAGCCGCCGCCGATGCAGGCGACGAGCGAATCCGGCAGGCGGCCTTCGGCGGCCATGATCTGCTCGCGCGTCTCGTTACCGATGATCGACTGAAAGTCGCGCACCATCATGGGATAGGGATGCGGGCCAGCGACCGTGCCGATGCAGTAGAAGGTGGAGCCGACATTGGTGACCCAGTCGCGCAACGCCTCGTTCATGGCGTCCTTGAGCGTCTGGGCACCCGACGTCACGGGACGCAGCTCGGCGCCGAGCATCTTCATGCGGAACACGTTGGGCTTCTGCCGCTCGACGTCGACCGCGCCCATATAGACGATGCATTCGAGGCCGAAGCGCGCGCAAAGCGTCGCGGTGGCGACGCCGTGCATGCCGGCGCCGGTCTCCGCGATGATGCGCTTCTTGCCCATGCGGCGCGCGAGCAGGATCTGCCCGAGCACGTTGTTCACCTTGTGCGAGCCCGTGTGATTGAGCTCCTCGCGCTTGAAGTAGATCTTGGCGCCGCCGAGATGCTCGGTGAGACGCTGCGCGAAGTAGAGCGGGCTCGGCCGGCCGACATAGTGGCTGAGATAGCCATTCATCTCGGCCTTGAAGGCCGGGTCGGCCTTGGCGGCCGCATAGGCCTTCTCGAGCTCGAGGATTAGCGGCATCAAGGTCTCGGCGACGAAGCGGCCGCCGAATTTGCCGAAATGGCCGCGCTCGTCGGGCCCGGCGCGGAACGTGTTGGGCCGCTGAATGGTCATACGCCGCTCGCTACTCTCTGGCCGGCGGGGGCTGCCGCCTGCCTGGCCGCGCGAATGAATGCGCGAATTTTCTCCGGATCCTTCTCGCCAGGCGCGCGCTCCACGCCGGAGGAGACGTCGACGCCGGGAGCGCCCGTGATGCGCAGCGCGTCCGCCACATTGGCCGCGTCGAGGCCGCCTGAGAGCATGAAGGGGAGCCCGGGGTCAAGGCCCCGCAACAACTCCCAGTCGAAAGTCCGGCCGAGGCCGCCCGGGCGGGTGGCCTCGCGCGGAGGGCGGGCATCGAACAGCAGGCGGTCCGCCACCGGCAGGTAGGGCGCGACAGCCGCGAGATCGGCGCGGGTCTCCACGGGAAGCGCCTTCATCACGGGCCGGCCATAGCGGCGCTTGAGCTCGGCGAGGCGGGCCGGCGGCTCGTGACCGTGGAGCTGCAGCATGTCCGGCCGCAGCGCTTCGATGGCGGCATCGAACAGCGCACCGTCGGCATCGACCGAGAGCATCACTTTGCCGGCGCGCCCGCGCACACGCTCGCCAAGGAGGCGCGCTTCGGCGGGCGTGAGATGGCGCGGCGATGGGGGAAAGAACACGAAGCCGACCAGATCCGCGCCCTCGTCGAGCGCGACGTCGAGCGTCTCGGGCGTCCGCAGGCCGCAGATCTTGACGAGCAAAGACATGGTCGATTTAGCGAAACGGCGCGATGCGGCGCCTGTTACCTTGCGTTGCACAATATCCGGGGCGCTATAGCACGCCGCAGCGCGATCACGCGAGTCCGCGCCAGACCAGCATGGCGGCGGCCAGGTCCTCGATCGCGGTTCCGACCGACTTGAACAACGTGATCTGCGAGTCCGAGGTGCGGCCCTTGGCCTTGCCGCGCGCAAGCTCGAAGAGGTCGCCGCGCACGTTCTCCTTCTTGAGAATGCCCTTCTTCATCGGCTGCACGATGTCACCGGCTTCCTTCAGGGCGCCGGCGCGCGTGTCGACATAGACGCGCGCTTTCCGGATCACTTCATCGTCGGCCTCGCGCATCTTCGGCGAATAGGCGCCGACCAGATCGACATGCGTACCCTTCTTGAGCCACTTGCCCTCGATCAGCGGCGTCGTCGAGAGCGTCGCGCAGGAGACGATGTCGGCCTCGCGCACGGCGCCTTCGAGATCGCCGGTCACCTCGGTCTCGATGCCCGTCACCGCGAGAGCGAAGGCGAGCTTGACGGCATTGCCGCGTGTGCGATTCCACACCGTGACGCGCTTGATCGGGCGCACCGCCGCATGCGCCTGCACCAGATGCGGCGCCAAGGCGCCCGCGCCGACCATCACGAGATGCTCGGCGTCTTCGCGCGCGAGATAAGACGCGGCAAGCGCGGAGGCGCAGCCCGTGCGCCACGCCGTGAGCACGCGGCCGTCGAGCACCGCGAGGGGCTCGCCGGTCTCGCCCGACATCAGCATGTAGGTGCCGTAGATCGAGGGCTTGCCGCGCGTCGCATTGTCGGGAAAGACCGAGACGATCTTGGTGCCGACGAAGCGCTCGCCGGACTCGGTCCAGGCCGGCATCAGCAACAGCGTTGCTTCTTTGCCGGGCTGCGGCATCACGTGATGATGGCGCACCGGCACCGTGATCTCGCCACGGAACGCTTCACGCAGCGCGTCGATCAGCGCCGGATAGGTGAGGACGCGCTCGATGTCTTCGCCAGTGACAACGCGCATGAGGTCGTCACGCCGCCGAGGGGTGACGATACGCGATGGTCGCGATCGAGGCGTCGCTCGCGGGTGCGAGCGGCGCGGCGGCGAGCTCGCGCTTGAGCGTCTCGTTCTCGGCACGCAGACGCCGCGTCTCGAATTCGAGCCGGCGCGCGCGGCGGCGCCAGCGGGCCTGACGCAACCAGGCTGCGCCGCCGCCGATGATCACGCCGGCGATCAGAGTCCCGAGGATCACGAGGAAGAGCGGCAGGTTCGCCGCAAGGGCCGGCGCGTCGGAGGAGAAGGGATCGAGGGAGATCGCGACCTTCTGCCGGTTCGCCACCGCGAACAGCACGATCAACAGGCCGAGCGGAACGAGCACGAGCACCGTGACGGTCTTGCGGATCATCTCGGCCCTCCTGGGTCGCGCGTTCGGAGCATGCGGGGAGCGCGTCGTGCGGTCAGCGCGACGGCCGACCCGTCAGGTGACGGGCTCGCGGTTGAGACGCTCGCGCATCTCCTTGCCGGTCTTGAAGAACGGCACGGTCTTCTGATCGACCGCCACATGGGCGCCGGTGCGCGGATTGCGGCCGGTGCGCGCCGGGCGGCGCTTCACCGAGAAGGCGCCGAAGCCGCGCAACTCGACCCGATCGCCGCGCGCGAGCGCCGCAGTGATCTCGCCCAGAATGGCGTTGACGATGTTCTCGACGTCGCGCTGGTAAAGATGAGGATTCTGGGAGGCGATGCGTTGCACGAGCTCTGACTTGATCATCGCCGTTGCCGCCCCCTCAGTCGGACCATTGGCCATTGTCTTGCTCTTACGCGGTCGTGTCCCGGTTGCGCCGCTCGCGGAAGCCCCGCTCTTCCGGAGCTTGCAGCGTCCCTGAAGTCCGGGACGCCGCCGCTGGCGCGCCAGTCCTCAGTTCGCCGCCGAAGGGTGCCAAACAGCCAGAAGACCGTCAAGGTTGAGACGCTCGAACGCCTGCACGGCGCCCCAGGTCTCCATGCGGCGCGCGACCGCGGTCAGGCCCACCGCATCGAAGGCGGCTGCAGCCGCAAGGTGCAGCGCCGAGAGGTCGGTCAGGCGCGGCTTGAGCTTCCAGTCGCGGACGGGCGTCTTGGCGTCGATGCCCTTCTCCTTGGCGAGCCAATCGATTGCGGTCTGCTCGTTGCCGAGGGCGTCGACCAGCTTCAGCTCCATGGCCTGGCGGCCCGTGAACACCCGGCCGTCGGAGACCTTCTCGAGCAGGTCACCCTCGATCTTGCGCCGCTCCTTCACGAGGTCCTTGAACCAGGCATAGGAGTCCTTCACGAGACCCTCGAGGGCCGCGCGGGCCTCGGGGCTGGTCGGCTCGAAGCCGTTGGGCGAAGCCTTGAGAGGCGCGGACTTCACCTCCTCGACCTTCACGCCAATGGTCTTCATGACTTCGGCGAAGTTCGGAAACTGCACGATGACGCCGATCGAGCCGACGATCGAGTTGCTTTGCGCGATGATGTGGTCGACCGCGAGCGCCGCGATATAGCCGCCCGAGGCCGCGAGACCGTCGACGACCACCACGGTCGGCTTCTTGGCCGCGACCTTGCGAATCGAATCGTGGAGCTGCTCGGCGCCGGCCGCCGTGCCCCCGGGGCTGTCGATGTGAACGATGACGGCCTTCACGCTCGACTTGGCGAGCCGGTCGAAGGATTCGCTCCGCTCGGTGTCGTTGCGAATGATGCCGCTGATGTTGACACGCGCGATGG
Source organism: Pseudomonadota bacterium (assembly GCA_023404705.1). GTDB lineage: Bacteria > Pseudomonadota > Alphaproteobacteria > Rhizobiales > Xanthobacteraceae > FEB-22. The sequence goes on from JAEYAU010000215.1 coordinate 8,082, forward strand.
CGCCGGACGCGCCGCCGGCGAGCCGGGACTCCGACGAGAGCGTCCAGGCGAGGCCCATCACGGCGGCGATCGCCAGCAGCACCGCGAAGACCCGCCAGAACACGAGCTTGCGCCGCATCCGGCGGCGATCCACGATGGTGTCCGCATCGAGCGACATGAAAAGATCTCCTCGAAGTAGCGAGCCGGCTCCCGATGATCGGAGCGGTTAATGCGTGCGCCTGACGGTAAGCGAAACGCTTCGACGCAATTGTGGCAATCGAAGACAAAGCGGCCCCGAATCGGGGCCGCCAGTGTCTTAACGGATCGGAAGACCCCGACCCAACTCGGACCGCCGCCCCCGACGCATGCCGGAGGCGGCCTTTTCCTGTTTGCCGCATTTCCTGCGCCGAACCGGAGTCCACTTCGGCGGGAAATGCTCCAATCCGGTTACTCCTTCTTCTCGCCAGCGCGCTTGAGCGCGGTGCCGAGAATGTCGCCGAGCGTCGCGCCGGAGTCGGACGAGCCGTACTGGGCGATCGCCTCCTTCTCCTCGGCGACTTCGAGCGCCTTGATCGAGACCGAGACTTTTCGGGCGCGACGGTCGAACTGCGTCACGCGCGCGTCCACCTTCTGACCGACCGCGAAGCGCTCGGGGCGCTGCTCGGAACGGTCACGGGCGAGCTCGGAACGTTTCACGAAGGTCGTGAACTCGGTGCCGACGATCTTCACGTCGATGCCGGCTTCCTTCACGTCGACGACCTCGGTGGTCACGACAGCGCCGCGCTTGAGGTCGCCCGGCTCCGCGAACGGATCCGCCTCGAGCTGCTTCACGCCAAGCGAAATGCGCTCCTTCTCGACATCGACGTCGAGCACGACCGCCTTCACCTTGTCGCCCTTCTTGTACTCCTCGATCACCTGCTCGCCGGGACGCTTCCAGTCGAGGTCCGAGAGATGGACCATGCCGTCCACGTCGCCGTCGAGGCCGAGGAACAGGCCGAACTCGGTCTTGTTCTTGACCTCGCCTTCGACATTGCTGCCGACCGGATACTTCTCGACGAACTGCTCCCACGGATTGCGCATGGTCTGCTTCAGGCCGAGCGAGATGCGCCGCTTGACCGGATCGACCTCGAGCACCTGCACCTCGACCTCCTGAGAGGTCGAGACGATCTTGCCGGGGTGCACGTTCTTCTTGGTCCACGACATCTCGGAGACGTGGATCAAGCCCTCGATGCCGGGCTCCAGCTCCACGAAGGCGCCGTAGTCCGTGATGTTGGTGACGCGGCCCTTGAAGCGGGCCGTGACCGGATACTTGGCCTCGATCCCCTGCCACGGATCGTCGAGCAGCTGCTTCATGCCGAGCGAGATGCGGTGGGTCTCGTGGTTGATCTTGATGATCTTGACCTTCACCTGCTGGCCGATGGACAGCACCTCGGACGGATGATTGACGCGGCGCCACGCGATGTCGGTGACGTGCAGCAGGCCGTCGATGCCGCCGAGGTCCACGAACGCACCGTAGTCGGTGATGTTCTTGACCACGCCGTCGATGACCTGACCCTCTTCGAGGTTCTGCACCAGCTCCTGGCGCTGCTCGGCGCGGGTCTCTTCGAGAACCGTGCGGCGCGAGACGACGATGTTGCCGCGACGACGATCCATCTTCAGGATCTGGAACGGCTGCGGCACGTTCATCAGCGGGGTGACGTCGCGGATCGGACGGATGTCGACCTGCGAGCGCGGCAGGAACGCCACGGCGCCGTCGAGGTCGACCGTGAAGCCGCCCTTGACCTGGTTGAAGATGACGCCGGAAACCTTCTCGTTGTTCTGGAAGGCCTTCTCGAGCTTGCCCCAGCTCTCCTCGCGGCGCGCCTTGTCGCGCGAGAGAACCGCTTCGCCGAGCGCATTCTCGACGCGCTCCAGATAAACCTCGACGGTGTCGCCGACCTTCAAGTCGCTCTGCCGGCCCGGGCCGGCGAACTCGCGCAACGAGACGCGGCCTTCGGTCTTCAGGCCGACGTCGATGACGGCCATGTCCTTCTCGATCGCGACGACGGTCCCGTGAACGACGGACCCTTCATGCAGATTTCCGCCCTGGAACGACTCTTCCAGCAGGGCGGCGAAGTCTTCGCGCGAGGGCGCGGCGGCAGTGGCAGTGGCAGCCATGAATTCTCCTGAGCGGTGTGCCGACGGCTGGAATGGGAAAGCTCCGAACGCGCGGGCCGCAGGCTCCGCGAACCTGCGACAGCCACCGGAGACCGGTGGGCCGGCACGTCAAACCGTGCGATCGGAACAGTGGTTCAGGATCCGGCGCGCCGCGAAAGAGGGGGCACGAGCGGGCTATCCTCCGATAGCGAAAGTCGGGTCAGCCCGGCTTTCGGCCCGCTCGGGCAGCCTCGACGATGTCGACGGCGGCCCGGACTGCCGCGTCTATAGACAAATGCGTGGTATCGAGCAAGTGCGCGTCGGGCGCGGGTTTCAGGGGCGCGACCGCGCGGGAGCGGTCGCGCTCGTCGCGGCGCAGGATGTCGGCCAGGATCGCCTGGAAGTCGGCAGGCGCCTCCGGGGTGCTGATCTCGGCGGCCCGGCGCCGCGCCCGCTCCTCGGGGCTCGCCGTGACGAAGATCTTCACGTCCGCGTCCGGAGCGATGACGGTGCCGATGTCGCGGCCGTCCAGCACGGCGCCAGGCGGCTCGGCCATGAAGTTGCGCTGGAAGGCGAGCAGCGCCTCGCGGACCTCGGGAAAGGCCGAGACGATGGAAGCGGCCTCGCCGATCTGATGACTTTTCAGTGCTTTTTCGTCGAATTGGGCAGGATCGAGCGCCTGGGCGGCGGCCGCGGCCCGCGCGCGGTCGTGCAACGACTGGCCGGCCTGGATGAGCGCGTAGCCGACGGCGCGGTAGATCAGGCCGGTGTCGAGGTGCCGCAGGCCGTAATGGGCCGCGATCCGCTTGCCCAAAGTTCCCTTGCCCGAGGCAGCCGGCCCGTCGATCGCGATGATCATCAGGATGCCCCCAGATCGGCTCCGAAGGACCGCATCATCGGCACGAAGCCCGGGAAGCTGGTGGCGATGAAGCCCGTGTCGTCGACCCGCACGGGCTCACCGGTTGCAAGCCCCATGACGAGCGCCGACATGGCGATGCGGTGATCCATGTGAGTGGTGACGAGCCCGCCACCGGGAGCGCGGCCGCGGCCTTCGACGATCAGATCGTCGCCCTCGATCGTCACCGCGACGCCGTTGACGCGGAGCATGTCGGCGGTGGCCGCGAGACGATCGGACTCTTTCACGCGCAACTCCTTCAGGCCGCGCAGGCGCGTGACGCCTTCGGCGAAGCTCGCGGCGACGCCGAGCACGACATATTCGTCGATCATCGCGGGCGCGCGCTCGGGCGGCACCTCGACACCGCGCAGCGAAGACGCGCGCACGCGCAGATCCGCGACCTCCTCGCCGCCGTCGCTGCGCGTCTCCAGCACCTCGATGTCGGCGCCCATCTCGCGCAGCGTCGCGAACAGGCCGGTGCGCAGCGGGTTCGTCATCACGGCTTCGAGCACCAGCTCGGAGCCGGGCACCAGCAAGGCCGCAACGAGCGGGAACGCAGCGGACGACGGATCCGCGGGCACGACGACACGCGCCGGCGACAATTCGGGTTGCCCCGTGAGCGTGATGCGGCGTCCGTGCGTGCCGTGCGGCGCGACGCGCAGCTCGGCGCCGAAATGCGCGAGCATGAGCTCGGTGTGATCGCGGGTTGCTTCGGCTTCGATCACGGTGGTCTCGCCCGGCGCCGCGAGGCCCGCGAGCAGCACCGCGGACTTGAGCTGTGCGGAGGCGACCGGTGGTTCGTAAACGATCGGCATCGGATCGCTCGCACCCTTGAGCCGCACAGGCAGACGACCGCCCTCGCCCACTTCGAGCGCGCGCGCGCCGAGACGCTCCAGCGGATCGAGCACACGGCGCATGGGCCGCTTGCGCATGGAAGCGTCGCCATCGAAGACCGCGGTGATCGGGGAGCCCGCGACCGCGCCCATGGTGAGACGGCAGCCGGTGCCCGAATTGCCGAAGTCGAGCGGCTTCTCGGGCTCGGCGAAGCCTGCAACGCCCACGCCCTGCACGCGCCATACGCCGTCGGGACTGCGCTCCACGGTGGCGCCGAGCGCCCGCATGGCCTTGGCGGTGTTGAGCACGTCCTCGCCTTCGAGGAGGCCCGTGATCTCCGTGCGGCCCACCGCCATCGCGCCCAGGATGAGGGAGCGGTGCGAGATCGACTTGTCGCCCGGCACGCGCACGCGGCCCCGCAAGGGCCCACCGCGGCGGGCCGTCAATGGCGTCGGATCGGCGTGATGCACGGTCGGGATCCTCGGATTGGGGCGCGGTCCCTAGACCACAATCGGGCAAAGGGCGCAAACACGGGGCCGGACCTTCAGAAATCGCGAGCCGAATGCGTCATCGGGCCGCCCCCGGGGCGCAATTTGCGCCCGCCGTTCCCACTATTGACAGCGGGGCTCCAAGGCGCCAAGGGAAGCCCCGATTTTCGCACAAGTTCAAGGATTCACGATCCGTGGCAAAACCCGAGCTCGGCATCAAACGGCTTTGCGCCAGTTGCGGCGCGAAGTTCTACGACCTGAACAAGGACCCGATCACCTGCCCGAAATGCGGCACGGTCTACCAGGTGATGGCCACGACCACGCGCGCCCGCGCCGAGTCGCGCGCCGCAGCCGCGGCCGCCGCGGCGCAGCCCGAGAAGGAACTCGAAACGCCGGAGGCGCAGGACGCCGAGTTCGTCTCCCTCGAGGAGGCCGACGCCGAGGCCACCGGTGGCAAGGTGCCGGCGGCGGAGACCGAGGAGGAGGATGTCGATGTGGGCGATGAGAGCCTCGACGACGCGGCCTTCCTGGAGCCCGACGAGGACGAGGACGACGACGTGACCGATATCATCGGCGGCGATATCGAGAACGAGGAAGAGAGTTGAGGTCTTCCCTGACTTGTGTTTTTCGGGGGCCGGCCGTACAAGCCGGGCCTCGGTCCTGAGCCGGAAGGTTCGCCTTCGTGGACTTGGACCTTGTGCTACCGCCGCGGAATTCCTGACGCCGCGGCGTCTCTGAGTGGGGCCATAGCTCAGTTGGGAGAGCGCTTGAATGGCATTCAAGAGGTCGGGGGTTCGACTCCCCCTGGCTCCACCAAATCTCCCGCTACCAAATCTCCTGCTACGGTAGATCCGGGTTGCGCCGGCCGTCATCGACGGCGCGGCGTCTCTCAGCGTAACTTCTGATCCTCAGACCACCTCGCGCCGGCGCTTATCGTTTACGAAGGATTGGACATGCGACCCGCTGAGGTGTTCGCCAAGGCGCTGCGGCACCATCAGGCCGGCGAGCTCGCCGAGGCGGACAGGCTCTACGCCAAGCTGCTCAAGGCGGAGCCCTCCAATGTGCACGCCCTGCATCTGCGCGGCGTGCTGGCGCACCAGGCGGGCCGCCACGACGATGCGATCCGGCTGATCGGCAAGGCGATCGCGCTCGATGAGCGACAGCCGGACTTCCACTACAACATCGGCATGGTGCACTGGGCCTGCGCGCGGCGCGCCGAGGCGATCACGCATTGGTCGCGCGCGGTGGCGCTCAATCCGGACCACGCCAATGCGCAAATGAATCTCGGCAATGCGCTGTGGGCGCAGGGCGAGCCCGAGCGGGCGGTGACACATCTGCGCCGCGCCGTCGCGCTCAATCCGCGCGCGGCGGCTGTCTACAGCAATCTCGGTCTCGCGCTCGCGGCACTCGGGCAGCACGAGGAGGCGATCGCGCATTACGGCAAGGCGATCGCGCTCAACCGTGATCTCGTTGAAGCGTACATGAATCTCGCGGTCAGCCTGCAAGTGATGGGGCGCATCGAGGAGGCGCTCGCGGCGGCGGTGCAGAGCCTCCGGCTGAAGGACTCGCCCGAAGCCAAGGCGCTGATCGCCGAGACGATCGCGACGCTCGACGAGGTGCGCGACAGCCCGGACCTGCGCGCCCTGGTCATGCGCTCGCTCACCGAGGGCTGGGGCCGGCAGGTCGAGGTCGCCAGCATCGCGGCGATGCTGCTGCGGCTCGACCCCGTGCTCGGGCCGATGATCCGCGCGGCCGCGGAGGCTTGGCCGCGGCGTCTTACCAGCGTGGAGCTGTTCGGCGCGACGGGGCTGCCGCGCGGTCATGCGCTGCTGCGCTGCCTGCTCGAGACCGAGCGCGTGAGCGACGCCGCGATCGAGCCCTTTCTCGTGGCGTGCCGGACCGCGATCCTGGAGCAAGCGCTGGAGACGGATGCGCCAGACGCGCTCGTGGACTTCGCCTGCGCGCTGGCGCGGCAGTGCTTCGCGACCGAATACGTCTATGCGGTCACGGACGAGGAGCGCGCGCGCGCCGAGCAGCTGCGCGCCGCGATGGCGGCAGCGCTCGCGCGCGGCGAGGCGGTCGCGCCGCTGCGGATCGCGGCGATCGCGAGCTATTTTCCGCTGCAGAGCCTTGCGGGGAGCGAAGCGCTGCCCGACGCGACATGGCCCGCAGCCGTCGAGGCCGTGCTGACACAGCAGCTGCGTGACGTTCGCGACGAGGCACGCGCGCGCGAGGAGATCCCTGCCCTTACGCCGATCCAGGATGACGTCTCGCACGCGGTGCGCGAGATGTACGAGGAGAATCCCTACCCGCGCTGGATGACCATCGTGGCGCCGGAGCGCGTCTCCAGTCTCGATGGCCGGTTGCGCCGGCAATTTCCGTCAGCCGCCATCGAGGAGAGCGGGATCGGCAGCGCATTCGACGCGCTGGTCGCGGGCTGCGGCACCGGTCAGCACGCGCTCTATGTGGCGCGCCTGTTCGGCGGCGCCAAGGTGCTCGCGATCGATCTCAGCCGCGCGAGCCTCGGTTATGCGAAGGCAAAGACGCGCGCGCTCGGCGTGACCAATCTCGACTATGCGCAGGCCGACATCCTGGAGCTCGGCGCGCTGGACAAGAGCTTCTCGCTGATCGAAGCCAACGGCGTGCTGCATCATCTGGGCGATCCGTTCGCGGGATGGCGCGTGCTGCTCGCGCGACTGCGACCCGGCGGCTTCATGCATATCGGGCTCTACAGCGAGCTCGGCCGGCAGGGTGTGGTGGCGGCGCGCGCGACGATCGCGGAGCGCGGCATCGGCGCGAGCGCGGACGAGATCCGCCGCTTCCGTACCGAGATCATGAGCCTGCCGGAGGAGGACCCGCGCCGGAGCGTGATGCGCTTCAACGACTTCTTCAGCACGAGCGATTGCCGCGATCTGCTATTTCACGTCTCCGAGCACCGGCTGACGATCCCGATGATCAAGAGCTTCCTCGCCGAGAATGGACTGCGCTTCATCGGCTTCGAGCTCGACGGGCGCGTCTTGCAGGCCTATCGCGAGAAATTTCCGCAGGACCGTGCCATGACGGATCTCGACAACTGGCACACGTTCGAGACCGAGAACCCACAGACCTTTGCGTCGATGTATCGCTTCTGGGTGCAGAAGCCGCTGCAGGGCGCCTGACACGGAAGGAGTCGCCGATGTCGGACCTGGAGTTCTGGGAGGAGCGTTATTCCGCGCCCGACTACATCTTCGGCACGGCACCGAACGCGTTCCTGGCCTCGCAGGCGCATCGCCTGAAGCCGGGCCTCACGGCGCTGGCGGTGGCGGACGGCGAAGGACGCAACGGCGTCTGGCTCGCCGAACAGGGCCTCGACGTGACGAGCATCGACTTCTCGCCGCGCGCGCTCGCCAAGGCGCGCGCGCTGGCGGATCAGCGCCGCGTGGCGCTGCGGGCCGAGGAGGCCGACGTCGGCAACTGGACCTGGCCCGAGGCGGCCTTCGACGTGGTAGTCGCGATCTTCATTCAGTTCGCGGACCCGCCCACGCGCGAACGGATCTTCTCGGGGATCAAGCGCACGCTGAAGCCCGGTGGATTGCTGCTGCTGGAAGGCTATCGCCCCGAGCAGCTGCGCTACGGCACCGGCGGGCCGCCGCAGATCGAGCACCTCTACACCCGCGCCCTGCTCGAGCAGGCCTTCGCGGACATGCAGATCCTGGAGCTGCGCGAGCACGACAGCGAGATCCACGAAGGCGCGCGCCATCACGGCATGTCGGCGCTGATCGATCTCGTCGCCGTGAAGTAGAGTTTCGGCTGCTTAGTTTTCGCTGGCCAATCGATAGCGCTGGCCGACGAGTTTCTCGGGCCTATCCAGACGGGTGGACATGGGCGTCGGCGGGCGCCGGCAGACCAGTGATGTGGCCCCACAGAGCGACGCCTTGCGCAGCGTGGCTTGTATCCGCGGCAGGCTTGTTGTGAGGACCACGTCGCTCCGAGCTATCGAGGCTTGGAGCAGACATCCCGCGCCGTCGGCCTGACCTGCCGGCGCGCTCAGGAGCACAAGAACAAGACCGAGGCAGACCGAACGCATGAAATGCTCCATCACAAGGCAATGCGCCTGATTTCCTGAAAGCACATCTTCATACCGAAGCATTCGCGGAGAGCCTGTCGGAGTTCAGGCGAATCGCGCCCATCCAGCGGCAACAACGGAAAGCCGCTCTGCCTCAGGAAAACCTGCGCACGTAAAATCGTGGACTTTCCTTCGGCGAGGCCCGAGGCCATCTCGACTGCGGCTTGGTCGAGCTTCATGAGGCGCACCAGAACGAGCGCGCGCTGCATGCGATATTTTCCGAGCCGATCTCCGCCCAGCGCACTCTTCAGCGGACCTCCGGTCGGACCGAGGATCGCGTCGTAATCGGCGAGCGCTTTCTCATCCTCTCCGGCCAGCTCATAGGCCGTGGCGCGCGCGGTGCGCAGGATGATGTTTCTCGGGTCGAGCCGCAGCGCATGCGACAAATCCGCAGCCGCAGCTTCGGGATCGTTGAGCGCCAAGTGGCTTACGGCACGCCGCTCGAGATAGCGCGCATTGTCCGGCTCCATGGAGAGGACGACATCGAAGTCCTCGAGGGCCTCGCGATGGCGGCCGAGCTCCTGCAGCATCCGGGCCCGCGCCTTCCGCGAGTACACGTGGCGCGGATGCAGAGCCAGAATGAAGTCGTACTCCCGTCTCCGCATCTCAGGCGTGGCCCGTGTGCCCATGAAGTCGACGAATGTCGCGCGTGCGTCGGGGTCCGTGGGATTCAGCTTCAGCGCGATGCTCAGGTCGCGCTCAGCTGTTGCGGTGTCGAGACCGGAACTGTCGTGCATGGTGATCGCGACCCGGGCCGAGAGAAGCCGCAGCTCGAAATCGTTCGGAGCGATTGCGAGACCGGCATCGATCTCGGTCCGCGCGGAGTTGAACTCGAAGACCTCCAGGAAAAACGATGCGCGGCGCAGATGTGCCGCCGCGCGTTCATCCGGATCCTGACTCGTGGAGAGCGCGGGCGGCTCGCACGGAGGCCCTTGACGCGGATTGAGCTTCGCGATGCGGCACGGCGTGATCCGCTGCTCGATCGGGCCGGCGCGAGACGGCTCATCGGCGGCGAGACAGGTGGCGGCTGTCACCAGGGCCACCGCTGCGCCCGCGAGGACGCGGCTGAGCGCGCGCATCAGAAGCATTTCTCGTCGAGCATGCAGGCGCGAATCGCGTCGGCGATGGACAGATTGGCATCGCGATTGCGCGAGAGCTGCAGATAGCCGCGCTGCGACAGCACTTCGACCTTCTCGCTCGTCACATATCCCGGATCCACGGCCCAGGCCGTAAGCGCCTCGTCAGTCGCCTCGTCCAGGCGATCGATCCTGCGCAGCGCCATGGCGCGCCACCAGCGCAGCTTGCCGTAGTCGGGCTTAAGCTCGATGGCACGCGCGTACTCGGCCTCGGCAGCCGCGTAACGTCGAGCGAAGAAGTGAATGCGCGCCTGCATCTCGCGCGCCAGCCAATAGTCCGGATCAAGCTCGATCGCCTTGTCGACGTCGGCCTGAATCACGGCCTCAGTCTCGTTTGCTTTGAAGCGATGCGCGGCACGCATCGCGTAAGTGAAGCTGCTCGGATCCTCATTGAGGATCTGCTCGAAAGTGCCGTCCGCCTCGTCCCTGCGAGCGAGATCCATGAGCAGACTGGCGCGAAGGAGCTGTGCGGCGGTGCGATAGGTGACGGACCGGCTGTAGATCATCAGGTCGGCCGAACGCGTGGTATCGGCGCGAGGCAGTGCGAGAAGTGCGTCCAGCTGGACCAGCGCCGCCGGATAGTCCTGCATGTGGCTGAGCAGCTTCGAATAGCGATAGCGGATGAGCACGTTGCTCGGCTGCAAGCCGACGGCATCGGCGTAGATCGAACTCGCGCGACCATACTGGCCGAGACGCACCGCAACCGACGCGGCCAGGATATGCGGGTCGGTATCCTTGGGATCGAGCGCACGCGCGGCGGACGTGCGCTTCAAAGCCTCCTCATACTCGCCCTGCTCGAAGTGAGCCCATCCGCGCCAGATGTGCGCCGCTGGATCTTTCGGCGCGAGGTTCAAGGCGAGCTCGAGATCCGGAACCGCGATATCGAGGCGCTTGAGGCGGAGTGCGGCCCTCGCTCGGATCTTCAGGGCGTCGGCTTTCTCCTGGTCGGCCAGAGCCGATCGGAGGATCGACGTGCACGCTTCCAGCGTGGCGCTTGGATCGCGCTTGACCCAATCGCGAGTACAGCTTGCTGTTTCGGCAGATGCGGTCCCCGACCAGGCGACAAGAGCGGTACATAACAAAAGAGCAGCGTGGCGCGGCATGGATCACCCCTTCGAGTGAACCATTTCAATACCGCTGCGCCACAACCAGCGTCTGAATCGGACGGCTCAAATTTTAGCAAAGCGCCGCGCGCAAGTGACTCACGTCATTCGATAGCGCGCGACCGCGTCAGCGTTCCAGACGAGGCCGTTGCCGGGGCGATCGGGCACGACCGCGCAGCCGTCCTCGATGCGCAGCGGCTCCTCGACCAGCACATCGGCCCAGTCGACATATTCGAGCCAGTGGCATGTCGGCGTCGCGGCGAGGAGATGTGCGCTCACCTCGGGGAAGAGGTGCGAGGACATCGGCATGCGATGCACGGCCGCGAGGCTCGCGGCGCGCTGCCAGCCGGTGACGCCGCCGATGCGCTCGAGGTCGGGCATCATGTAATCGGCGGCGCCAGCCGCGAGTGCGGTCGCCATCGCGTGCGCCTCGGAAAAATTCTCGCCGATCTGGACCGGTAGAGCGAGTTCGCGCGCGAGCGTCGCGGCGCCCGCATAGTCGTCGTGGCGGATCGGCTCCTCGAGCCAGACGAGGCCTTCGCGATCGAGGGCGCGGCCGCGTTCGAGCGCCTCGGGAAGCGTGAGCGCCTGATTGTAGTCGACCATCACGGCGGCGCGCTCGCCGAGGCGCTTGCGCACCGCATGCACGGCCGCGAGATCCTCCTTCAGCGTCGGATAGCCGAGCCGCAGCTTTACGGCGCGGAAGCCGGCCGCGAGCTTCTCGGCCTCGTCGGCGAGCGCGTCGGGCGCCATCAAGCCGAGGCCGCAACTGTTGTAGGCCGGGATCGGCTTCGGCGCGGCGCCGAGCAGCGTCGCGAGCGGCTGGCCCGCCGCGATCGCCAGCGCGTCCCAGGCCGCGACATCGAGGCCCGCCATGGCCATGCGCACGATGCCCTGCACGCCGATCAGCGTGAAGCGCTGCGCGAGCTTGGCCCAGAGATCGAGCGGCGCAACACGCTCGCCCTTCACGCAGCGCTCGACCTCTTCGAGGATCTTGGCGATCGCGGGTGCGGCATCGCGCAGATAGCAGAACAGATAGGCGCGGCCCGTGATGCCCTCTTCGGTGTCGAGATCGACCAGCAGCAGCGGCGCGCGCGTCACGGCGCCGCGGCTGGTCCCGAGCACATAGGTGAGCGGCACCTCAACGCCGACCGTCCGGATCGCGCGGATGGTCAGGCGTGGCGTCGGAGATGCGGACATGTCAGGCCTGGCCGTCGGCGTGCAGCGCGAGCACGGCACGCACCGCGCGGTGCATGGGCGTGGGCACGCCCACGGCCTCGCCCAGCGTGGTGACGCCGCCGCTCAGCCACTGCAGCTCCAGCGGCCGGCCGGCCTCGAGGTCGTGATGCATGGAGGCCGTCATGTCGGCGGGCAGGCCATCCAGGAAGGTCGTGCGTTGGGCCACGAAGTCCTCCGGCAGCGCCACGCCATGCGCACGGCCGACCGCAACCACCTCCTGCATGAGGTCGAGCAGGAACTGCCGCGTCACCGGATTGCTGCGGAGCGGGCCGAGCGGCGTGCGCGTCGAGGCGGTGGCGCCGGACAGCGCCGCGAGGAAGACGAACTTCTCCCAGAGCGCGCGGCGGATGTCAGGGCTGATCTCGGCATTGATCCCGCCCGCGATGCAGGCGGCCCGGAAGGCTTCGAGCCGCGCCGAGGAGCGGCCGTCGAACTCGCCGAACACGAGGCGCTGCATCGGCCCCGTCTGCGCGATTACGCCCGGGCGCGCCACATGGGTCGCCACGTAGGCGACGCCGCCCGCAAGCGTGGCGTCGCCTACGATCGGTCGCAGCAGATCGTCCTTCTGCACGCCGTTCTGGAACGAGATCAGGACGGTTTCGGGCCCGATGATCGGCAGAAGCGTGCGCGCGGCGGCCTCCGTGTCCCACAGTTTGACACAGAACATCACCACATCGGCCGGTCCGATCGTCGCCGGATCGTCCGTGACTTTCACACTCTGCAAATGGATCGGCTCGTGCTCGCTTTCGATCGTCAATCCCTGCGTGCGCATGGCCGCAAGATGCGCGCCCCGCGCCACGAAGGTGACGTCGGCGCCCCCAACCGCGAGGCGGGCACCGAAATATCCGCCCACGCCTCCGGAACCCATGACGGCAATTCGCAATTCTGTCCTCCCGTGTCATGAACGTGATAAGAATGGCATGGCGTAATGGCAAGATTGCCGTGGTGCAGGGGACGCGTGCTCGGGGGATTCGTGTTCGGGGTGTTGTGGGTGCGGAGTGAGGCTCGGATCGCCGGCGTGCTGATCGCCGCGGCGGTCTGGCTTGCGTCCGCCATGCCGGCGCGCGCCGTCGTCGAGGTGCACTGGTGGCACGCGATGTCGGGCGAGCTCGGGCGCGTGCTCGAGCGGCTCGCCGCCGACTTCAACACGCAGCAGCGCGAGTACAAGATCGTCCCGATCTACAAGGGTTCCTACACGGACACGATGACGGCGGCGCTGTTCGCGCTGCGGACCGGACAGCAGCCCGCGATCGTGCAGGTGAACGAAGTCGCGACCGCGACCATGATGGCTTCGAAGGGCGCGATCTATCCGGTGTTCGAGCTGATGCGCGATGCGCAGGAGGGCTTCGATCCCGCCGCCTATCTGCCGGCCATCGTCGGATACTACGGGGATGTCGACGGCAACATGCTGTCGTTTCCGTTCAATTCCTCGACGCCGATCCTCTACTACAACAAGGATCAGTTCCGCCTCGCCGGCCTCGATCCCGACGCACCGCCGAAGACCTGGCCGGAGGTCGAAGCCGTATCGCGCAAGCTGCGCGCCGCCGGCGTGCAATGCGGCTTCACGACCCATTGGCCCTCGTGGGTTAACATCGAGAACCTCTCGGCCTTCCATAACGTGCCGATCGCGACAAAGGCGAACGGCTTCGGCGGGCTCGACACGGAGCTGTTGATCGACAACCCGCTGGTGGTGCGCCATCTCGGCACGCTGGTCGAATGGCAGAAGAGCAAGATCTTCGATTATGGCGGCCGCGCCACGTCGGCGGAGCCGAAGTTCTACGGCAGCCAGTGCGGCATCTTCATCGGCTCCTCGGCGACGCGTGCCGACATCCTGGCGAACGCGAAATTCGAGGTCGGCTTCGGCATGCTGCCCTACTGGCCGGACGTCGAAGGCGCGCCGCAGAACTCGATCATCGGCGGCGCGACCCTCTGGGTCATGCGCGGACGGGCTGCCGAGGAATACAAGGGCGCCGCGAAGTTCTTCGCCTATCTGTCGCGCCCGGGCGTGCAGGCCTGGTTTCATCAGGAGACCGGCTACCTGCCGATCACGCGCGCGGCCTATGAGCTCACGCGCGCCCACGGGTTCTACGACCGCAATCCAGGCGCCGACATTCCGACGCGCCAGCTCAGCCTGAAGCCGCCCACCGAGAACTCGAAGGGACTGCGGCTCGGCTCCTTCGTGCTGGTGCGCTCGGTGCTGGAAGAGGAAATGGAGTTCGCGCTCACCGGCAAGAAGAGCGCGCGCGCGGCGATCGAGGGCGCGGTCAGGCGCGGAAACGATCTGCTGCGCCGCTTCGAGCAGGCGAACCGCTGAGATCGAGGATGCCGCGCCTTCCATGATGTGGCGCCCGTTTGCGACGTTGGGTCAGGTCCCTTGGGCGCTTGGGGATTTAGTCCTGAGCCACTGCGGACCGCATTCTTGAAGCCTTAAGACCAGGTCCCCATATTCGGGATGACCGGTTCGGTCCCACAAGGGTCGGGCCGGTTTGGGCGCCGCAAGGGCCCATCAAAGTCGCTTCAAGAGGACTTTGACGCGAATGTCCCGAGTACCGTCACTCTCAAGCCCGTTCCTGCTCGGATTCGACGAGATCGAGCGTGCGCTCGACCGCGTCACCAAGGCCGCGGACGGCTACCCGCCCTACAACATCGAGCGGTTGGCCCGCGACCACGAGGGTCCGGAACGGCTGCGCATCACGCTGGCGGTCGCAGGGTTCAACCGCGACCAGCTCGACGTCACGATCGAGGAGAACCAGCTCGTGATTCGCGGTCGTCAGCAGGACGACAAGGCCCGGCAGTTCCTGCACCGCGGTATCGCGGCACGCCAGTTTCAACGAACATTTGTCCTGGCGGATGGGATCGAAGTGCTTGGCGCGGACTTGAAGAATGGACTGCTGTCGATCGATCTCGCCCGCCCGGAACCCGAGCGGGTCGTGAAAACGATCGCCATCAGAGACCATGAGTGACGTGAAACGAGGACTCGACAGGAAAGGAGTCGAGGGCCATGCAAAACTACCTCCCGAACGAAGCTGAAATGACACAGGAAGCACTCGCCATCCTGGGCGGCGGCAAGATCGCCTATATCAAGGAGATCCGCTCCGAGGACGTGCCGGCGTTGTTTCCGCAAGCACCTGCGCTCGCGCCGGGCATGCAGCTGTTCGCGCTGCACGCCGCGGACGGTACGCCGATCATGCTCACGGACAGTCGCGAAGCCGCGATTGCGAATGCGTGGAGCAACGAGCTCGAGACCGTGAGCGTACACTAAGTCGGTTGGGCGAGCCCCTCTCGCCCGATCAGAGGCCTCGCTTCGCCTCGCACAGACACGCGATACATGCTCGCGGTTAGGTGTGCGGGGATGAAGTGCAGGGCTCAGCCTCTCAGGACCTACGCCTCGATGCAGCGGCTCTGATCAGGTTACGCCGCTTCCGGTGTCGAGAGCGCCAGCACCGCATATAAGGCTTCGGCGTCGCGCGACTCCCTGAGCTTGCGCACGGTCTCGCCGTCGCGCAGCAGACGCGCGACGCGCGCGAGCGCCTTCAGGTGATCGGCGCCCGCGGCTTCGGGCGCGAGCAGCAGGAAGATGAGATCGACCGGCTGACCATCGAGCGCATCGAAGTCCACCGGCCGGTCGAGTCGCGCGAACATGCCGAACAGCTTCTCGAGCTTCGGCAGCTTGCCGTGCGGAATCGCGATGCCGTCGCCGATGCCGGTCGAGCCGAGCTTCTCGCGCTGAAGCAGCGTCTCGAAGATCACGCGCTCATTCTGTCCAGTCAGCTTCGCGGCCTTGGCCGCGAGCTCCTGGATCGCCTGCTTCTTGCTGTTCACCTTGAGCGCCGGAATAACCGCGTTCGGCGCGACGAGATCGGTGAGCGGCATTGATGACCGGTCCGGTGGGTCGATAGGGGGCTGGTGGAAGGGGGCGGACCATAGGGACCGCCCGGGTTGACGTCAATGGGCCTCGGTCGCCATGGCGGGCGGGTCGATCCAGCCGATATGCCCGTCGGGACGGCGGTAAACAAGGTTGAGCCGGCCGTGGCCGGCATGGCGGAACACCACCACGGGCGCTCCCGTCATGTCGAGTTCCATCACGGCCTCGCTCACCGACAGCCGCTTCATCGTGGTCGTCGATTCGGCGATGACGACCGGATTGTATTCGGTGATCTCGTGATCGAGATCCTCCGCGGGCGCGGCGAGCACATAGCTCGCAGCGTCCATCTCGCTTCCGACGCCATTGCCGCGGCCCGCATGGTGATCCTTGAGCCGCCGCTTGTAGCGCCGGAGCCGCTTCTCGACGCGCAACGCGGCCTGATCGGCGCTCGCATAGGCGTCGGCCGCCGTCGCTTCCGTGTGCAGGGTCGTTCCCGAATCGAGGTGAATCGCGCATTCGGTGCGGAAGCCGAAGCCTTCCTTGCCGACCGTGACGTGGCCCGAATAACCGCCGTCGAAGAACTTGCCCAGGGCTTCGGCGATCCGGGCCTGCACGCGTTCGCGCAATGCTTCGCCGATGTCCATGTTCTTACCCGAGATGCGAAACGGCATGGCGTTGCTCCGCTCTTCGTTCTCGGCAGATCGCGACGGACGTGGCCGCCCGATCTCATTGCTCGCAGCGGCCTCCAGTCTAGCACGGTCCGGCGAGACGCGCAGATGCCGCGTGCTAAGAGGCGACGCCCATGAGCGCCTGCTTCTCCCGCCGACGCTGGACCGATGACGGGATGCGCATGGCTTCACGATATTTCGCTACGGTCCGGCGCGCAATATCGATGCCCGCGGCACGCAGCCGCTCGACGATCGTGTCGTCCGAGAGCACGTCGTCCGGCGACTCCGAATCGATCAGCTGCTTGATGCGATAGCGCACGGCCTCGGCCGAATGCGCCTCGCCGCCATCTGCGGCCGCGATCGCGGAGGTGAAGAAATACTTGAGCTCGAATATGCCCCGATTTGTCGCCATGTACTTGTTCGCGGTCACGCGCGAGACCGTCGACTCGTGCATGCCGATGGCATCCGCGACGGTCTTGAGATTGAGCGGCCGCAAGTGCCGCACGCCGTGCGCGAAGAACGCATCCTGCTGACGCACGATCTCGGTCGCGACTTTGAGGATCGTCTTGGCGCGCTGATCGAGCGCGCGCAGCAGCCAGGTCGCGGTCTGCATGCAGTCGGCGAGATAGCTCTTGTCGGCGCCGTTCTTCGCGGTCTTCGAGATGCTGGCATAATAGGACTGGTTCACCAGCACGCGCGGCAGCGTGTCGCTGTTGAGCTCCACGTGCCAGCCGCCATCGGGGCCGGGGCGCACGAAAACGTCGGGAACGATCGGCTGCACCATCGCGGAGCCGAAGGCGAGACCGGGCTTGGGATTGAGCCGGCGGATCTCGGAGATCATGTCGGCGAGATCTTCCTCGTCGACGCCGCAGACGCGCCTGAGCGCCGCGAAATCGCGCTTGGCGACGAGATCGAGATGACCGATCAGCGCCTGCATGGCGGGATCGAAGCGGTTGCGCTCCTTGAGCTGGATCGCGAGGCACTCGGCGAGGCTGCGCGCGCAGATGCCGGCGGGATCGAAGCCCTGCACGATCGCGAGCACGCTCTCGACATCGGCGAGCGTCGTGCCGAGCTTGTCGGCGACGGCCGCGAGATCGCCCGCGAGATAGCCGGACTCGTCGACCAGATCGATCAGGTGCTGGCCGATCATGCGCAGCGCCGGATCGCTGACCGCGAGCGTGAGCTGCTCGGCGAGATGATCCGCGAGCGTCACCTCGGCGGAGACGAAGGCTTCGAGATTGTAGTCGCCGTCCTC
The DNA here is from genome assembly GCA_023404705.1 of Pseudomonadota bacterium. Taxonomy (GTDB): domain Bacteria; phylum Pseudomonadota; class Alphaproteobacteria; order Rhizobiales; family Xanthobacteraceae; genus FEB-22. Next base: position 25,785 of record JAEYAU010000215.1, read on the forward strand.
GCGTCCGCCCGATCCGACGCCGGACCAGTCGGTGGGCGCCGGCGGCTCGCCGGTCGCGGCGCGCGCCGGGACCGGCGCGGCGTCGTCCGGGAAGACGTTGTCGAGACCGGTGTCGAGATGCTCCTCGGCGGCGCCGGGCGTCTCACGGAAGGACTCGGCCCACTCGCCGCCATCGGGCGCTTCGCCCTCGCCGTCAGCCGCGGCTTCGACGCCGGCCCGCTCCGGCGCCTCGGTCGGCTCCCCGCCTTCGGGATCGCGTTCGAGCAGCGGATTGCGCTCGAGCTCCCCCTCCACATAGGTCGCCAGATCCAGATTCGAGAGCTGCAGCAGCTTGATGGCCTGCATCAGCTGCGGCGTCATCACGAGCGCTTGGCTCTGACGAATCTCGAGACGCTGGGAAATGGCCATGTTGCGGTGCGAAGTGGTCCGGTTCTTGCTTATCCGGTTCTCGGACCGCTGTACACCACTTCGGGGCGGGAATCGTTAACGGCCCGCCACGCACTAACCCCTACATGCGGAATTCTTCGCCGAGATAGAGCCGGCGGACGTCGGGGTTGTTGACGATCTCGTCGCCGCGACCCTCCATCAGGACCTCGCCCGAGTAGATGATATAGGCACGGTCGGTGAGGCCGAGGGTCTCGCGGACATTGTGGTCGGTGATCAGCACGCCGATGCCGCGCGTCGTGAGATGGCGCACCAGCGCCTGGATGTCGCCGACCGCGATCGGGTCGATGCCCGCGAAGGGCTCGTCGAGCAGCATGTAGTTCGGGCGCGTCGCGAGCGCGCGGGCGATCTCGACGCGGCGCCGCTCGCCGCCCGAGAGCGCGATCGAGGGCGTCTTGCGCAGACGCGCGATGTTGAACTCCTCGAGCAGTGCGTCGAGCTCCTGCTCGCGCTTCGCCTTCTTGGGCTCCACCACTTCGAGCACCGCGCGGATGTTGTCCTCCACGCTCAGGCCGCGAAAGATCGAGGCTTCCTGCGGCAGATAGCCGATGCCGAGGCGCGCGCGCTGATACATCGGAAGCTGCGTGACGTCGAAGCCGTCGAGCTCGATGCGACCGCGATCCGCTTTGATCAGGCCCGTCACCATGTAGAAGATCGTGGTCTTGCCGGCACCGTTCGGGCCGAGCAGGCCGACCGCTTCACCGCGCTGCACGTAGAGGCTGGCGCCCTTCACGACCATGCGGTTGGCGAAGCTCTTCTCGACGCCGTGCACGGCGAGGAAGCCCTCGGCGGCCGTGCGCTGCGGAACGATCGGCGCCGCGCTGGATGCAAAGGGCCGCGGTTCGGCATTCCGGGAATCGAACTCGCGCGCATTGGGCTCGTAGTGCGAGGGCGCGTAGGCGGGCTCGGGCGCGAGCGCGGCCGGGACGGGCCGGCGCGGCTGCGCCTTCGGCTCCGGACGGCGCGTGCCCGGCATGCGGATGTCCGAATTCACGTTCATCGGTTCGACGTGACCGTTGAACATGGGATCGTCGACAGGTCCGACGTCCATCCGCCACTGGTCGTTGGCGGGTCGCCGAGAGGCTTGGCGGCCATTCCTGAAGCGCCCAAGAAAGTCGAACACGCCGTCTCCAAGCTCCTGGCGGGAGAAGATTTTCGCCCGCCGTGCGAGCCGCCGGACCGGCCCCTGATAATCCCTCGCGGATGGGCTTTCAACCAGCCAAAGGTCCCGCGCCGCGACTGCGGACGTCACGCCTTGTCAGAGGCGGGACTCCGGCTTGGCCTTCTCGGAGACACGGCTGCGGCCTGCAGGCGGGCCCTGGTTGATCTTCTGCGGCGCCGAAGGCCCACCCTTCTTCTGCTGTTCCTTCGGCGCGTCCTTGGCGGGCTCGCCGGGCTTGCCCGGCATGCCGCCCGGCGCGCTGTTCGGATCGATCAGCACGTCGACGCGGCCGCCCTTCTGGCCTTCGACGCGCGAGACGCCGGTGGCGAGATCGACAATGACCTTCTCGCCGCGAATGATGTTCTTGCCCTGCGTGACCACGACATTGCCGAGGAGCGTGACCGTGTTGGTGCGCATGTCCAGCTCACCCGACTCGCCGGTCGCGGTCTGATCCTTCTGGGTCACCTTGACGCCGCCGAGCGCCTTGACGAAGCGGATCTGCTGCGATCCGCCCTGGCCCGGCAGCGCATTGGTCTGCGGCGCGGTGGCCTGCTGCGCGCTCGCCTGCTGCGCGTTCGGCTTGGCGTCCTCGTAATGCACATCGAGGCTCCGGCAGGTCATCGTCATCTCGCCCTGCGTGAGCTTCACGCCGCCGAGGAACTTCGCGACCTTGCTCTTGTCGCGGACCTCGAGGCTCGACGCCTCGATGCGCACCGGCTGCTCGCGGTTGATGGCAAGCCCCTGCAATGCCGTGGGCGCGCCTTGCTGACCCTGCGCGATTGCGCCCGTGACGAGCCAGAAGGCCCAGGCGATGGTTGCGGCGGCCACGCGCTGTCTGCGTGAAAACATTACTCGCGTCCCCCCTCGCCACTCATGTTGCCGGTCGCGGCTGCGACGGCACTGCCGTCGAGCGTCAGCACCACGCCGCCTTCGAAGCGGATCACATCACCCGACTCCAGCACCTGCAGCTTGTTCGACTCGAGCACCCCGTTCGGCATCGTGATCCGGATCGGTTTGTCGGAAAGGATGCTGCCCTTGCGCATGTCGACCGCCGCCTCGGTGAGGAGGCCCTGATATCCTTTCGAAGACGTTAACGTGATCTTCTCACTCAGCACGAGCTGCTCGACCTTCGTGTTGTAGACGCCCGTCACGGCGCGCATCTCGACATTGCTGCGATCCTGGAATTCCATGCGCGCCTGGATCTCGCGCAACTCCACCTGATCGGGCTTGGTGAGATCCTGAATGGCGTTCTTCGCGCTCACCTCGTAGCTGCGCGAATCCTTGGTGAAGCCGGCGATGCGCGGCAGCTCCATCGTGATGGTGCTGCCCGTGATGCCGAGCTTGCCGGTCGTCGCGGCGGGCAGCTTGGCGAGCGCGCGCAGCGGGTTGAACCAGGTCGTGACCACAATGACGATCGTGCCGACGAGCACCGCAATCGGAATCGCATAGCGCAGGAAGCGGACACGGGCCGAATGCCGGCGCGCCCTGCGGAAGGCGCGCTCGATGTTGGTGCGGCGCGTGACCGTCCAGGCATGCGTCTCGTGCCCCACGGACGGATTGGCGGTGATCGGACGGTTCATCTCAAAGCCGTTGGCTGCACCGACCGCCCCTATTGGGACGAGCCCGGCACAGCGATGTCAACCACTGTCCCCCTTCGGGTTCCCCTGCGCAGTCCCTCTGCGCCCGAAGCCCCCCGATCATACCTCGATGCCGCGGCATCCGGATCGGGCGGCGCAACCTCGCTTTCGAATATGGCCCCGCGACGGCGGGCCGTCACGAGTGCGCGAAAATATCTTCCGCGGCCCAACCCGCGAGATCGAGCCGCGCACGATCCGGCAGGAAGGAAAAACACGCATTGGCGAGCGCCGTGCGGCCCTCGCGCGCGAGCAGCACGTCGAGACGCTCCTTGAGCGCGTGCAGATGCAGCACGTCGGACGCCGCGTAGGCGACCTGCGCGTCGCTGAGTTCCTCGGCGCCCCAGTCGGAGAGCTGTTGCTGCTTCGAGAGGTCGACGTTGAGCAGGTCCTTCACGAGGTCCTTGAGTCCGTGCTTGTCCGTATAGGTCCGAGTGAGGCGCGACGCGATCTTCGTGCAGTAGACCGGCGTCGGCATCACGCCGAAGGTCTTCGACAGCGCCGTGAGATCGAAGCGCGCGAAGTGGAAGATCTTGATGATCGACGGATCGCCGAGCAGGCGCACCAGGTTCGGTGCGGGCGCCGGATCCGGCTTGATCTGCACGACATCGGCCGAGCCGTCGCCGGGCGAGAGCTGCACCACGCAAAGCCGGTCGCGATGCGGATCGAGCCCCATCGTCTCGGTGTCGATCGCGACCGCGCCGGAGTAGCGGGCAAGGTCCGGAAGGTCACCGCGATGCAGGCGGGTCGTCATGCAGGCTCCGGGCAGGCGACTTATTGATTTTCTTCACGAATTCGATCGAGCGCTGTGTAGCACTGGCGCGTCGCCCGATCAATGCGGCCCGGAGAAAGTCGCAGCTCCTCTCCGCCGAGGCGGAGAGGAGCATGGCGTCAGCGGATCAGTTCGCCCACTGCGGATTGGCCTTGAAGTAGGCGTCCACCATCAGCGGCCCCAGGATCGGCACCCAGCAGCCGGCCGTCACCTGCCAGGCTTCCGAGCGCGTCAGCTCGCGGTTCTCGGTCGCGTTGATGATGATCGCGTTCAACACCAGCGAGCCGGCCGAGCACCAGGTGGCGCCGAGCGCGTAAGAGGCGAGCGGGCCCGGACCTTTGCGACCACCGCCGTCATACTGCTTGGTGGTCGTGGTGGTCTTGGTCTTCACGTGCTTGAAGTGCTTGTAGCCGCCATACCTGTGGCCCTTCGGCATGCTCATGCTCTTCGGCCCGAAGCTGCCGAACTTGGGAGCGCCGAACTTCGGCGCACCGAACTTGCCGAAGCTGCTCTGACCGAACTTGAAGCTGCCGAACTTCGGACCGCTGAACTTGGGACCACCGAACTTCGGGCCACTGAATTTGGGGCCGCTGAACTTGGGGCCACCGAACTTGCCGAACTTCGGCTTGAACGACTCGCCGCCGCGGCCGTGGAACGAGAGCGGCGGCTTCGGCTTCGTCACCGTGGTCGTGGTGGTCGTGGTCTGGGTCAGGATGTTGACGCTCTCGCCCGTCTGGAAATAGACGAAGGGGCAGATCAGGCGGCCATTGCCGCCCTCGGGAATGCACTGGTTGGCCGAGGCCGTGGTGGGAGCCACGAACAGCGCCATCGCGGCGGCCGCCGCCATCATCGTGAACCGGGTCATTGCTTCACCTCGCGCGTTGCGGGGAGGCCGACGCCGACCGGCGGGGCGCATTCCCCTGGTGTCTGCCCGCTGAGGTGAAGTCGAAATCGCGTAGATCTTGGCTCCGCGAAGATTAGCTTCATCTAATCTGCATTAGACTAGGCATTATCGTCGCTCAGGCTACGTCTTCCGCGAGTCACGCCGCTTGGGATCGTGCGCTTCCTCAACAAGCGGCGCCAGCTTTAAGAGAAAAATAACCCGTTTCTACTCAAAGGCTATTTTAACAATACCAGTTAATCTAAACCGTTTACGTTAGCGACCAGGAGGCGGCTCCGCGTCGATGCGCCCCCAAGCCCATCTGTTGTGTTGATCATGAATACTGCCGATCGGTCGGAAGATAATTTTGCGCATTGCGTGAGTTATGCGAGCGCTTCCACGGCTGACGCAGCGTGATGGGGCCTAGAAGAACCACCTGATGCCGCAGGAAATGGATGACTGACGCCGCAATACTGAGAAATATTGGCAACGCGCAGTAATCGCGGCGGCAGGACGGCGCGTCTGCGGCGGTAACCAAATCCGCAGATGCCCGGCGCCGGGCGCCGCGTTCAAACGCTGATCGAATGCGGGATACGTCGCGGCTCCGCGCGACAGTCAGTTGGTGCCCAGGAGAGGACTCGAACCTCCACGGCTTTCACCACTGGTACCTGAAACCAGCGCGTCTACCAATTCCGCCACCTGGGCATGCCAATCGGCAAGCGGCGCACACATAGGGTGCCGGCCTTCGCCTTGTCAACGTTCGCAGCGCAAGCTCCTCTGTACAGGCCGGAACGGTTCGGGTATTCGCGCGGACAGTTCAGCGGCGCGATCCCATGACCGAAATTCCCAGCGAGACTCTCGTCACGATCTTCGGCGGCTCCGGCTTTCTGGGGCGCCATGTGGTGCGCGCGCTCGCGCGGGCGGGCTATCGGATCCGCGTCGCGGTGCGACGCCCGGATCTTGCGGGCCATCTGCAGCCGCTCGGCCGCGTCGGCCAGATCCACGCGGTGCAGGCCAATCTGCGCTATCCGGCCTCGATCGAGGCCGCGCTGCGCGATGCGGACGTGGCGATCAACCTCGTCGGTGTGCTGTTCGAGCGCGGCCAGCAGCGCTTCTCGACCGTGCAGGCCGAAGGCGCCGGCCATGTCGCGCGGGCGGCCGCGGCCGCCAATGCGCGGCTGGTGCACGTCTCGGCGCTCGGCGCGAACCCCGAATCGCCGTCGCGCTACGCGCAGTCGAAGGCCGCGGGTGAAGCCGCGGTGCATGCGGAGCTGCCGCCGGCCGTGATCTTCCGGCCGTCCTTCGCGTTCGGGCCCGAGGACGACTTCTTCAACCGCTTCGCCTCGCTGGCGCGGTTCTCGCCGTTCCTGCCGCTGGTCGGCGGCGGCACGATCCGCACGCAGCCGGTGTTCGTCGGCGACATTGCGGCGGCGGTGCTCAAGGCCGTGGATGGCAAGGCGAAGCCGGGTACGATCTATGAGCTCGGCGGGCCGGAGGTGAAGACCTTCCGCGAGATCATGGAGTTCATCCTCGCGACCGTCGAGCGCAAGCGGCTGCTGCTGCCGGTGCCGTACGGGATCGCCGGGCTGATGGCGGGCGTGCTGCAATTCATGCCGAAGCCCATGCTCACGCCCGACCAGGTGCGGCTGCTGCGCGTCGACAACGTGGTCTCGGAGGCGGCCGTGCGTGAAGGCCGCACGCTCCAGGGGCTCGGCATCGAGCCGGCCTCAATCGAGGCGGTGGTGCCGTCCTATCTGTGGCGTTTCCGCAAGACAGGTCAGTTCCGCCGGCGGGTTGCGTGACGCGCCGAACCTGACCGATCATCGGGGCTTCTGTCGGGGAGCCCAATGATGCCGATCATCACCAATATCGAAGACCTGCGCCGCATCGCACGGCGCAAGGTGCCGCGCGCGCTGTTCCAGTACGTCGACCACGGCTCCTACGACGAGGTCACGATGCGCGCGAACGCGAACGAGCTGCGCGATATCCGTCTGCGCCAGCGCGTGCTGATGGAAACCGCGCCGGCCTCGCTCGCGACGACGCTGCTCGGCGAGAGCCTGTCGATGCCGGTCGCGATCGCGCCAACCGGGCTCACGGGGCTGCTGCACGGGGACGGCGAGATGCTGGCCGCGCGCGCCGCCGAAAGCATGGGCACGCGCTACACGCTCTCGACCATGTCGATCTGCACCATCGAGGACGTACGCTCGGCGACCACGCAGCCGTTCTGGTTTCAGCTCTATGTTTTCCGCGACCGCGACTTCGCGGCCTCGCTGATCGAGCGCGCGAGCGCGGCGGGCTGCTCGGCGCTGTTCGTCACGGTGGATCTGCCGACGCGCGGGCAGCGCCATCCGGATCTCAAGAACGGCCTGAGCGTGCCGCCGCGGATCACGCTGCGCAGCGCCTTCGATTTCGCGCGCCGGCCGAGCTGGGCGATGAAAGTGCTGATGGGCAAGCGCAAGTCGTTCGGCAATGTCGAGCACTTCCTGAAAGGGCGCGCCAATGTGTTCATGGCGGGCGCCTGGGCGAACGACAATTTCGAGCCGAACCTGACGTGGCGCGACATCGACTGGATCCGCAATCGCTGGCCCGGCAAGCTGGTGCTCAAGGGCGTGACCGACGTTGAGGATGCGCGCATGGCGGTGTCGGCGGGCGTCGACGGCATCGTGGTGTCGAACCATGGCGGGCGGCAGCTCGACGGCGCGCCCGCCACGATCGCGACGCTGCCGCGCGTCGCCGATGCGGTCGGCGACCGGCTCGAGGTGTTGTTCGACGGCGGCATCCGCTCGGGGCAGGACGTGCTGAAGGCGCTCGCGCTCGGCGCGCGCGGCTGCCTGATCGGGCGCGCCTATCTGTACGGGCTGATGGCGATGGGCGAAGCGGGCGTGCGCACCGCGCTCGACGTGATCGCCAAGGAGATGCAGGTGACGATGGCGCTCACCGGGGTGCGGGACGTGAACCGGATCTCCAGCGACATTCTGTACGACGTGCCTGAGCAGCGGCCGCACTAGGGGCGGCGTTTGATTTCCTCAGTTTTGCGAGACGGTGCTAGAGCACCGTTCAGGCGAGATTCACTTGTCATATCAAAGGGGCTCTGATGAAAAATGATGAAGTCCTCATTTTTCATCATTGAGCCGAGGCCCTCGGCGCCTAGCGCGGCTCAGTGCACCAGCCCGAGACCGATCAGGCCGAGCGCGCCGATGACGATGCGCCACCAGGCGAACAGCGAGAAGCCGTGGCTGGACACGTAGTCGAGGAAGGTGCGCACCACGAACCAGGCGGCCGCGAAGGAGACGAGGAAGCCGACGATGACGATGAGCATGTTGTGGCCCGTCATCTGCCCCGCGTTCTTGTAGAGGTCGTAGGCGAAGGCGCCCGCCATGGTCGGGATCGCGAGGAAGAACGAGAACTCGGCGGCCGAGCGCTTGTCGGCGCCGAACAGCAGCGCCGAGACGATGGTCGCGCCCGAGCGCGACACGCCGGGGATCATCGCGACGCATTGCGCGAGGCCGATACCGAGATACATCGGCAGCGAGAACGTGGTGGCGTCGGTGTAGCGCGGCTTGAGCGGCAGGCGGTCGACCCATAGCAGGATGCCGCCGCCGATGATCAGCGAGGTGCAGACGATCCACGGATTGAACAGCACGCCCTTGATGAAGCCGTGCAGCGCGGCGCCGATGATGGCGGCCGGCAGGAAGGCGATCAGCACGCCGATGATGAAGCGCCGCGCGGCCGGATCGCTGAGCGCGCGGATCGCGATGTTCAGGAGGCGCCCGAAATAGACCGAGAGGATCGCAAGGATCGCGCCGAGCTGGATCAGCACCACGAAGGTCTTGCCGAACTGGTCGTCGTCGAAGCCGAAGAAGTGCTCCAGCAGCAGCAGATGGCCGGTGGACGAGACGGGCAGGAATTCGGTGAGGCCCTCGACGATGCCGAGCACCATGGCCTTGAACAGATCGAGCATCGGAGAGCTCCGGGGGAGAGAGGCACGCTTGTGCCCGATGACGCAGGGAAGAGCAACGGCAGGACCCGCGGTCTGAATGGGGATTTTGGCCGGCTTCGGGCGAACACTTTTGTTGGCGCATGGCCTTCAGGCCGGCGCCTCACCTTGACCACATAGCAAGCCGAGGTTGTCGGGACCGCCCGGCCCTTCTATAGCTCCCTTGCGAAGCCCCCAGAATCGGGAGCGCGTTACCCCCAGGTGCGATGATCACGCTGTTTCACCACTCCTTCTGCCCGCATTCGCGCTTCATTCGGCTTGCGCTCGCCGAATACGGCATCAATCCGCGGCTCGTGGAGGAGCGCGTGTGGGAGCGGCGCGAGACCTTCCTCTCGCTCAACCCGGAGGGCCGGACGCCCGTGCTGGTCGAGGAGGGACATCCCGCAGTCCCGGGGGCCGAGATCATCGCGGAATATCTCGACGAGACGCGCGGGGCGGAGCTGACAGACCGCCGCCTGCTGCCGGTCGAGCCCGACCAGCGCATCGAGGTGCGCCGGCTCTGCCGCTGGTTCCACGAAAAATTCTTCAACGAGGTGACCGAGCTGCTGGTCACCGAGAAGGTCTACAAGCGGCAGATGAGCCCGGAGGAAGGCGGCGGCCCGCCCGACACGGCCTCGATCCGTGCGGCGCGCCACAACATCCGCTATCATCTCGCCTATATCGGCTGGCTCCTGCGGACGCGGAGCTACTTGGCGGGCGATCAGCTCACCTATGCGGACTTCGCGGCGGCCGCGCATCTCTCGGCCGCCGATTATCTGGGCGACGTGCCGTGGGACGAGGATGAGGGCGCCAAGGTCTGGTATTCGCGCGTGAAGTCGCGCCCCTCGTTCCGCAGTATCCTGAGCGACACGCTGGCCGGTACGCCGCCGTCGGAGACTTACGCGGATCTGGACTTCTGAGCCTTGGAGCAGACGACTGCAGAACTCGTGAGACCCGGCACGGGCGAGGACCGCGCCAGGGATTCCGAGTCGCTGAAGGCGCGACTGATCGCCGAAGCACGGGCGCTGGGCTTCGATGCGATCGGCGTGACGCGCGCCGACGCCATCCCTGAGGCACGCGCACGGTTCGAGCAATTCATCGCCGAGGGCCGGCACGGCGACATGGCCTGGCTCGCCGATCAACGGCGCGTGGCACCGCAGGCGCTGTGGCCCGAGGTGCGCTCGGTCGTGATGCTCGGGCTCAACTACGGACCCGACGAGCCCGATCCGCTCGCGCGCCTCGCACAGCGCGACCGCGCGACCATCTCGGTCTATGCGCAGGGCGACGACTATCACGAGCTCATCAAGAAGCGGCTCAAGGTGCTGGCGCGCTGGCTGGTCGCGGAGGCGGGTGGCGACGTCAAGGTGTTCGTCGATACCGCGGCCGTGATGGAGAAGCCGCTCGCGGCCAGCGCGGGGCTCGGCTGGCAGGGCAAGCACACGAACCTCGTCTCGCGCGAGCTCGGCGCGTGGCTCTTCCTGGGTGCGATCTTCACGACGCTGGAGCTGTCCGCCGATGCGGCCGAGAGCGACCGCTGCGGCACCTGCCGCGCCTGCCTCGACATCTGCCCGACCGCGGCCTTCCCGGCGCCCTATCGGCTCGATGCGCGGCGCTGCATCTCGTATCTCACGATCGAGCACAAAGGCCCGATCCCGCGCGAGCTGCGCGCGCGCATGGGCAACCGCATCTATGGCTGCGACGACTGCCTCGCGGTGTGCCCCTGGAACAAGTTCGCGCAACAGGGCCGCGAAGCGAAGCTCGCGGCGCGCGAAGCGCTGCGCGCGCCGAAGCTCGCCGAGCTCACGCACCTCGACGACGCAGCCTTCCGCGCGCTCTTCGCGAAGTCGCCCGTGAAGCGCACCGGCCGCGACCGCTTCGTGCGCAACGTGCTGATCGCGATCGGCAACTCGGGCGATGCGACGCTCGCCGCAGAGGCGGAGCGGCTGCTGGACGATGCCTCACCGCTGGTGCGCGGCGCCGCCGTGTGGGCGCTAGGGCGGCTGGATGCGGGGCGGTTCAATGCGCTGGCGCATGCGCGGCGCGTGACCGAGAGCGATGCGGAGGTGCGCGCGGAATGGTGTCAGCCGGCCGCGGCTTGATGACGGTAGCCGCGGCCTACTGCACGATCACCGTCGTGCCGACCGGCACCCGCTTGTAGAGATCTGCGACGTCCGGGTTTCTCATCCGGAAGCATCCGGAGGATTCGGCCTCGCCGACCGAGTCCGCATCGGGGGAGCCGTGGATGCGGTAGAGGGTGCTGCCGAGATACATCGCGTGGGTGCCGAGCGGATTGTCCGGATCGCCGCCCTTCATGCGCGGGGGCACATCCTTTTGCCGTGCGCGCATCTCGGCCGGCGCGGTCCAATCGGGATTTTCCTTCTTCGCGGTGATCTTGTGCGTGCCCTTCCACTGGAAACCGGTGCGGCCGACACCGATGCCGTAGCGCAGCGCCGAGCCGTTTCCTTGAACCAGATAGAGCCGCCGCTCCGCGGTATTGATGACGATGGTGCCGGGCGCATACTTGCTTGGATAAGGCACGGTGGTGCGGCCGAAGTCGGTGCCGTCGAAGCCGAAGACGTTGTAGATGCCCTTCTTCGAGGCGCCGCCGCGCAGCAACTCTTGCCGCTCGTCGGACTGGGCTTGCGCGAAAGTGACGGAGAAAAGCAGGGCCGCGATCGCAGCCACGGTCGCGATATGACGTGTCGGCACGAGCTCTGTCCCTCAGGCGGTGAATGATGCGGCGCCGACAAGCTACGGTCTCTCCCGTGCGAAGGCAATAAAATGCCGGGAGGACGGATGAGAATGCGTCAGGCGAACTGCGCGTCGATGCGGGCGCGGTCGTAATCCAGGATCCATTCGCCGAACTGGGCATGGAGCGCGCGCAGCGGGGCGGGATCGGGCGCGACGATGTCCATGCCGCGGTCGTCGTAGGGGTAGGCGACGAGGCGGCGCTCGAAGTCGAGCACATAGGCATCGACGCGCGCGGTCGGCGTCACGCCGAGATCGTGGGACAGCGCGGCCCAGAGCGCGGCGTGGACGTCCGCACCGCCGCTCTGCGTCTTGAAGGCGATGCGCGTCACCTGACGCTCGCGCGCGGCCTCGTACTCGTCGCGGCGCTGATAGCGTTTCGGTGGCGTGAGGCCGCAGGCCGCAAGCGGCGCCAGCAGCTGTGCAACAGGTTCGCGCGGCGCCGCGCAGGGCAACGCGAGGTCGAGCCAGACGGGACGGCCGGTACCGAAAGCGGCGTCGAGCAAGGGGACGGCGCGCTGGAGGGCGCGGGAGAACTTTTGGGTGCGCGTGCCGCCGTCCTGGCTCAGCTCGAAGCGCAGGCCGGCCGGCGCGGCATAGAACAGCGCGCCGCGATCGAGCGGCACGCCGAGCTCTTCGGCGCAGCGGCGGTCGATGTCGTAGGTGTCGGCGCTCACGGATTCGATCCAAGACGCGGATCGCTGAACAGGCGGCCCCATCTCGCGAGCGCGGACGGATCGACCTTCGCGATGAGCAGGCTCTTCCACAGCGCGGTGGCGATCGAATCGTAGACCGGGATGCCGGTCTCGGCTTCCAGCTCCGCCGCGAGGGAAGCGCCGTCCATGTTGGTGCAGACGATCGCGATCGCGTCGGGCTTGTCGGCCGCGACAGCGCGCGCCATGTCGGCGATGGTCGCGCGTGAGACATTGGCGAAGGAGAAGTTGTCCCGCAGGCCGGCGTGGCGCTCGCCCGCGCAGGCAAAGCCTTCGGCCGCGTAGGTCGCGACGATGCGTTCCTGCACGTCGTCCGTATAGGGCGTGACGAAGCCGAGGCGCGTGACGCCGGTGCGGCGGAAGATCTCGCGGAAGGCGAGCACCGAGGTGCAGGCCGCGATGCGGGTCGCGCTCTCGATGCGGCTCACCAGCCGCTCGTCGGACGGGAAGCCGAGCCACGAGGCGGAGGTGCCGTTCCAGGCGATGACATCGACCTTGGCCTGGGCGAGCAGCTCGGCGGCGCGCAGGATCGTGGTGTCGTCGAACTGGGCGAGCGCTTTCTGGTTCAAGGCGATCTCGGTCACCTCGAAACGCGAGAAGTGCACCGTGACATCGGTGAGGTCCGCGACCATCGCGGTGGTGACGGGCTCGAGCACCGTGTTGGACGACGGTGTCAACATGCCGAGACGAACACGGGCCACGATGGGTTCCTTCTGGCGGCGCTCGCCGCCGCGAGTCATTGTAAAGCGGTGAGGACGCGAAGCGGGGCGCGGCTCGCGATTTTTGACGGCCGGACGAACAAGGTCAACGGCGCACGCGGTACACGGAATGCCCACATTGTTCTGCTTCGGCCTCGGCTACTCGGCCGAACACTACATCGCGGAGTACGGCGCCCGGTTCGCGCGCATCGCCGGCACGGTGCGCAGCATCGAGAAGGCGGCGGCGCTGGCGCCCGAGGGACCGGGCCGGCGCAGCATCACGGCCTTCGCGTTCGAGGGCAGCACCGCGGCGGCCGGCATCGAGCCGCTGCTGGCGGAAAGCCAGGCGCTGCTGATCTCGGTGCCGCCGGGCCCCGCGGGCGATCCGGTGCTGAACCTCTTCGCCGACGTGATCGCGAGTTCGCGGATCGAGAGCATCGTCTATCTCTCGACGGTCGGCGTCTATGGCGATCACGGCGGCGCCTGGGTGGACGAGGAGACGGCGTGCGTGCCGGTCTCGGAGCGCAGCCGAGAGCGGCTCGCGGCCGAGCAGGACTGGCAGGCGCTGGGGGCACGCAGCCGCAAGCCGGTCGCGATCCTGCGCCTCGCCGGCATCTACGGGCCGGGACAGAACGCCTTCGTGCAGCTCGCCAAGGGCACGGCGCGGCGGCTCGACAAGCCCGGGCAGGTGTTCAACCGCATCCACGTGGCCGACATCGCACAGGCAATCGAAGCGGCGTTCCAGCGCCGCGCCGACGGCATCTTCAACGTGACGGATGACGCGCCGACCGCGTCGAGCGAGCCGATCGAGTTCGCGGCTGCGCTCGCGGGCGTGCCGGAGCCGCCGTCGATTCGGTTCGCGGAAGCCGCCAAGACCATGACGCCGATGGCGCTCTCATTCTACGCGGAGTGCAAGCGCGTGCGGAACCTGAAGCTCAAGCGCGAGCTCGGCGTCAACCTGCGTTACCCGACCTATCGCGAGGGACTGCTGGCGCTGTTCGAGACGGAAGGCGCGGCTGTGTAGATATCCGTTCGTCCGCGCGAAAGCGGGGACCCAGAGTGGCAAACTCTGAACTGGTGGCCCTGGGTCCCCGCGTGCGCGGGGACGAACGGAGTGTGCGTCTAGTCCAACTCCGCGATCACCTGAACGAGCCGCTCGATGTCCTCGGGGCGCGAGAGGCGGTGGTCGCCGTCCTTGACCAGTGTGAGCACCACGTCGTCCTGGGCGATGCGCGAGACGAGCTCGACGGCGTGGGTCCAGGGCACGTCGGGGTCCTGCACGCCCTGCAGGATGCGCACCGGGCAGCCGGTCTCGATCAGGCCGCCGAGCAGCAGATGCTCGCGGCCCTCCTGGATGAGCTTGCGCGTGATCACATAGGGCTCGTCGGAATATTGCGAGGGACGCGCCCAGGCGCCCTTCTCCTCGATGACGCGGCGCACGTCGGGCGGAAACTGGCGCCACATCAGCACGTCGGTGAAGTCGACCGCGGGTGCGATCAGCACGAGGCCCGCCAACGACGCCTTGGTGGCGCGCTGGCGCAACTCACGCGCGAGGAGCAGCGCGAGCCAGCCCCCCATGGAGGAGCCGACCACGATCTGCGGACCCTCGCAGCAGGCCTCGAACACGGCGCGGGCCTCCTCGAGCCAGCGGCCGATGGTGCCCTCGGCGAAATCGCCCTCGGACGCGCCGTGGCCCGAATAGTCGAAACGCACGCAGGAGCGCCCGCGCTCGCGCGCCCAGGCCGCCAGCGCCTCGATCTTGGTGCCGCGCATGTCGGACTTGAAGCCCGAGAGCCAGAACAGGCCGGGCGCGCCGCCCGGCTCCTGCAGGATCGCGATGCGGCGGCTGTCCGCGCCGCTGCCGACGTTAAGAAATTTGGGGGTAAACTCGGTCATGGACGGGTCCGGCAGGCTGTGCCCCACGCGCGGGCGCGGCCATGATGGCCCGGCAGCGAGGGGATCGGGTCTTGCAGATCGGCTCGAGAGCTCTTTTGCGCTTCGCGGCGCGCGGCCGCAACCGGCCATGACGGACCGGCCGAACCCGCGTTCGCTGCCCGGCGCGACGGTCGTGCAGATCATTCCGTCGCTCAACGACGAGCCGATCGCGCATGCCGCGGTCGAGGCCGCGATCGCGCTGCTACGCTCGGGCGCGCGCGTGATCACCATGGCGGAGGAAGGTCCGCTGGTCGCCGAGCTGCAGGGCCTCGGCGGCGAGTGGACGCGGCTCGCGACCGATAGCACCAATCCGCTCGCGCTGCGTCACAACACGCGCCTGATCGCGGACCTGGTCGCGGCCGAGCGTGTGGATCTCATTCACGCGCATGGCGTCGGCGCCTCGCGCAGCGCGGCCGCGCTGAAGAAGGGCGCGGGGCTCTGGCTGGTGCACAGCTACGCGCCGGAGGATCTCGCGCGGCGCTGGCGCAACAAGCCTTATGGCCGCGCGCTCGCCCTCGGCGATCGCGTCACCGTGCCGTCGCGCTATGTGGGCGAGCTGATGACGATCCGCCATCAGCTGCGCGCCGAGCGCATCGTCGTGATCCCGGACCGCATCGACACGACGCGCTTCGATCCGGCGGCGGTCAGCCCCGAGCGCGCGTCGGTGCTGCGGCGCGGCTGGAAGATCGCGCGCGGCGAGCGCGTGATCCTGGTGCCGAGCCGGCTCGATCCCGCGAAGGGGCAGCTCAACGTGATCGAGGCCGCGCGCATCCTGGTGAACGGCGGGCTGCGCGGCGTCGCGTTCATTCTCGCGGGCGACACGCGCGCGAACGCCGAACATGCGCAGGAGATCGCGGCGCAGGCCGAGGCGCATGGCGTTGCCGAGCTGGTGCGGACGATCGGCGTGTGCACCGACATGCCGGGCGCCTATCGGGCCGCGGATTTCGTGGTGGTCCCGCATCTGGAGCCGCCGACCTTCAGCCGCGCCGTGGCCGAAGCCATGGCAATGGCGCGGCCCGTGATTGCGTCGGCAGTCGGCGCGATCACGGAACTCGTGGTCGCGGACCCGCGCGGGCGCACCGGCTGGCTGGTGCCGCCGGATGATCCGGTGGCACTCGCGCGCGCGCTCGCGGAGGCACTGGCGGTCGATCCGCACAGCTATCGGGCGATGGCCGTGCAGGCGCGCAAGCGCGCCGAGCATCTGTTCTCGCCGGTGCGCATCGCGGCCGCGACGCTCGGCGTCTATGCGGGACTGCTGGAAGGCCGGGCGTAGAGGAGACACACCGTTCGTCCCCGCGAAAGCGGGGACCCAGAACGATCTGCGCGTGTGGCTCTGTGTACCGGGTACGAACCGAGTATGTATCCAGCCCACCCGATTGCGCTCGCGGGCGATCCGGACTACACCCGAATCCTCAGGGGACAGGTTTCGAGCGACCAGAGGGCGTCCGGCGGTCGGGGTGGCGGCGCGTGTACGGCCGCGTGAGCGAAAGGTCGGTCTGTGACGTTGCGATCCAATGCGGCGCGTGCGCCGCACGGTCCGGAATCGAGTCCCCCCGAGACCCGGTCCGATCGATTCGACATCGAACAGAGCGCAGCAGAGCTGCGCGCCGCGAACACGTCTGACGCAGCGGCGCGTGGCGCGCAAGGGCGGCCCCTCACCGTGCTCATCGTGGTGCCGACGCTGCACACGGGCGCGGCCGACACGGGCGCGCTCGATCTCGTGCGTATCCTCAAGGACGCCGGACATCGTGCCATCGTGGTCTCGCGCGGCGGGCGTCTCGAAGGCGAAGTCGCGAAGGCGGGCGGCACCTGGATCGCGCGCGATGTCGCGAGCACCAATCCGCTGGTGATGCTGCGCAACGCATTCGCGCTTGCGAGCCTCGCGCGGCGCGAGCGCTGCGACGTGGTGCATGCGCATGGCCGCGCCGCGGCGTGGAGCGCGTATCTCGCGGCGCGCGCGACGCGCACGCCCTTCGTCACCACCTGGTACAAGGGCTTTCGCGAGCAGAACCTGTTCAAGCACCTCTACAACAGCGTGATGGCGCGCGGCACGCGCGTGGTCGCGGTGAGCGACCAGATCGCGGAGCTGATTCACGATCGCCACGGCACGCCGGAGAATCGCATCGCGGTGGTGCCGCTGAGCGTCGACTTTGCGCGCTTCGATCCGAATGCGGTCGACGCCGCGCGCATCGAGGCGATGCGGCGCGCCTGGGGCGTGAAGCGCGACACCAAGGTCATCCTGGTGGCGAGCCGCATGCTGCGCCGCAAGGGCCACCACGTGGTGGTCACCGCGGTGCACCGGCTCAAGCAGCGCGGCCTGAAGGATTTCCTGTGCGTGTTCGCGGGCGAGGACCAGGGACGCAGCCGCTACACGGGCGAGCTGTGGGACCAGGTCAACGAGACCGGCACCACGGACGTGGTGCGCCTCGTCGGAACCGTGGACGACATGCCGGCTGCTTATGCGGCTTCGACGGTCGTCGTGTCCGCGGCCGTACAGGCCGAGGGGCTGCAGCGCGCGGTGCTGGAGGCGCAGGCCATGGGGCGGCCCGTGGTGGTCTCGGACCTCAGCGCCGGGCCCGAGGTGGTGCTGGCGCCGCCGGCGGTCGCCGAGGACCGGATGACGGGCCTGCGGGTGCCGGCCGGCGATGCTGATGCGCTGGCGGCAGCGCTCATCCGCCTGTTCTCGCTGCCGGAGGCGGCGCGGGCCGCCATCGGGACGCGGGGACGCGGCTGGGTTTCGGCGCATTTCAACGCGCCGGACGTCGCCCGGGCGATCCTGCGCCTCTACGGCGAGGTCGCGAAGCGTAGATCTTCGTAACCACTTTGATCACTTTTCGGGGTGCGCCAGCAGGTCGCCGGCCCAATCGTGCCGAACAGCGTTGACTTATGGGCTGATTGTCCCGATTCTCGTTGATCGGCGCTGCCGGGGCATTGTCGACGTCGTGTCGCCGCCTTACATCGGACACCGCCGAGATTCGTTGCAACAACTTGAGGAGCACAGAGCCATTCGTCGTCCCATGAGAGCGCCGCAGCCCGTCGAGAAAGACGGTCCGCGCATCAACGATGAGATCCGATCCCGCGAAGTCCAGCTGATCGACAAGGACGGACAGAACCGCGGCGTCGTCGATTTCCGCACCGCCATTGAGCTGGCCCAGGAGGCCGGCCTCGATCTGGTCGAGATCGCACCCAATTCCGCCCCGCCGGTCTGCAAGATCCTGGATTACGGCAAGTTCAAGTACCAGGAGCAGAAGAAGGCCGCCGAGGCGCGCAAGAAGCAGAAGATCGTCGAGGTCAAGGAAATCAAGTTCCGCCCGATGATCGACGACCACGACTACGACGTGAAGATGCGAGCCATGAAGCGCTTCTTCGAGGAAGGCGACAAGGTCAAGGTGACCTTGCGCTTCCGTGGTCGCGAAATGGCGCACCAGGAGCTCGGCTTCAAGCTGCTCGAGCGCGTCAAAGGCGACCTCGCGACCGAGGCCAAGGTCGAGATGGACGCCAAGCTCGAAGGCCGCCAGATGGTCATGGTGATGGCGCCGCGCTGAGCGCCGCCAGGCGTCGACGGCTGCCCTCGGATACGGCGCCCGCAGGTCCCCTTGCGGGCGTTCGTTTTTGGGCCTGAGGGCGGTATTTTCTCGCCCCGGCCATCCGGTTGCAAAACCCCGGCCCCTCTGCCATAACGCCGCCTCCCATCGCCCGGCGAAAGGGCTGCCGTGGCGGTGGTGAAGTGCTCAATCAGCACGCTCACATCGAGCAGTATCGGGCCGACCCCAGCGCTCGCGCGCCGGACAGGTTTTGGCCCAGAAGGAGAGCCAAATGCCCAAGATGAAGACCAAGTCCGGCGCCAAGAAGCGATTCAAGGTGACCGGCACCGGCAAGGTGGTCTACGCCCAGGCCGGCAAACGCCACGGCATGATCAAGCGCACCAAGAAGCAGATCCGCCAGCTTCGCGGCACCAACGTCCTGTTCAAGACGGATGGTGACAACATCAAGAAGTATTGGCTGCCCAACACCTGATTTCGGGCCTGTTTCTCAAGAATCGCAAAGGAGATCTGCCATGGCCCGCGTCAAACGTGGTGTCACCGCACACGCCAAGCACAAGAAAGTCTTCAAGGCCGCCAAGGGCTATTACGGCCGGCGCAAGAACACGATCCGAGTCGCCAAGCAGGCGGTCGAGAAGGCTGGACAATACGCCTTCCGTGACCGCAAGCGGCGCAAGCGCACGTTCCGCGCGCTCTGGATCCAGCGCCTCAATGCGGCGGTCCGTCCGTTCGGCCTGACCTACAGCCGATTTATCGACGGCCTCGGCAAGGCCGGGGTCGTGGTCGATCGCAAGGTGCTCTCTGAGCTCGCCATCAGCGAGCCGGCCGCCTTCCAGGCGATCGTCGAGAAGGCCAAGTCGGCGCTGCCCGCCGCCTGATTGCGCTTCCGAACGACACGAACCCGAGCCTGCCGGGCCGATTGCCTGGCGGGCTTTTCCGTGTTTGCAACTCTCATGAGCTGAGGCTTTCATGGCCGATATCGACACACTGGAGCGCGAGATCCTGGCCGCGGTCGGCGCCGCTGCGGACGAGACCGCGCTGGAGAACGTGCGCGTCGCAGCGCTCGGCAAGAAGGGCTCGGTCTCGGAGCTCCTGAAGACGCTCGGCGCCATGGCGCCCGAGGAGCGCAAGGTTCAGGGCGCGCTCATCAACACGCTCAAGGACCGCGTCACGCAGGCGATCACGACGCGACGCGAGACGCTCAAGAGCGCGGCGCTCGACCAGCGGCTCAAAACCGAGACGGTCGATGTGACGCTGCCGGTGCGCGAGAGCGCCGCCGAGGCGGGGCGCGTGCACCCGATCAGCCAGGTGATCGACGAGGTGACGACCATCTTCGCCGACATGGGCTTCGCGGTGGCGGAAGGTCCGGACATCGAGACCGACGATCTCAACTTCACGCGCCTCAACTTCCCGGTCGGCCACCCGGCGCGCGAGATGCACGACACCTTCTTCTTCAATCCGAAGGAGGACGGCTCGCGCATGCTGCTGCGCACGCACACCTCGCCGGTGCAGATCCGCACCATGCTGGGGCAGAAGCCGCCGATCCGCGTCATCTGTCCGGGCCGCACCTATCGCCACGACAGCGACCAGACGCACACGCCCATGTTCCACCAGGTCGAAGGCCTGGTGATCGACAAGGGCTCGCATCTCGGCCACCTGAAGTGGATCCTCGAGGAGTTCTGCAAGGCCTTCTTCGAGGTCGACCACGTGAAGATGCGCTTCCGGCCGTCGCACTTCCCGTTCACGGAGCCCTCGCTCGAGGTCGACATCCAGTGCCGCCGCGACAAGGGCGAGATCCGCTTCGGCGAAGGCGACGACTGGCTCGAGATCCTCGGCTGCGGGATGGTGCACCCGAACGTGCTGCGCAATTGCGGGCTCGATCCGGACGAGTACCAGGGCTTCGCCTGGGGCATGGGGATCGACCGCATCGCCATGCTCAAATACGGCATGCCGGACCTGCGCCCGTTCTTCGAGGCCGATGTGCGCTGGCTCGCCCACTACGGCTTCCGCCCGCTCGACCTGCCGACGCTCGCCGGCGGATTGAGCACCTGATGCGAGGAGCCCGGGTGTGAATCGAGGAGTCGCAGCAAGCTCAGCGCGCCCTCTCCCCCGCTTGCGGGGGAGAGGACCACGCTGCGAGTCCTCCGCGCAATCGAGGGGCGCCATGGCTGACGCGCCGAAAAAGCCCAATTGGCACGTCAGTGCAAAGATGCGAGATCGCGCGCGATCCCTTCGTCATGAATCGACTGACGCAGAGCGAATCATCTGGAGCGCGGTGCGTGCGCATCGGATGAATGGCGCGAGCTTTCGTAGACAGGCACCGATTGGTCCCTACATCGCTGACTTCGTGTGTCACGAGGCACACCTCGTCATCGAGCTCGATGGGGGTCAGCATTTCAGCCTCGCAGGCGAAGCACGCGACGCCCGCCGGGACGCGTTCCTCGCCGCGAAGGGATTTCGCGTGCTGCACTTCAGCAACTACGACGTGATGAGAAATCGAGAGGGCGTGTTGGAAACAATCGCCGCTGCGATTCGTGGCAAGGGCCCCCTCCCTAACCCTCCCCCGCAAGCGGGGGAGGGGACCTCAGCGCCCTGCCCTCCTGACTCCGAACCCCAAGCGAGTTCACGATGAAGTTCACTCTTTCCTGGCTGAAGGATCATCTCGACACGGTGGAGCCGGTCGAGAAGCTCGCCGAGAAGCTCACGATGATCGGCCTCGAGGTCGAGAGCATCGAGGACAAGGCGAAGGCGCTCGGCGCCTTCACGATCGCGCGGGTGATCAAGGCCGAGCAGCATCCGAATGCGGACCGCTTGCGCGTCTGCATCGTCGAGACCGGCAAGGGCGATCCCGTGCAGGTCGTCTGCGGCGCGCCGAACGCGCGCACCGGCATGACCAGCGTGTTCTCGCCGCCCGGCACGTTCATTCCGGGCAAGAACATCACGCTGGGCGTCGGCAAGATCCGCGGCGTCGAGAGCCACGGCATGCTGGTCTCGGAGGCCGAGATGCAGCTCTCGGACGACCACGAGGGCATCATCGATCTGCCGGCCGATGCGCCGCTCGGCGAGTCCTATGCCAAGTGGGCGGGCCTCGATGATCCGGTGATCGACGTCGCGCTCACGACCAACCGGCCGGACTGCACCAGCATCCACGGCATCGCGCGCGACCTCGCGGCCGCCGACATGGGACGGCTCATCGAGAAGCAGATGAAGCCCGTGAAGGGCGAATTCCCCTGCCCCGTGAAGGTCAACATCGAGTCGCCCGATCTCTGCCCGGCCTTCGCGCTGCGCCTGGTGCGCGGCGCGAAGAACGGCCCGAGCCCCGAGTGGCTGCAGCGGCGCCTCACCGCGATCGGGCTGCGGCCGATCAATGCGCTGGTCGATATCACGAACTTCTTCACCTACGACCGCGGCCGGCCGCTGCACGTGTTCGACGCCGGCAAGGTGCACGGCGATCTCACGGTGCGCCGCGGACGCGAGGGCGAGTCGCTGCTCGCGCTCGACGGCAAGACCTATCCGCTCGACCCGTCGATCTGCGTGATCGCGGACCAGAAGGCGGTCGAGTCGCTCGCCGGAATCATGGGCGGCGAGGAGACGGGCTGCTCGGAGACCACCACCGACGTGCTGATCGAGTCGGCGCTCTGGGACCCGCGCAATATTGCGCAGACCGGACGGAAGCTCGGCATCAACTCGGATGCGCGCTATCGCTTCGAGCGCGGCGTCGATCCGAACTTCACGGTGCCGGGCCTCGAGCTCGCGACGGCGATGGTGCTGGAGCTGTGCGGCGGCACGGCGTCCGAGATCATCGTCGCGGGCAATCCGCATGCCGAGGATCGCGTGATCGACTTCCCGGTGAACGAGGTGAAGCGTCTCGCCGGCCTCGACGTGCCGCTTCCCGAGATGCGGCGCGTGCTCGGCCACCTCGGCTTCTTCGTCGCGGGCCAGGGCGACAGCGTGAAGATCGCGGTGCCATCGTGGCGGCCCGACGTGGAAGGCAAGGCCGACATCGTCGAGGAAGTCGTGCGCATCGTCGGCGTCGACCGCGTGCCGCACACGCCGTTCGAGCGCGACGACACGGCGCGCAAGCCGGTGCTGACCACTCTGCAGACGCGCACCCGCAAGGCGAAACGCGCGCTCGCGGTGCGCGGCATGGTCGAGGCCGTCACCTGGTCGTTCATCTCGAAATCGCAGGCCGAGCTGTTCGGCGGCGGGCAGTCCGAGCTCGCGCTCGCCAACCCGATCGCGACCGACCTCTCGGACATGCGGCCGAGCCTGATCCCAGGCCTCGTCGCCAATGCGCAGCGCAATGTCGATCGCGGCTATCCGGACGTGGCGCTGTTCGAGGTCGGCCAGATCTTCCGCGGCGACAAGCCGGAAGATCAGTTCACGGCCGCGGCCGGCGTGCGCCGCGGCCTCGCGCGCGCATCGGGCCTCGGCCGGCACTGGTCGAACGGCGGCGGCGAGGCGGACGTGTATGACGTAAAGGGCGATGTGCTGGCCGCGCTCGCGGCGGTCGGCGCGCCGATGGCGGCGCTGCAGATCGTCCCGGGCGGGCCCGCTTGGTTTCATCCGGGGCGCTCGGGCACGATCCAGATCGGGCCGCAGAACGTGCTCGGCCATTTCGGCGAGCTGCATCCGCGCGCGCTTGAAGGCCTCGACACGCAAGGCCCGGTGCTCGCCTTCGAGGTGATCCTCGAGCGCATCCCGGAGCCGAAGGCGAAGGCGACGCGCGCCAAGCCGGTGCTCGATCTCTCGCCGTTCCAGCCGATCTCGCGCGATTTCGCTTTCGTGGTGGACCGCGCCGTGAAGGCCGGCGACATCGTGCGCGCGGCGCAGAACGCCGACAAGAAGCTGATCACCGGCGTGACGGTGTTCGACGTTTACGAGGGCAAGGGCATCGATCCGGACAAGAAGTCGATCGCGATCGCGGTGACGCTGCAGCCGCGCGAGAAGACGATGACCGACGAGGAGATCGAGGCGGTCGCCGCGAAGGTGGTGGCCGAGGTCAGCAAGCGCACGGGCGGGACGCTGCGGGGTTGATCCGTAGGGCGCAATAGCCCCGCAGGGTCGTATTGCGCCGACGCCGGCTCAGCTGGCGCAATACGCGCTTCGCGCTATTGCGCCCTACGAAGCGAGAATGTCCGCATACGCAAACCCGTCGCGCTCGACGGTGTGGCCGATGCGCGTCGCGATGCGGCGCGAGAACATCGGGCCCGCGACCACGCAGGAGTGGAATTCTCCGTTCTCTCCGCACGGGTCGACTTCAGCCGGCAGCTCATCCAGCAGCGCGCCATCGAAGCGGCGGCCCGCGAAGCGCGCCGGCAGACGCTTGAGATCGACGGTCGCGAGATAAGTCTCCAGCCCGCCCGCGATCATGTCGCGCGCAAGCGCGAGCGTGGGCTGCTGCCAGAGCGGGAAGACGCCCGTCATGCCGACTTGCGCAAGACGCTGCTCGCGATAGGCGCGCACGTCCTCGAGGAAGAGATCGCCGAAGATCACGTGGGTGACGCCCAGGCGCTTTGCCTCGGCGAGCGCGTTCGCCATGGCATGCTCGTAGACCTCGTTCGGGCATGGGAAGGGAATGTGCACGATGATCGGCGCGAGCCCCGCGGCCGCGAGCTGTGCGCGCAAGACCTCCTCCCGCACGCCATGCATGCTCACGCGCACGAAAGTCTCGGTGACAGTCGTGAGCGCGCCGACGATCTCGTAGGTGCCGGCCTTGCGCACCTCGTGCAGCGCCCAGGCCGAGTCCTTGCCGCTCGACCACGCGATCAGGGCTTTGGGTGGAGTCATGTGAGCGGCCACAGACTGTGCGCGCTCTCTCCCCCGCTTGCGGGGGAGAGTTGGAGAGGGGGCTCTTG
>JAEYAU010000235.1 GCA_023404705.1 Pseudomonadota bacterium
CCGCCGCCCGCCCCCCCCGCCCCCCGGATGTCACCCTGATTGAGTGAAACGTCTCAGGAGCTCGCGTTGAGCACCGTGACGGCGCGCCGGTTCTGCGACCAGCACGAGATGTCGTTACAGACCGCCACCGGCCGCTCCTTGCCGTAGGAGATGGTGCGCATGCGGTTCGCATCGACGCCGCGCGAGACCAGGTATTCGCGAGTGGCCTGGGCGCGACGGGCACCGAGCGCGATGTTGTACTCGCGCGTGCCGCGCTCGTCCGCGTGACCTTCGATCGTGAAGGTGTAGCGGTTGTAGTGCTGCAGCCACTGGGCCTGCTTGTCGAGAGTCTGACGCGCCTGCGGCGTGAGCTCGGTCGAGTCGCTCTCGAAGAAAACGCGGTCGCCGACCGTGACGACGAACTCCTGCGGGCTGCCGGGCGCAGCGGCGCCGCCGACCGCGGCGTTGCCGTCCGCCGGATTGGGATTGGTGGCGCAGGCCGCCAGAGCGAGCCCGACGGCCAGCGCGGCTGCAAGCTTCGCACCGCGCAGGAAACGCATGGTACCGAACATTCCCGGTGCCTCCTTCTTCGCGTGACCGAACATCATTCCGGTCTACAGGCCCTTGGTTAAGCGAAGGTTCTGTCAACCTTGACGGGGCCTTGCCGCGGCCCCCTCGACGCACCCAGATGGCAGAAAGTGTTTGGAATGGTTAATGAGGCGTGAAGAGGGCAACCCCGAACTTCGCGCCCGAAAGTTGCGTCCTGTGGCGCAAAAACCGCGGAAATCCGGGTTCCAGCCGCCATCATGTCCTCACGACAGCAGCGGCGACCAGGCCGGATCCGACGCGAAGCTCGGCGTCGGGATGCGGATCTCGTTGCGGCCCGTGATGTCGACCGTGTGCAGCGCGGGTCCGGGACCCGCATCGCGGAAGAACATGAGCACGCGGCCGTTCGGCGCCCAGGTCGGACCCTCGTTGTGGTAGCCCTCGGTAAGCAGGCGCTCGTCCTTGCCGTCCGGGCGCATGATTCCGATGCCGAACTTGCCGCCGGCCTGCTTGGTGAAGGCGATGAAGTCGCCGCGCGGCGACCACACCGGCGTCGAGTAGGAGCCTTCCTGGAAGCTGATGCGCTGCGCGCCGCCGCCGCCCGCGCCCATGACGTAGATCTGCGGCCGCCCGCCGCGATCGGACTCGAAGCAGATGCGCTGGCCGTCCGGCGAATAGGACGGTGCGGTGTCGATCGCCGGCGTGTC
Source organism: Pseudomonadota bacterium (assembly GCA_023404705.1). Classification (GTDB taxonomy): domain Bacteria; phylum Pseudomonadota; class Alphaproteobacteria; order Rhizobiales; family Xanthobacteraceae; genus FEB-22. The sequence continues at coordinate 1,233 of JAEYAU010000235.1, forward strand.
GGTGAGCCGCGTCGTCTGCTTGGAGCGCAGGTCCATCACGAAGATGTTGGAGTTGCCGCCCTGCTGCAGGCTCATGATCACGCGCTGTCCGTCCGGCGAGAAGCGCGGCGCGAAGGTCATGCCCGGGAAGTTGCCGACGATCTCGCGCTGGCCGGTCTCGATGTTGAGCAGGAAGACGCGCGGGTCTCCCTGGCCGTAGGACATGTAGGTGATCTCTTGCGTCGACGGCGAGAAGCGCGGGGTGAGCACCAGGTCCTCGCCGCGCGTCAGATAGCGCACGTTGGCGCCGTCCTGATCCATGATGGCGAGACGCTTGATGCGCCGCTCCTTCGGCCCGGTCTCGTCGACGAAGACGACGCGCGTGTCGAAATAGCCCTTCTCGCCAGTGAGACGCTCGTAGATCGCGTCCGAGATGATGTGCGCGATGCGCCGCCAGTTGTCGGGCGTCGTGAAATATTGCTGGCCCGTGAGCTGCTGGCCGCCGAACACGTCCCACAGCCGAAACTCGGCACGCAACCGCCCGTCGCCCTGGCGCGTGAGCCGGCCCGTCACCAGCGCCTGCGCGTTGACGGCGCGCCAGTCCGGGAACTTCGGCATGGCGTCGATATTGGTGATCTTCTCGATATAGGCGGCCGGATCGATCGGCGCGAACATGCCGGAGCGCTTCAGGTTCGCGGTGATCACTTGCGTGACCCCGCGCGCGACCTCGCTGTCCTGCGGCGCGCCGCCGACGAAGTCGGGCAGCGCGATCGGCATGGGCGCGACATTGCCCTGCGTGACGTCGAGCTTGAGTTGCGCCAGCGCCGCGTGCGGCAGGGCGAGCGCGCCGCCGAGAGCGGTGACACCGGTCAGCAGACGGCGGCGCGTCGTGAGCACACGCGAGCCGAACGAACAGTCATGCGTCATAGCTTGGGAGCTTCCGAAGTTTGCGCGCTGTCCAGGTTCATCCTCGGAACATGTCGCGCGGATCGAAGGTGACCTCGACGTCTTTCCAGGCCTCGTATTTCGCAACGGGCATGAAGCTGTAAGGGGCGCATTTCTTCACGGCGCGCAGCGCACTCTCGGCCGCGACCTGGAAGGCCGGGTGATGGCCGCGGTTGAGGAGCGCCGGCTCAGCTGCGAGGGAGCCGTCCCTGCGGAACTGGATGCGCACCTGAATTTGCAGGTCACGCGCGTCGGCGACGCCGACCGGGACGGTCCAGCATTCCTGCAGCCGCGCGCGCAACGCCGCCAGCTCGTTCATGCTGAGCTGCGGCGCGCTGGCTGTCGGCGTGCCGAGCGAAGCCGTCTGGCTCAGCGTCTCGCCGGCCGCGAGGCGCCGCTGCGGCTCGCGCTTGTCGATCAGTGCGAGACGCTTCTGGATGCTTGCCGGGTCGAACTTCGGCTCCGGCTTCTTCGGCTCTTCCTTCTTCGCCTCTTTCGGCGGCTCGGGCTTCTTCGGCTCGGGCTTCTTCTTCGGCTCTTCTTTTTTCAGCGCCTCGGCGATCTGGTCGACCTTCGGCTCCGGCTTCGGCTCGGGTTTGGCCTCCGGCTTTGGCGGCTCGACCTTCGCTTCCTTCGGCGGCTCGACCTTCTTCGGCTCAGGCTTCTTCTCGGGCTCGGGCTTCGGCGGCTTCGGCTCGTCGACCGCGGCCTCGATCTCGGGCTTGTTCTCGACGACCTTGCTGGCCTCGTTCTCGACCGGCTTCGCCTCGGCGATCTTCTCGACCTTCTGCTTCGGCTGCTCGGCCGGCTTGGCGTGACGCAGGCCTTTCGTGGCCTGATTGAACTGGGTGTCGGAGATCACGTCGACCGCGAGGACTTCCTCGTTCTTGGGCTCGTGCGGCTTCACGCCGAACGAAATCAGTCCCCAGGCGAGCACGACCACGTGCCCGACCGCCGAGACTGTCACTCCGGTCTTGAATCGCGTCCCGCTCTTCACGACCCCTGCTCGACCTCCGTCACCAGCGCCACGCGGCGGAAGCCCGCCGCGGAGAGCCGCCCCATCACACGCATCACTGTCCCGTAATCGACCTTCTTGTCGCCGCGCACATAGATGCGCTCATCACCGCCGCCGCCGCGCGCCTGCGTGATCGCCTGCAGCTTCGGCACCAGCTCCTCGACCTTGATCTCCGAATTCTGCAGGTAAACCTGGCCCTTGTCATTCACCGAGACGGTGAGCGGTTCCTTGTCCTGGTCGATCGACTTGGCCTGGCTCTGCGGCAGGTCGATCGGCACGCCGACCGTGAGCAGCGGCGCCGAGACCATGAAGATGATGAGCAGCACCAGCATGACGTCGACGAACGGCGTCACGTTGATCTCGGCCATGACGGGCTTGCGGCGATGCCGGCGCTTGCCGACCGCGACGCCTCCGCCCCCGCTGCTCGCGCCCATGTCCCCTAACGTCCCCTACGCATGCTCGTCGATCTGACGCGACAGGATCGCCGAGAACTCGTCGGCGAAGCCTTCCAGGCGCTGCGCCTGCTTGTTCACCTCGGATGTGAACTTGTTATAGAAAATCGTCGCCGGGATGGCGGCAACGAGGCCGATTGCGGTCGCGAACAGGGCCTCGGCGATGCCGGGCGCCACGACCGCCAGCGAGGTGTTCTTCGAGGCCGCGATCGACTGGAAGCTCGTCATGATGCCCCAGACGGTTCCGAACAGGCCGATGAAGGGGCCGGCGGAACCCACGGTCGCAAGCACCAGCAGCCGGCGTTCCAGCCGCTCGATCTCGCGCGCGATGGTGACGTCCATCACCTTCTCGATGCGCATCTGCAGGCCGCCCAGCGCGCGGCTCGAGCCCTCGAAGGAGCGCTTCCACTCGCGCATCGCGGCGACGAACAGCGCCGCCATGGAATGCGCGGGGCGCGCCGAGAGCGTGCGGTAGAGTTCCTCGAGCGATTGGCCGGACCAGAAGGTCTTCTCGAAGCGGTCCATGGCGCGCTTGGTGCGCGCATAGAGCAGCGTCTTGTCGATGACGATCGCCCAGACCCAGACCGACGACACGAGCAGGCCGAGCATCACGGCCTTGACGACAATATGCGCCGACCAGAACAGGCCGAAGATCGACAGGTCGGAGGAGCTGAGCGGCAGCGCCGACTGCGCCACGTCGGCAGGATTCATGTGACGTCCTCTGGGTATCCCAAATGCATGACGGTCTTGGGCATTACGGTCTTGGCGACGTGGCCGGTGCCCGCAGCGGGTCAAATAGGGCGGTGTGCGTGACGGCCTGGCGACGGCGCGTCCGTCTCACACCTGAAGCTCGCGGAAATTCGAGCCGTCCCACCGGCAAGTGACGGATTCCGCGCGAAATTTGACCAAACTAGGGCACCTGACCGATCGCTCCGCTCGTAACAGGCCCCAGGTGTGGTTAAGGCTTCGTTACCAGGGCGCCTCGGATTGGAATTATGGCGCCGCGGCGGACCCTTGGCGGCGGCCTGCCCTACGGGACTCCGGATGAATGCGGCTGTGCGGCTATGCCGCGACGTGCGAGGCGGCCGAAAACGCATTCGGGCCGCGCGCCTTGCGGCGCACGGCCCGAACCACACGCGGTACGGAAAGTTCGATCAGGCCTGCGGCTGCGGCTCCGCACCGCCCGCGGGAGGCGCCGGCCGGTTGCGGCGCTCGGCCATGAACTGGTCGAACTCCTGCTTGTCCTTGGCGAGGCGCAGGCGCTCCAGGAAGTCCTGGAACTCGCGCTGCTCCTCCTCGAGGCGCTTCAGCGTCTCCATCCGATATTCGTCGAAGGCGCGGTTGCCACTCGAGCGCGGATAGTGCCACTGACCGCGCATCCGCTCCGCATTCTCGTGCCAGCGGCCCCAGTGGCCGTTGCGCTTCCAGCATCCCATACGTCCGCTCCCGATGATGTAGGCCAGGATCGCGAGGCCGAGCGGCCAGAAGACGATGAATCCGAGGATCATCAGCGCGATCCAGGCGGGTTTTCCGAGCTCGTCGAGTTTGGCAACGATAGGCATGGCGACCTCGCGTGTGAATGTAAATAACATTCACATAGCTACGTGGACCCTCCCGTCTTGTCAAGGGAGAGGCGTTCCGGGAACTTCACGAATCCTTGTGGTCGTCCGGCGGTAGACCCAGACCTTGCAGATAGACCAGCACGCCGGCTTCCAGCAGATCCTCCGGCGACATCGGCAGCGGGCGGCGCGCCGCATCGCCACGGCCGAACAGCGACGCGATCCCGTGCGAGAGCGCCCAGATGTGCAGGCTCATCATCAGCGCGGGCGGACGCTTGCCGGCCGGCAGCGTGGCGGCCAGCCGCTCGGCCGCGGAGCGCAGCACGCCGAACGCCTTCTCGCCCGCTTGGCGCAGCTCGGCATTGCCCTCGTACGAGATGCCGGCTTCGAACATTGCCGAGTAGTAGGCCGGCTCGGTGCGGGCGAAATCGAGATAGGCCTTGCCGAGTCGCTCGAAGGCGCGGAACGGCTCGGGCTTGCCCTGGTTCCAAGCCTTCGAGAGCGCCTCTTCGAACAGCTCGAAGCCGCGCAGCGCCACACTGGCGATGAGCTCGTCGCGATCGCGGAAGTGCCGATAGGGCGCGGCCGGGCTGACGCCGGCGGAGCGCGCGGCCTCCGCGAAGGTGAGGCCCGCGGGTCCCTTCTCGGCAATCAGATCGAGGGCGGCGCGCATCAGCGCCTCCTTCAGATTGCCGTGGTGATAGCCGCGCGGGCCTCGGGACCAGTTCATGTTAAGGGCATTTACATGAGTTGCGCGCGCGCGTCGAGTTGGCCTCAGCCCGCACGGCCGCAGATCGCCGCGATCGCGGCTTCGATCAGCCCCTCGAGCTCGCGCCGGGAAAGCCCGGAGCGGGCGCGGTGCGCCAGCGTATGCAGCGTGCCGGAGGCCAGATAGGCGAGCGCCTGCGGGTCCGCATCACGGGCGATCTCGCCGCGCTCGATTGCGAGGCGGATGCGCTTGACGAACAGCTCGTCGAGCTTGCGCACGCCCTCGCCGAGCAGCGCGCGCACCTCGGGATCGCTCGCCGCTTCGGTCGTCGCGGTGCCGACCAGGAAGCACCCGCGCGCGTCGGGCGCGCCCGGCCGATAGCTCTCGAGCGCCGCCCCGTAGAAGCGGCGCATGAACTCGCGCAGCGGCGGATCGTCCGCGAGCGCGTCGCGGATCATCGCCGCGGAGCGCTGCCGGTAGAACGCGAGGCTCTTGAGATAGAGGTCGCGCTTGTCGCCGAAGGCCGCATAGAGGCTCGGCCGGTTCATGCCCATGGCGGCCGAAAGATCGTCGAGCGACGTGCCCGCATAGCCGTGCGCCCAGAAGGTCTCGACCGCGCGCGAGAGCGCGACGTCCGGGTCGTAGGCGCGTGGCCGGCCACGGCGGCGCGGGCTGCTGTCAGTTTTTTGTACCATCTCGCAACAAATTCCTTGACCCGAGCATATATAATGCGAAACAGTACAAAAATAGAAGGGAGAACCTCATGGACCTGTATTTTTCTCCGCTCGCCTGCTCGATGGCCACCCGCATCGTGCTCAATGAAGCCGGCGGCACCGCCAACTTCATCAACGTCGATCCCAAGACCAAGAAGCTGCCCGACGGCGCCGATTTCCGCGCCATCAACCCGCTCGGCTATGTGCCGGTGCTGCGCACCGATGCGGGCGAGCTGCTGAGCGAGAACGCCGCGATCCTGCAATACGTCGCGGACCGTTTCCCGCAGGCGGGCCTCGCGCCGACGGATGCCTGGGAGCGCGCCAAGCTGCAGCAGTGGCTCAATTTCATCGCCAGCGAGCTGCACCGCGGCCTGTTCACGACACTGCTCGACCCCAAGGCCTCGGCCGAGACCAAGGCCTATGTGATGGAGAAGGGCAAATGGCGGCTCGACTATCTCGACGCGCATCTCGCGGGCCGCGAGTTCGTGCTCGACCGCTTTAGCGTGGCCGACGCCTATCTCACGGTGGTGCTGAGCTGGTCGCGCGCGACGCCGCTCGACCTGTCGAAATGGCCCAACGTGAAGGACTACGCCTCCCGCATGCGCAAGCGCCCGAGCGTCGCGCTGGCGCTGGAGATCGAGAACCCGCTTTATCTGGAGGAGCAGGCGCGGCATCGCGCGGCGTGACTTCGTGGGGCGCAATAGCGCGCAGCGCGTAGTGCGCCGACTGGGCCTCCCCCATGCATGAGCCTGACGTGAGGCCCACGGCGCAATACGCCCGCTGCGCGGGCTATTGCGCCCTACTGTCCAAATCCGCCCGCATGGCGATGCGCAGCGGCTTCGGGATCGGCCGCGCGCGGCCGGCCGAGATGAAGGCGCAGCGCACGCGCGCTTCGACCAGGAGTTCGTCTGCGCGCGAGACGCGCTGGCCGAGCATCATGGAGGCGCCCTTCACCTCGTCGGCCGACGTCGTGATCGTGAGCACGTCGTCCATGCGCGCGGGTTTCAGGTATTCGATGTTCATCGAGCGCACCACGAAGGCGAAGCCCGGCGCCTCCTTCTCGGTCTCCTCGAACAGCGCGCGCTGATCGGCGCCGATCAGGCGCAGATAGTTGGTGCGCCCGCGCTCCATGAACCGCAGATAGCTCGCGTGATAGACGATGCCCGTGAAGTCGGTGTCCTCGTAGAACACCCGCACCTGCATCACGTGCCGGCCGTCGCGGATCTCGCCGTCGAGGTGGGAAGTGTTCAATGCATTCTCCTGTCCGCCGCGAGTCGCCACCCATAGACCGTCACCCTGAGGTGCTCGCGCGAAGCGCGAG
>JAEYAU010000272.1 GCA_023404705.1 Pseudomonadota bacterium
CGCCTGAGCGGCCGGCTTCGCAGCAGCCGGCTTGGCGGCCGGGGCCGCGGCTGCCGCAGCGCCGTCCTTGATCTGTCCCAACAGCGCGCCGACCGCGACCGTGTCGCCATCCTTGGCCGCGATCTCGGCGAGCACGCCGGCGGCGGGCGCCGGCACCTCGATGGTCACCTTGTCGGTCTCGAGCTCGACCAGCGGCTCGTCCACCGCGACGGCCTCGCCGGGCTGCTTGAACCAGCGGCCGATGGTCGCCTCGGTGACGGATTCGCCGAGCGTGGGAACGCGGATCTCAGTCATGGTGAAAGTCCTTCTTCCGTCTCGCCGCAGACGTGACGGGCCGATGATGAATGAAGCTTAGCCCAGCGCTTCGTCGAGCATGCTCTTGAGTTGCGCCTGGTGCTTCGACATGAGGCCGGTGGCGGTCGCGGCCGAGGCCGGGCGGCCCGCATAGCGCGGCCGCTTGATCTTGGCGCCGGTCTGATTGAGCACCCACTCGAGGTACGGCTCGATGAAGTGCCAGGAGCCCATGTTGCGCGGCTCCTCCTGGCACCAGACGGTCTCGGCCTGCTTGAAGCGCTGCAGCTCGTGCACCAGCGCCTTCATGGGCACCGGATAGAGCTGCTCGACGCGCAGCAGGTAGACGTCGTCGATGCCGCGCTTCTCGCGCTCCTCGAGCAGGTCGTAATAGACCTTGCCGGAGCAGAGCACGACGCGGCGGATCTTGTCGTCGGAAACGAGCTTGATCTTCTCGTTCGGATTGGTCTGCGCGTCGTCCCAGAGCAGACGGTGGAACGTGGTGTCCGGGCCGAGCTCGTCGAGACGCGAGACCGCGCGCTTGTGGCGCAGCAGCGACTTCGGCGTCATCAGAATCAGTGGCTTGCGGATCTCGCGCCTGAGCTGCCGGCGCAGGATGTGGAAGTAGTTCGCGGGCGTCGTGCAGTTCGCGACCTGCATGTTGTCCTCGGCGCACATCTGGAGGAAGCGCTCGAGCCGCGCGGAGGAATGCTCGGGGCCCTGGCCCTCGTAGCCATGCGGCAGAAGGCAGACGAGGCCCGACATGCGCAGCCACTTGCGCTCGCCCGAGGAGATGAACTGGTCGAACACGACCTGGGCGCCGTTGGCGAAGTCGCCGAACTGCGCCTCCCACATGGTGAGCGCGTTCGGCTCCGAGAGCGAGTAGCCGTACTCGAAGCCGAGCACGGCCTCCTCGGAAAGCATCGAGTTGATCACCTCGAACCGCGCCTGGCCGTCGCGCAGGTGATTGAACGACGTGTGACGCGCCTCGTTCTCCTGGTCGATCAGCACCGAATGGCGCTGCGAGAAGGTGCCGCGCTCGGAGTCCTGACCCGAGAGGCGGACCGGATGGCCTTCGAGCAGCAGCGTGCAGATGCCGAGCGCCTCGGCGGTCGCCCAGTCGAGGCCCTCGCCGCTCTTGATCGCCTTGGCGCGCGCGTCGAGGAAGCGCTGGATCGTGCGGTGCACGTGGAAGCCCTGCGGCACCGACGTGATCTTCTCGCCGATCTCTTTGAGCGTCTCGGTGGCAACGCCCGTGATGCCGCGGCGCGGATCGTCATGATCGGCCGCGGCCTTGAAGCCGGCCCAACGGCCGTCGAGCCAGTCCGACTTATTCGGCTTGTAGCCCTGGCCGGCCTCGTACTCGGCGTCGAGCCGCGCGCGCCAGTCGGCCTTCATCTTCTCGACTTCGCCGTCGGCGACGACGCCTTCGGCGACCAGCTTCTTGGCGTAGATCTCCAGCGTCGATGGATGCGACTTGATCTTTTTGTACATCAGCGGCTGGGTGAACGAAGGATCGTCGCCCTCGTTGTGGCCGAACCGCCGATAGCAGAACATGTCGATGACCACCGGCTTCTGGAATTTCTGCCGGAACTCGGTCGCGACCTTCGCGGCGAACGTCACGGCTTCCGGATCGTCGCCGTTCACGTGGAAGATCGGTGCCTCGATCATCTTGGCGACGTCGGACGGATAGGGCGACGAGCGGCTGTAGAGCGGATAGGTCGTGAAGCCGATCTGGTTGTTGACGATGAAATGCACCGAGCCGCCGGTGCGATGGCCCTTCAACTCCGAGAGACCGAAGCACTCGGGCACCACGCCCTGGCCCGCGAAGGCGGCGTCGCCGTGGATCAGCAGCGGCATCACCGAGGTGCGCTCGTCGGGCTTGTCGCCGTACTGGTCCTGCTTGGCGCGCACCTTGCCGAGCACCACGGGATCGACGATCTCGAGATGCGACGGGTTCGCCGTGAGCGAGAGATGCACGCGATTGCCGTCGAAGTCGCGGTCCGACGAAGCACCGAGGTGATACTTCACGTCGCCGGAGCCCTCGATTTCGTCGGGCATCCAGGAGCCGCCCTTGAACTCGTGGAAGATCGCGCGGTGCGGTTTCGCCATCACTTGCGCGAGCACGTTGAGGCGCCCGCGATGCGCCATGCCGAGCACGATCTCCTTCACGCCGAGCGCGCCGCCGCGCTTGATGATCTGCTCGAGCGCCGGGATCATGGCCTCGGCGCCGTCGAGGCCGAAGCGCTTGGTGCCGACATATTTGACGTCGAGGAATTTCTCGAAGCCCTCGGCTTCGACGAGCTTGTTGAGGATCGCGCGCTTGCCTTCGCGCGTGAAGGTGATCTCCTTGTCGGGCCCCTCGATGCGCTCCTGCAGCCAGGCTTTGCGCGCGGGGTTCGAGATGTGCATGAACTCGATGCCGAGCGTCTGGCAGTAGGTGCGCTGCAGGATCGCGACGATCTCGCGCAGGCTCGCGAACTCCATGCCGAGCACGTGGTCGATGAAGATCTTGCGGTCGAGGTCGTGGTCCGCGAAGCCGTAGGTGCGAGGGTCGAGCTCCTCATGGCTCTTGGGCGGCGAGAGGCCGAGCGGATCGAGGTTGGCGTGGAGATGGCCGCGGGCGCGGAAGGCGCGGATCAGCATCAGGGCGCGCACCGAGTCGCGCGTCGCCTGTTGCACGTCGGCGGCCGAGAGCTCGACGCCGCCCTTCTGGGCGCGCGCCTTGATCTTATCGCCGAGCCCCTTCTCGACCTCGGCCCACTGGCCGTCGAGGGCGGAGACGAGTTCGTCACGAGCGGGCTGCGGCCAGTTCGGCTTGCGCCAGGAGGCGCCGCGCGCGCTCTTGGTGACGTCGGCCGCGTTGTCCTTCAGGCTGGCGAAGAAGTTCTGCCACTCGGCGTCGACCGAGGAGGGGTCCGCCTGATACCGGGCGTAGAGGTCCTCGATATAGGCGGCGTTGCCTCCGTACAAAAACGATGAGAAGGCGAAAGCCGCGTTCGCGTCCTGGCGAGACATAACCGCATCCTGTGTGCTCGGGGCCGTGCCCCGGGGGCCGATCAAGGGCTTAGGCGAATCTGCCCGGTCCCGGCGGGCAGCCGGGTTCTACCCTATCTATGCACAGGATGTGACGAGAAAAAGCTTAAGGACTGAATTACGATTTCAACACTTCCACCAGGGTCTTGCCAATGCGCGCCGGCGAGGGCGAGACCCGGATTCCGGCCGCTTCCATGGCCGCGATCTTGGACTCGGCGTCGCCCTTGCCGCCCGAGATGATGGCGCCCGCATGACCCATGCGGCGGCCGGGCGGGGCGGTGCGGCCCGCGATGAACCCGACCATGGGCTTGGCGCGACCCTTCTTGGCCTCGCTCTTGATGAACTCGGCCGCGTCCTCCTCGGCCGATCCACCGATTTCACCAATCATGACAATGGCTTCGGTCTTCTTATCCCGGAGGAACATCTCCAGCATGTCGATGAATTCGGTGCCCTTCACGGGGTCGCCGCCGATGCCAACCGCCGTGGTCTGGCCGAGGCCCTCGGCCGTGGTCTGGAAGACCGCCTCATAGGTGAGGGTGCCCGAGCGGGAGACGATGCCGACCTTGCCCTTCGAGAAGATGTTGCCCGGCATGATACCGATCTTGCACTCGCCCGCCGTCATCACGCCCGGGCAGTTCGGGCCGATCAGGCGCGACTTGGAGCCCTCGAGCGCGCGCTTCACGCGCACCATGTCGAGCACCGGGATGCCTTCCGTGATGCAGACGATGAGCGGGATCTCGGCCTCGATCGCCTCGCAGATCGCGTCGGCGGCGCCCGCCGGCGGCACGTAGATCACGCTCGCATCGGCGCCGGTCTTCTCGCGCGCCTCGAACACGGTGTCGAACACCGGCAGGCCGAGATGGGTGGAGCCGCCTTTGCCGGGCGCGGTGCCGCCGACCATCTTGGTCCCGTACTCGATGGCGCGCTCGGAGTGGAAGGTGCCGTTCTTGCCGGTGAAGCCCTGGCAGATGACCTTGGTTGACTTGCCGATGAGGATGGACACGAGCGCGTTCCTTCTCTGAAAGTGCGGGTTTAGTTCTTGCGTTCCGGCGCCGTGCGCTCGAACGCGAGGATCCGGTCGAGAAACGGCTGCGGCAGCGGCGCCGTCTTCTTGGTTGCGTGGTCGGCGTTCACATAAATCATGCTGCCGTCGACCAGCAGCTCGTCCTTGCGAAAGACCGCCATCGCGAAGGTGACGCTCGTCCGCCCGATCTGCGCGACGCGCGCGCCGACGTCGATCTCGTCGTCGTAGACCGCCGAGGCACGGAAGTTGATGCCGGCATTCACGGCGAAGATGTCCGTGCCGAACGTCTTGAGATAATCCTGATAGAGCAGCCCGATGCCGCGCATGTATTCGGTCATCGCGATATCGAAATACATCAGGTAGTTCGCATTGAAGACGATCCCCTGCGGGTCGAGCTCGGCCCAGCGTACCCGCAGCGGATGGAAGAAGGTGAATTGCTCACGGCTGGTCATGGCTTCGCCCGCGTGACCGTGAGCGTGAAGGCACCGGCCTTGCGATTGTCCTGCAAGCCGTATTGCAGCCGGAACCGATACGAGCGTCCGCCGAAGCCGGCGCGGCCCGAAGCTTCGCGCCAATTGTCGAGCGGCCGCACGGTCTCGATGCCCAGGGCGTAGTCGTCCTTCATGCGCTTGGCGAGCGCCGCCATCTCGTCCGAATAGGCGACGAAGCGGCATTCGGTGATCGGCTTCGATTTGGACGGGCTCGAGAACGTCATCACGACGGAGCCCGGAATTTTCACGAGGCCGATCTCGGTCGTGTAGGGCGGTCCCCCGTCACGGCTCGCGCCTCGCGGATCGAGTCCCGACTTCATCGCGCGCGCGAGCGCCGCATCGGGTGTGCCGCGGAAGTTGATGCAATAGTCCTGGATGAGCTTGATCAGCGCGTCATTGGGGTCGGCGCTTGCCGGAGCCGCGAAGCTTACACTGCACGCAACGAGCATGGCCGCGCGCCCGAGCAATGTCAGCCGAGGGTGCGGAGCGAAGCGGGCTCGGGATGGAACGTCAAGAACAGGCTGAACAACAGATACGCGACCGCAAGGCCCGCCAACATGAGCCACGCCTGGATCCTGTACCATTGGGAAGGATGGACGCGGATGCTCTCGTCTCTCTTCGATTCCCGCACCGCTTGCCAGATGCCGAGCAGCATCGCAGCGATCAGGCCGCCGTAGAGCAGAAAGCCACGCCACATCAGGCCCCCTTCACGGCGCTCACGATCTTCTGGGCGGCATCGTCGAGATCGTCGGCCGGGATCACGTTGAGCCCGCTGTCCGTGATGATCTGCTTGCCGAGCTCCACATTAGTGCCCTCGAGGCGCACGACCAGCGGCACCTTGAGGCCGACTTCCTTGACGGCTTCAACGACTCCGGCCGCGATAATGTCGCAGCGCATGATGCCGCCGAAGATGTTCACCAGGATGCCCTTCACGTTCGGGTCCGAGGTGATGATCTTGAAGGCCGCGACCACCTTCTCCTTGGTGGCGCCGCCGCCGACGTCGAGGAAGTTCGCCGGCGCCATGCCATAGAGCTTGATGATGTCCATGGTCGCCATGGCGAGGCCGGCGCCGTTCACCATGCAGCCGATCGTGCCGTCGAGCGCGATGTAGTTGAGATCGTATTTCGACGCCTCGATCTCCTTCTCGTCCTCCTCGGTGAGGTCGCGAAGATTCATGATGTCCGCATGGCGATAGAGCGCGTTGCCGTCGAAGCCGACCTTGGCGTCGAGGCAGATGAGCTTCTGGTCCTTGGTGACGACCAGCGGGTTGATCTCGAGCAGGCTCATGTCCTTCGCGGTGAAGGCCGCATAGAGCTTGGCGATCATGGCCTCGGCCTGCTTGGCGAGGTCACCCTTGAGCCCGAGCGCCTGGGCGACGCGGCGGCCGTGGAACGGCATCACGCCGGTCGCGGGATCGATCGAAAAGGTGAGGATCTTCGCGGGCGTCTTGTGCGCGACTTCCTCGATGTCCATGCCGCCTTCGGTCGAGACCACGAAGGCGATGCGTGAGGTAGTGCGGTCGACCAGCGCCGAGAGATAGAACTCGCGCTCGATCGCGGAGCCTTCCTCGACATAGATGCGGTTGACCTGCTTGCCCTTCGCCCCGGTCTGGTGCGTGACCAGCGTGGAGCCAAGGAGGCGCGTCGCCTCGGACTTCACGTCGTCGATCGACTTCACGACCTTGACTCCGCCGGCCTTGCCGCGGCCGCCGGCGTGGATCTGCGCCTTCACAACCCAGACGGGGCCGCCGAGCTGCTGGGCGGCTTTCACGGCTTCGTCCACCGTGAAAGCCGCGATGCCATGCGCCACCGGCACGCCGAACTCGGCCAGCACCGCCTTTGCCTGATACTCGTGGATGTTCATGTCTCGCGCCTCTTCCGTATTACGTGTTGATCATCCCGAGCATCAGGCTGACGCTCATTTGCCGAGCGTCGGTGCGATCTTCTTGCAGGCCTCGACCAGGCCGTGCACCGACATCACGGACTTGTCGAACATCTCGCGCTCGGCGCCGTTCATCTCGATCTCGACCACGCGTTCGATGCCCTTGGCGCCGATCACGGTCGGCACGCCGACATAAAGATCGCGCACGCCGTACTCGCCATTGAGATAGGCCGCGCAGGGCAGCACGCGCTTCTTGTCGCGCAGGTAGCTCTCGGCCATCGCGATCGCGGAGGCCGCGGGCGCATAGAAGGCGGAGCCGGTCTTGAGCAGGTTGACGATCTCGGCGCCGCCGTCGCGGGTGCGCTGCACGATCGCGTCGAGACGCTGCTGCGTGGTCCAGCCCATGCGCACGAGGTCGGGCAGCGGAATGCCGGCGACCGTGGAGTAGCGGACGAGCGGCACCATGGTGTCGCCGTGGCCGCCGAGCACGAAGGCCGTGACGTCTTCCACGGAGACATTGAACTCGTCGGCGAGAAAATAACGGAAGCGCGCCGAGTCGAGCACACCCGCCATGCCGACCACGTGGGTCTTCGGCAGGCCGCAAGCCTTCTGCAGCGCCCACACCATAGCGTCGAGCGGATTGGTGATGCAGATGACGAAGGCGTTCGGCGCATATTTGTGGATGCCCGAGCCCACCTGCTCCATCACCTTGAGATTGATGCCGAGCAGGTCGTCGCGGCTCATGCCGGGTTTGCGCGGCACGCCGGCCGTGACGATGCAGACGTCGGCGCCCTCGATCGCCTCGTAGGCGTTCACGCCCGTATAGCGCGCGTCGAAGCCGTCGACCGGCGAAGACTCGGCGATGTCGAGCGCCTTGCCCTGCGGGATGCCCTCGGCGATGTCGAAGAGCACGACGTCGCCGAGTTCCTTGAGGCCCACCAGGTGGGCGAGGGTGCCGCCGATCTGGCCTGCGCCGATCAATGCGATTTTGTTACGCGCCATGTCGGGAAGATCCTGTGAAAAGAGGTCGGCTGCAGGTCTCGCAGCCGCGAAGTCGTTAGACCTTCCGTCAGAGGCGTTCAAGTCGACATGCGGCGGGGTCACCAGCGGGGGCCGGTACGGTATTACGGCTATAATACATTATGCCAAACCCAAGTCAGCCCAGATTCGACATTGCGCTGCGGCATGGTCTCGCGCTGCAGCATGGGGGGCAAGCGGCTTCGGAGCGTGTGGAAAGGCGCGGCGCAGGCTTCGCAACTTACGCGGCGCCGAAGATCCTTTTGTGCACGCGTTCTGCGAGTCAGCGTCCTCAGGCGAATCAATATCGGCCGACGCGGCGCACTCTCACTTCGATCCCGTCACCCTGAGGCGCGAGCGCAGCGAGTCTCGAAGGGCGGCGGCCGAGGCGCTTCAGCGAGCACGTGGACAGGCCCGGGCCGTTCATCCTTCGAGGCTCCGGCTCGTCGCAACGCGACGAGCCCTCGCACCTCAGGATGACGGTCGAAGGGCGACGCTCGCGGAGAGTTACGTCTCGATGATGCCTTCCGTCGACTCGCTTGGCGTATCGCGGCGGCCGTGCGGGAGCGCGAGATAGGCCTCAGAGCCCATCTCGATCAGACGCGACGCGGTGCGCTGGAATTCGTGCACCTCGACGCCGTGGTCCGCATGGTAGAGCTCGTGCGGCAGCGCGGCCGCTGACGCGATGAGCTTCACGGCGTTGTCGTAGAGCGTGTCGATCAGCGTGATGAAGCGCTTCGCGGCGTTGCGCTGCTCCCAGCCCATCACCGGGACGCGATCGATGACGAGCGTGTGGAATTCGCGCGCGATCTTCAAGTAATCGCTGGCGCCCAAGGGTTTCTCGCACAGCTCGCGGAACGTGAAGCGCGCCGCGCCCATGGCCGCGCGTGGCACATGCACGACGTGGCCCTTCACGACCAGCTCGTGCGGCGTGCCGCGGTGCCCGTGCGTGAGGCGCTGCCACATCTCGTCGAGCGCGGCGCTGGCGGCGGCGTCGGCGGGTACGTGCCAGACCCGCATGCCGGCGAGCTTCTCGAGGCGGAAGTCGGCGCGGGCGTCGAGACGCACCACTTCCATGTGCTTCTCGAACAGCGCGATGAAGGGGAGAAAGAGCGCGCGGTTGAGACCCTCGCGATAGAGATCGGACGGCGCGACGTTGGAGGTCGCGACCACGACGACGCCGTGCTCGAACAGCGCCGCGAACAGGCGGCCGAGAATCATCGCGTCGGCGATGTCGGTGACGTGGAATTCGTCGAAGCAGAGCAGCCAGGCTTCGTCCGCGATCGCGGCCGCGGCGTGCGCGATCGGGTCGCCGTTTTTCAGCTCGCCGGACTTGAGCTTCTGGCGCAGCGTGTGCACGCGCTCGTGCACGTCGGCCATGAACTCGTGGAAGTGGATGCGCCGCTTGCGCGCGACCGGGCTCGCCTCGAAGAACAGGTCCATCAGCATGGTCTTGCCGCGGCCGACGTCGCCATGGATGTAGAGCCCGCGCGGCACACCTTCGCGCTTGGCGCGGCTGCCGAACAGCCAGCCGAGCGAGGAGGATTTGCGCGCCAGCCGGTGCTCGGCGAGCCGCTCCGAGAGCCGCGTAAGCTTGCGCGCCACCATCTCCTGCGCGGCATCGCGCTCGATCTCACGGCTCGCGACGAGGTCGTCGTATTGCGCGCTGACGGTCGGGGGCATGAAGAATCGCGGGGCAGGAGCGAAAGATCGATTGCCTTGAGATATTGTGCGCCGGGGCGTGTGTAAACGTGCTTTTGCGTTTCCGCTGCGTGCACAATGCCGCGCGTCATGCTGACGGAATCCGTCACAGCGCTGGCAATATCCGCCGCGCCGATTGTCTCCAGAATGCGCATGGACTGTTTCGTTGCGCGCAACGGCGCGCGGAACGCGGCGTCGGAAACAGAATCGACACATATTCCAGCGTGCGAGTTGTGCCGATGCCGCAGGCATTTCTCGTGTCTACGCCGGCGTGCGCGAAAGCCGTCGCGTTAACGACCATCACAAAGCGTTCACCGGATCCGTGAACAGCGGCGAGGGTTCGTGATTGGGAAAATCGGGGGGTGGCTCGTATCTCCTGCGCATCGGCGGGGCGAGAGCCTCGAACGAAGACGAACAATCCAGCTCCCCAACTTGATCCTTAGGAGTACACCATGTTGACCAAGACCAAGATTGCACTCACGGCCGCGCTTCTCGCCGTGTCGGCTTCGGGCGCCTTCGCGCAGGGCACCGGCGTCCCGGGCGAGCGCGTTGCGGCTCCGATCTCCGGCATGACCAGCTGGTACGAAGGCGGCAAGGACATGCTCGCGGGCAAGCTCCCGGCTGGCCAGACGGCCAGCGCCTATGAGGGCCGCGCGCAGGTCTACCAGGGCCGCAATGCCTATGAGGGCCGCGCGCAGGTTCACCACGGCCGCAGCGCCTATGAGGGCCGCGCCGCGGTCGAGGCGCCGGTCTATTCGGAAGGTCCGTGGGGCCCGGTGTCGAGCCCCTCGATCTACGGCGGCGGCTTCTAACGGTTCACACCGAACGAAGCGGAGAAGCGGCCGGCCTCGCCG
>JAEYAU010000025.1 GCA_023404705.1 Pseudomonadota bacterium
CCGCCGTCGCCCGGCGTGCAGCACGGCGCGACCCGCTTCTCCTCCGTCTTCGGCACCAGGAGGCGCTGATGAAACATCGCGGACGCGGCATCGCGGCGATCAACTATCCGATCGGCATGAATCTCGGCGGCGATCCGAGCCAGGCGCTGGTGCATTCCAATCCCAGCGGCAAGTTCACGGTCTCGCTCTCCGCCATCGATCTCGGCCAGGGCATGAAGTCGGTCATGCGTCAGATCTGCGCCGAGACCCTCGGCGTGCCGGTGGACGACGTCCATGTGGACACCGCCGATTCCGACACCGGCCCGCACGATATGGGCTCCTTCGCTTCGCGCGGCACGCATCGCGTCGGCAACGCCGTCATGGTCGCCGCCAAGGAGGCGCGCGGCGTGATGATGGAAGCGGCCGCCGAGGAGCTGGAGGTCAATGCCGGCGACCTCGTCACCGACGGCAAGGGCAACATCCACGTGAAGGGCGCGCCGCATCGCGCGATCTCGACCAAGGACGTCGCCATCGCGGCCCAGTTCCGGCAGGGCAAGACCATCGCGGGCCGCGGCATCTTCCTGGTGCCACTCTCCGATGTCGATCCCGAGAACGGCGAGATGAGCCCGGCGACCTGCTACGCGCATGCTTGCCTGGTCGCCGAGGTCGAGGTCGACGACGAGACCGGCGAAGTCGCCATGATCGAGATGAACAGCGCCTATGAGCTCGGCCGCGCGCTGAACCCGCGGCTGGTCGAGCAGCAGCTCGTCGGCGGCGCCTGGATGGGCGTCAGCCACGCGCTCTACGAGACGCCGGAGCCCTACTATCCGGACCCGAGCCATGGCCCGCGCGACTACAACGAATATCTGATGCCCGGTCCGGGCGACATCTGCCCGCACAACATCACGGTGCTGGAGCGTCCCGCGCCCGACGGTCCCTTCGGCGGCAAGGGGCCGGGCGAGATGTGCGCCAACCCGGTGCTGCCCGCGGTCGCCAACGCGATCTTCAACGCGGTCGGCGTGCGCATCGACGATCTGCCGATCACCCCCGAAAAAGTGCTGCGCGCCCTTCGCGCGCAGGGCGGCGCGAAGCCGCAGGCGAGGCGCTGACGCATGGCGGTCCGCTCCCAGGTCGTCGGCATCGACTCGCCCGAGACGCTCGAGCGGGCCATGCGGTCGGCCTATTACCTGGCCGATGAGGGCCTTTCGACCGCGGCCTATCTCGCGCTCGCGCTCGGCAAGCCGCTGCTGCTCGAAGGCACACCCGGTGTGGGCAAGACCGAGGCCGCCAAGGCGATCGCCGCGGTGCTGGGCCGGCGGCTTATCCGCCTGCAGTGCTACGAAGGCATCGACTCCTCCGCGGCGCTCTATGAATGGAATTACCCGCGACAGATGCTGGCCATCCGTCAGGCCGGCGATCAGCCGATCGACATCTATCGTGACGAGTTCCTGATCGAGCGGCCGATGCTCGCGGCGCTGCGCGCGCCCGACGAGGCCGTGCTGCTGATCGACGAGATCGACCGCTCGGACCAGGAGTTCGAGGCCTTCCTGCTGGAATTCCTCTCCGACTTCTCGATCTCGATCCCCGAGCGCGGCACCTTGCGCGCGCATGAGCGGCCAGTCGTGATCCTCACCTCGAACCGCACGCGCGAGCTACACGAAGCGCTGCGCCGCCGCTGCGTCTATCACTGGATCGACTATCCGGCGCCCGATCGCGAAGCCCGCATCATCATGATGCGCGCCTCCAGCGTCGCCGAGAGCACGGCGCGCGCGGTCGTTGCCGCCGTCGGACGCCTGCGGCGCGAGCCGCTCACCAAGCCGCCCGGCATCGCCGAGGCCGTGGACTGGGCCGAGGCTGCGACTTTGCTGCACGAGCGCGGCGCGCGCTGGCCCGAGGCGTTCAAGCGCGCCATCGGCGTCGCGCTCAAGGACGAGGAGGATCTCGCCTTCGTCTCGGGCCGGCTCGATTCCATCCTGGCGGAGGCGGCCGCGTGAGCCTCGATGCGCTCCCAAGGGCGACGCGCCCCTTCGTCGCGTTTCCGTCGCTGCTGCGTGCCAACGGTTTCGCGGTCGCCCCGGAGCAGACCACGGCCTTCATCGCGGCGGTCGGCCTGCTCGGCCCGCGCTCGATTGAGGACATCCGTCAGGCCGCGCTGGCGACCCTCGCACCGCCGCCCGAACGCCGCGGCGATTTCCATGCGCTGTTCGACTTCCATTTCCTCGGCGCGGAAGGCATCGACGTGCTGCAGCTCTCCGACGAGTCCGAGGAGGTGAAGGTCCAGGAGGAGAGCCCGGCCGGCGAGCAGCCGCTCTATTCGGACGAGATCAACGAAGCCGGACAGGCCGCGACCGCGGCGGAGTCACTCTCCGCGCGCCGCTTCACCGGCATGACCGACAGCGAAGCGCTGCGCCGCTTCGCCCGCGCAGCGCCCGCGCATCTGCCGCGCCGCCGCGGCTATCGCCGCAGGGCCGCCCGGCGCGGCACCATGGTCGACCTCGCGAAAAGCCTCAGGGACGCGATCCGCCACGACGGCGAGGTGATGAGCCTCAAGCGGCTGCGCCGCGTCAAGCGCCCGCGGCCGATCCTGCTGCTGATCGACGTTTCCGGCT
>JAEYAU010000301.1 GCA_023404705.1 Pseudomonadota bacterium
GAGCGCTCGCACCTCAGGATGACGGATGCGGCGCTGAGACGCTGTTGGCCGAGATAATATGGACGTCTTCCTCTCCGACTGGCTCAATCTGCTGATCCGCTGGGCGCATCTGATCGTCGGCATCGGCTGGATCGGCACGTCGTTCTACTTCATGGCGCTCGACTATTCGCTCAATCAGGCGGAGCGAAAGTCGCCCGGCGTGTTCGGCACCGCGTGGCAGGTCCACGGCGGCGGCTTCTATCACGTCGAGAAGTTCACGGTAGCGCCGCCGCATCTTCCGCCGCATCTGCACTGGTTCAAGTGGGAGGCCTATCTCACCTGGGCGACCGGCCTCGCGCTCCTTGTCGTGCAATACTATCTGCACGCGCGTGCTTATCTGATCGATGCTTCGGTTCTCGATATCACCCCGTGGCAGGCGGTCGCGATCTCGCTCGTCTCGCTCGCGGCCGGCTGGGCGATCTATGACGGCATCTGCCGCTCACGGCTCGGCGAGAACACAGTGGTTCTCGGCATCCTGGTCTTCGCCCTGATCCTCATCGCGTCCGCCTTCTACACGCGCGTGTTCTCGGGGCGCGGGGCCTTCATTCACGTCGGCGCGCTGGTCGGCTCGATCATGGCCGCCAATGTCTTCATGGTGATCATCCCGAACCAGAAGAAGATGGTCGCGCAGCTCCTCGCCGGCGAGGCGCCCGATCCGAAATACGGCAAGATCGGCAAGCAGCGCTCGGTGCATAACAACTACCTGACGCTGCCCGTGCTCGTGATGATGGTCTCGGGCCACTATCCGTTCCTCTATGGTCATCCGCATTCCTGGCTCGTCGTCGCGCTGATCCTGATCGCGGGCGCGCTGATCCGCCACTATCTCAACCGTGTCGATGCGGGCGACGACTGGGACAAGTTCGGCTGGGCCGCGCCGGTCGCGGTCTTCGCGCTGATGTGCGCGATCTACGTCACGGCGCCGCGCACAGCCACGGGCGCGGTCGGCGCGGTCTCCGATGCCGAGGTGATGGGCCTGGTGCAAAAGCACTGCATCACGTGTCACGCCAAGGCGCCGACCCACGAGAGCTTCAAGGAGCCGCCGAAGAACGTGACGCTCGAGTCGGTCGCGGAGCTGCGCAAGTTCTCGCAGCTCGTGCTCACCCAGACGGTGCATAACAAGGCGATGCCGCTGGGCAACCAGACCGGCATGACCGAGCAGGAACGCGCGAAGGTCGGCCAATGGATCCAGGCGCAATGACACGCGCCGACCCGGCAGCGCTCGGCGCCCGCGCCGCCGCCATGATCGAGGAGCTCGGCGCGATCTCGGCCGAACCCGGCCGCCTCGTGCGCCTGTTCCTGACCCCTGAGCACCGCAGGGCCGCCGATCTGGTGGCGCGCTGGATGCGCGAGGCGGGTCTCGCGGTTTCCGAGGATGTGCTCGGGACGGTGCGCGGGAGGTGGGGTGAGGGGAAACGCCTGCTCATCGGCTCGCACATCGACACCGTGATTGACGCCGGCAGGTATGACGGCCCGCTCGGCGTGATCGCCGGCATTCTCACGGCCGAGCACCTGGTGCGCAGCGGCAAGCGCCTCGGCTTCGGGCTCGACGTGCTCGCCTTCGGCGACGAGGAGGGCTCGCGCTTCCCGAGCACGCTCTCGTCCTCGGCCGCCTGCGCCGGCGCCTTCGATCCCGCGATGCTGGCGCTGACGGACCGCGGCGGCGTGAGCTACGCGGACGCGCTCAAGGCCTATGGCAAGTCGCCCGCCGAGATCCCGCAGGCCGCCTACCAGCGCGGTGAGGCCGCGGCCTATGTGGAAGTGCACATCGAGCAGGGCCCGGTGCTCGAAGCCGAAAACCAGCCCCTCGGCATCGTCACCGGCATCGTCGGCGCCAACCGGCTGCGCGTCACCGTGACGGGCGAGGCCGGCCATGCCGGCACCGTGCCCATGGGCCTGCGCCACGACGCGCTCGCGGGCGCGGCCGAGCTCGTGCTCGCGGTCGAGCGCATCGCGCTCGCGCACCGGGACGACCGCATGGTCGGCACGGTCGGCCGCATCGAGGCCGCGCCGGGCGCGACCAATGTGATTCCGGGCCGCGTCGTCTTCACGGTCGACCTGCGTTCCATGACCGACGCGACCCGCCGCGCCGCCATCACCGACATCCGCGCCGAGACCTTCCGCCTCGTCGAGGCGCGCGGCCTCGAGATCGAGCTCCAGCCGCTCTACGAGACCACGACGACGCCCTGCGCGCCTGCACTGCAGGCGCTGTTCGCAGACTCCATCACGGCGCTCGGCCACAAGCCGCTGCATCTGCCGTCCGGGGCCGGCCACGATGCCATGATGATGGCGAAGCTCTGCCCCTCGGCCATGCTGTTCGTCCGCTGCCGCCGCGGCATCAGCCACAACCCGGCCGAATATGCCAGCCCCGCCGACATGGGCGCCGCCGTGGCGGCGCTCATCGGGTTCATCGAGCGGTTCGATCCGAACGCGGCGAGCTGAGTGCCTCAGCTGCCGTAGGCCAGGTAGTGGAAGCCGTAATAAGCGAGGAACACCAGGACGAAGGCCAGGATGTAGAGCCCGGTCATGAAGTAGGCCTCGGTCCAGAGCGACTTGGTGTCGAGCACGAGGAAGTCGCGCCCCTTGGTTGGCCCGCGCACGATCAGAACGAACAGGATCGCGATGATGAGGGAATGCCCGACCGCGTCGATCATTCCGAACTTGGCGATCGCCAACACGAAGATCGAGACCAGACCGAGTGTCACGGCGCGCGAGAGCAGCGAGGCGCTGCTCAGCACCATGAACGTGAGGTTGAACTCGACGAAGCCGGCGAGCAGCATGTAGGTGCGCGCATCGAAGCCCATCAGCAGCTCGGGCTCGCGCTCGAGCAGCGGAAAGGTCCAGACCGGATAGCCCCACTTCTCGATCGACGCCCACAGCAGCGTCAGCCCGGTCGCGGCATAGAGCACGAGATAGCGCGACATCAGCCAGCCCGGGGCCGTCATCGGCACGGCGAGGAAATAGTAGGCCGCGCCGATCACGATCAGATAATCCAGCAGGTGGAAGAGACCGAACTGCGCGATCGCTACGCCATAGAGGCTCAGTATGCCGACGCCGATCAGCGGCACGGTCCGGCGGTCGAGCGCGCAGAGCGCCATGCCGACCTGAAGCCAAGGCACCCAGCGGGAGTGCGTGGTCAGTTCGGGCGTGAGCAGGAAGCCGTGCCCGGTGAAGCCATAGATGCCGGCCGCGCCGAAGAACAGGAACGCGGCAACCCGCATCACCGTGAATGCTGTCGGCTCGCTGACGGTGTAACGGCGCAGCGCGTCTTCCAAGATGCGCTGGCGCATTGCGTAACGGTCGAGCCAGAAGAAGACGTACATCATCAGCACAGATGCAAGAAAGAAAGCGGCGAACTGTCCGGTCAGCACGTCGCCGATCGGGAGCGGCGACTTCTCCATGTCATAGGGCGCGAACCATTTGACGTGGGCATGCGCGGGGCCGGTCAGGATGGCCGGGCTGATGAGGACGAGGCTCAGGGAGCCCAGGCGAGAGAGGGCGCGTGGCATTGTGGTCTCCAAAAGGCCAAGCGTCAGTCTCGGCCGGACGGGTGAGCACCTCCGATCGGCAGGTCGATCTGCCATGCGAGGCGGCGGCCAGGAGCGGCCGTCACCGGGTTGGTCGCGGCGAGGGGTGGGAGCCGGCGTGAGAGCCAGCGTTGGAATAAGCGTGGTATGGAGGTGCCGGGGGGCTTGCCCTCACACGAAGAGGTAGTCGCTCCCGTGGATGGCGACGCCGCTCGCCACCGTGAAGATGTCGCTGACCGTGCCGTCGGCGAGCCGCACCGTGTAATGGGCGCCGTCCGAGGTCGTGAGGAACGCGCCCGGCCCGTAGCCGATGAACTGGATCGTGTCACCCGCGAGCGCGCCGCGGCCGTCGAAATCCATCAGCACGTCGCCCATGAGGTCGCCGCGCTTGAACACGAAGGTGTCGTTGTCGGCGCCGCCATAGAGCGTGTCGGCGCCGGCTTCGCCATAGAGCGTGTCGTTGCCCTCGTAGCCGTAGAGCGTGTCGGACGCAGCGCCGCCGAACAGCCGGTCGTTTCCGCCCATGCCGTAGAGACGATCAATTCCGTCCAGGCCGTAAAGCGTGTCGTTGTCCACATTGCCGGCCAGCGAGTTGTCGAGACCGTTGCCGTAGACCCAGGTCTCGCCGCTGACGTTGACGAAGACGTTCTCCAGGTTGGCGCCGAGCGTGTAGCTGATCGTGGAGCCGACATAGTAGTGCGGGATGCTGAGATAGATGGTGTCGCTGCCTTCGTCGGCGCGCTCGACCACCACGTCGTCGAAGCTGTTGACCACATAGGTGTCGTTGTGGCGTCCGCCGTACATCCGGTCGGCACCCGCTCCACCATCGAGCCAATCGTGGCCGTCATAGCCGTAAAGGGTATCGCTATCGCCGCCACCCAGCAGGCGATTGCTGGCGCTATTGCCGAAGATCATGTCGGCACCACTGCCACCGACCGCGTTCTCGATGACACAGTTGTAGGCAATGCCGACATTGCCGCGCAGCGCGCCGATGGAGGAGTAGGAGCCGGCCGCGAGGCTGATCACCTGGCTCTGCGAGAAGCCGGAGGCGTCGAGCGTGTCGATACCGCCGCCGTCCCAGATCGTGAAGATCGGCATGGTATTGACGCGGAAATCGTAGACCGCGCGGTCGGCCGTGCAGTTGAAGCCATAGGTGGTCGCGCCCGCGCGCGTCATCATGTCGGCGCCGTAGATCGACTGGATCACGCGGATGTCGTCCACCATCGGCGTCGCGGAGTAGCGGTCGAGCGGATTGCCGAGGGCGCGGTCCACCGCCGCGTCGTAGTCGTTGATGAAGGTCCAGACACCATCGCCGCCGACATCGCCGCCGCGGCCGCCATCGGTCCAGCCGCCGAAATAGGACATCACCGTGTTCTGCCGGGTGTCCTGCGCGTAGTCGGCATCGGTGTCGTAGCGCACCGTGCGCCCGCCGGCCGAGTCGTAATCGCCCGGATGGGTGAGCCCGAGCGAATGGCCGATCTCGTGCAGGTAGACGTTGAAGCCATAGGCGCCGAAGGCGACGTCGTTGTCGCGATCGGCTTCCGGCGCGGTGCTGGTCAGCCAGATGCGCGAATTGGCGATGTCGTAGTCCGGGCCGGTCTCGGTGAAGATGCGGGTCGAGGTGTAGATGCCGCTGCGCGACGGCGTGTCCGTATAGGCCATCGTGATGATGTTGCCGGTGGTCGCGGTGGTCTCCGTCATGTTGACCGCCACCAGATCGTCCCACAGCTCGAAGGCCAGCACCGCCTTGGCGTATTTCTCGGGCGTCATCAGGTCGCCGCGGAATCCCGCCGTCTCGCCGCGGTCGAAATCATTCGGCGAGGTCGCCCCGGGGCCGTTCGGAATGGAGTAGCGGATGGTCGTGCCAGCCCAGCTGCGGGTGGCGCCCGGGACGTCGCTGTCCCAGTTGGTCGTGAGCGCCGTGACGATCCGATCGAAAGAGTAGTAGGGCTTGCCCCCCAGGGGCGGCAGCGGGACCGGGTCGAGCGGAATGTCGAAATCGAAATCGCCGCTATCGGTGTCGAAGCCGTCGTCGAACCCCGGATGCTTCTTCCACTTGCGAGCCATGGCCGTTTCCTCCGGCCGGGTGGTTGGGCGCGAGCGAGATCACGCGCGCTCCCTGCGGAGCGTGCCGTCGGGCTTCTTCTTTCCCGGCTGTCACTGATTTGGTGTGGCGGTTCGCAAATCCGGTTCACGGCGCACCCCTGCGGGTGCGCATCGCTCCGCTCGCCGGTAGGGGAGTGCCTTGGTCAGAAGCCGACGACGGTGCCGTGCAGATCGTAGGCGTCGGCGCGCTCGATCTTCACGGTGGTGATCTCGCCGACCTTGATCGGGCGGCGGCTCGAGAGGTAGACGGCGCCATCGATCTCGGGCGCATCGCCCTTGGTGCGGCCCTTCGCGACGGTCGGGCCGACCTCGTCGATGATCACTTGCTCGCGCGTGCCGACTTTGGCCTTCAGGCGCTTCGCCGAGATCGCCTGCTGGCGCTGCATGAAGCGGTGCCAACGGCTTTCCTTCACCTCGTCCGGCACGAGCTCCGCGAGTTCGTTCGCGGTCGCGCCCCGCACGGGCTCGTAGCGGAAGCAGCCGACCCGATCGAGCTTGGCGGCATCGAGCCAGTCGAGCAGCAGGTCGAAGTCAGCATCGGTCTCGCCCGGGAAGCCGACGATGAAGGTCGAGCGGATCGTCAGATCGGGAGAGATCTCGCGCCAGCGGGCGATGCGCTCCAGCGTCTTCTCCTGCGCGGCCGGCCGGCGCATGCGCTTGAGCACGTCAGGCGCGGCATGCTGGAACGGGATGTCGAGGTAGGGCAGCACCTTGCCCTCGGCCATCAGCGGGATCACCTCGTCCACGTGCGGGTAGGGGTAGACGTAGTGCAGCCGCACCCAGATCCCGAGCTCGCCCAGCTCGCGCGCGAGGTCGAGGAACTTGGCGCGCACCTCGCGGTCCTTCCAGACGCTGGTCGCGTATTTGATGTCGACGCCGTAGGCGGAAGTGTCCTGGGAAATGACCAGGAGCTCCTTCACGCCGGCCTTGGCGAGCCGCTCGGCCTCGCGCAGCACGTCGGCGGCGGGCCGGGATACCAGATCGCCGCGCAGCTTCGGGATGATGCAGAAGGTGCAGCGATTGCTGCAACCCTCTGAAATCTTGAGATAAGCATAGTGGCGCGGCGTCAGCTTCACGCCCTGCTCGGGCACCAGATCGAGGAACGGATCGTGGCGCGGCGGCGCCGCGCGGTGCACGGCTTCCAGCACGCTCTCGTATTGGGCCGGCCCGGTCACCGCCAGCACGTTGGGGTGCGCGGCGAGGATCTTCTCGGGCTCGCCGCCCATGCAACCCGTCACCACCACCTTGCCGTTCTCGGTGAGCGCCTTGCCGATCGCATCCAGCGACTCGGCCTGCGCGCTGTCGAGGAACCCGCAGGTGTTGACGATGACCAGGTCCGCGCCCGCATGCTCGCGCGCGAGCTCGTAGCCCTCGGCGCGCAGCCGCGTGATGATGCGCTCGGAATCGACCAGCGCCTTGGGGCAGCCCAGTGAGACGAAGCTCACCTTGGGGGTACGGACGTCGTCCATTCGGATCTCGGAACCGGTGTGAAGCCGCTGACATAGCGCGGAATCACGGAAGTGCAACCGTGGTCGTGATCCGGTCCGTAGAAGCACGCGCGCCGCGTGCAGCCGCAGGGCACGCAGAAAAGGCGCCGTGAGCCTGTGTGGCCCACGGCGCAAGTCCTCAAGTGAATTCTCCGATGTGCATGTGACCGCAGCAACACTTAGCGGTTGCCACCACCGCCACCACCGCCGCCACCGCCGCCGCCACCACCACCGCCGCCGCCTCCGCCGCCACCGCCGTCAGCACCGAAGCCGTCGTGGATGATCGGCACCGCAGAGGTCGGCGGCTGATACTTCGGCGGGGGAACCTCGATCTTCATGGGCTCATGCTGCAGCACCTTCGAATGGTACGGGCAGGAGTCCCAGTAGCCGTAGCCACGATGGTCGGTCGGCACCCAGCAGCGCTTGCCGGGGTAGCCCGGTCCGACCACCTGGGCCATGGCGGAAGTCGATATCGCCGCGAGGACGATGGACAGAACGAACCTTCTCATGACGCTCTCCTTTGCGTTGGCATTCGCTAATGCCGGTTCGTCGGAGGCATCGATCGTCCGGTTCGTGCGCGAGAGCCATCCTCCATGCGATTGGTCCCGCAGCGCCCAG
Source organism: Pseudomonadota bacterium (assembly GCA_023404705.1). GTDB lineage: Bacteria > Pseudomonadota > Alphaproteobacteria > Rhizobiales > Xanthobacteraceae > FEB-22. The sequence goes on from JAEYAU010000301.1 coordinate 7,775, forward strand.
GCGTGCGCGCGTGGTCAATTCCGCGGCGGCGTGGCGACGCCGTTGCGGAGGCGCAGCGGCTCGAGCGACCCGATGCGGGCCGCTCGAGCTCATCCTGTGGCGGAGAGGTGGATCAGCCGGGCGTGCGCCAGGCGATGATGCGGCGGGCCGGATAGCAGCCGTAGCCGGTCGTGCGATTGTGGTTGCCGGAGAGCACCTGATAGCCGCCCTCACAGGTCCCCGTGACGATTCCGACATGGCCTCGCATCACGGCGATCGCACCGGTCGTGCCGGGCGCTGTCGCTCGCCCATAGCTCGCCCAGGAACGGGACAGGTTGCCGTTCGGGTTGTCCGGCAATCCGCTCTGACGCACGACGTGGCGCATGAAAGCGCCGCACCACCGCCGGCCCCTGCCGGTCGGATTGCGCCCGATATACATCTGGGCGGTGGCAGCGATCCCGGTGGCAGCGATGCCGGTCGCGGCGGTCCCGGTTGATGCGAATCCTTCGGTCGCGGGAACCGACCTGTGGATACGGCCGCGCGACATCTTCACCTTGGTCGCCGGGCTTGGCGCGACATTCGCGTATCTATCGTCGGGAGCGGCTTGTGCGGAAATGGCGGGAGTGAGAACGAACGCAGTCGTGCAGAGAACGCGAAACAAATTCATGCTTTGATTGACCCTACGAGGTTGGAGCCCCGGGGCGATGAACAGCGCGTTTGTGATTTCGTTCCGGCAAAAGCGGGGTTTTTCTGCGCCGCGCGTGCGATACCTGACTTTCGTCCTGAGTATGCGGTTGCATCACCAAAGGTGACCACGCGCGTCGGTTGAGCGGCGCACGCGAGCGCGGCCGGCGGCCTAACCCTGCCTTGTAGGTCTCGCCCAGGGACGCAATGCCTGATCGCGTGTCGCGAAGTCGCCAATCGCCTCCGCATAGGTCTGCGTGAGATCGAGATCGTCCCAGCCGTTGAGCAGCTTGATGCGGCGCACCGGCTCGATGGCAAACGGCAGCGAGAGCTCGGCGCTCGCGATCGTGCAGGCTTCGAGATCGACGCGAGCGTGGCCTGTCGTCTCGGCCGCCCGGCTCAGTGCTTCGATCTGATCTTCGCTGATCACCGCAGTGAGCAGTCCATTGCTCACTGCATTGCCTGCGAAGATATCGCCGAAGCTCGTCGCGACGACGCAGCGGATTCCGAAATCGACCAGCGCATAGACCGCGGCTTCGCGCGACGAGCCGACGCCGAAGGCGCGGCGCGCGATCAGCACCGTGGCGCCGGGCCGTATCGGAAAGTCTTCGCGTACCGCTCCATCGGCAGCGACGCGCAGATCGCGGAACAGATACTCGCCCAAGCCCTCCGCGCGCGGCACCTTCAGGTAGCGCGCAGGCAGAATCTGGTCGGTGTCGACATTGTCGAGCCGCAGCACCGCGGCTGGACCTTCGAGCTGGCGGAGCGGCTGCATCAGCGTGTCTCCCGCAGCAGCGGCCGCACATCCGCGAGATGCCCGGTCACGGCAGCCGCCGCCACCATAGCGGGGGACATCAGATGCGTGCGCGCCCCGGGTCCCTGTCGGCCGCGGAAATTGCGGTTGGTGGTCGAGGCGCAACGCTCGCCAGGCGGCACGATGTCGCCATTGATGCCGACGCACATGGAGCAGCCCGAGGCGACCCACTCGAGCCCGGCCTCCGTGAAGATGCGGTCGAGCCCTTCCTGCTCGGCCTGCGCCTTCACGAGCGAGGAGCCCGGCGAGACGAGCCCAGGCACCTTCGCCCTGCGCCCTGCGAGCACGGACGCAGCCGCGCGCAGATCCTCGATGCGCGCATTGGTGCAGGAGCCGATGAACACGCGATCGACGCGGATCTCGCTCAGCTTCTGGCCGGGATCGAGGCCCATATAGTCGAGCGCCGCGCGCACGCTCTCGGCGCGCGCCGGATCGCTCTCGCGTCCCGGATCGGGAACGCGGGCATCGATCGGCAGCGCGTCCTCCGGGCTCGTGCCCCAGGTCACGACCGGCGCGATCGCGGCGCCATCGAGCGCGACCTCGCGATCGAAGTCAGCGTCGGCATCCGAGGGCAGGGCAGACCAAGCTTCTACCGCACGATCGAATGCGTCGCCGTGGGGCGCGAACGGCCGCCCCTCCAGATACGCGAACGTGGTCGCGTCCGGCGCCACCATCCCGCAACGCGCGCCGCACTCGATCGACATGTTGCAGAGCGTAAGCCGCCCTTCCATGCTGAGGGCGCGGATTGCGCTGCCCGCGTATTCGATCGCATGCCCCTGTGCGCCATTGGCGCCGATCCGGGCGATGATCGAGAGGATGATGTCCTTGGCCGCGATGCCGGGTGCGAGCGCGCCGTCCACGCTCACGCGCATGCGCTTCGGCTTCGTCTGCCACAGCGTCTGCGTCGCGAGCACATGCGCGACCTCTGAGGCGCCGATGCCGAACGCAAAGGCGCCGAACGCGCCGTGCGTCGAGGTGTGGCTGTCGCCGCAGACGATCAGCAGGCCCGGCAGTGTGAGCCCTTGCTCCGGCCCCACCACATGCACGATGCCCTGGCGCGGATCGTCGAGCCCGAACAGGGTGACGCCATGGGCGCCCGTGTTGGCGACGAGCTGGTCGACCATGCGCGCGATCGCGGCGTCGGCGATCCCGCCGCCGCGCCGCGTCGGTACATAATGGTCGGCGATGCCGAAGGTGAGGTCGGGCCGCGCGACCGTGCCGCCGCGCCCGCGCAGCTTGTCGAAGGCGTGAAAGGAGCCCTCGTGCACGAAATGGCGGTCGACCCAGAGCAGCGACTGCCCGTCCTCGCGCCGCACGATCTCGTGGCTCTGCCACAACTTGTCGAAGAGAGTGAGCCTCATACCCGATGCAATGGCCTCTTCCGCGCGTGCACGCAAATGATGCGCCGTGCTTCCCATTTGACATTGTCTGCACAGCCTCATCAAATATAGTCTGCAAAAAGGACAAAGTCTCGGGGGAGGCGCGAACCGCATGCAGCGGCTCGCTGACGGCAAGGCCCGGCAGATCTACCTGGTGCTGCGCGACCGCATCACCAGCGGCGCCATGCCCTATGGCGAGAAGCTGCCGCCGGAGCCCGCGCTTGCCGAAACTCATGGCGTCGCGCGCATCACGGTGCGGCGCGCCCTGGCGCGGCTCGCGGCCGAAGGCCTCGTCGAGCGGCGTCCGTCCGCCGGCACGCGCGTGGTGTTCGAGCGCACCGCGCCGCCCGTGACGGCCGACATTGCCAATGTGCTGGCCGCGCTGAAGGAGATGGGCCGGCGCACCGGCGTGCGGCTTCTCTCGTTCGCCTATGACGAAGCGCCGCCGCCGATCGCCGAGGCGCTCGGCCTCGGCGCCCGCGAGCGCACGCAGCGCTCCGTGCGCGTGCGCCTGGTCGACGGCGCGCCGTTCTCGTACCTGACGACGCACGTGCCGGAGCGCATCGGCCGCACTTACTCGGAGGCCGAGCTGGCGACGCAGCCGTTACTGGCCTTGCTCGACCGCTCGAAGGTGAAGGCCGACCGTGCCACCCAGACCATCGGCGCGGCGCTCGCCACACCCGAGGTCGCGCAGGCGCTCGAGGTCGATGTCGGCGCGCCCTTGCTCGAGCTCACGCGCGTCGTGTTCGATCAGGCCGGGCAGGGCGTCGAGCATCTGCACGCCTTCTATCGGCCGGACCGCTACAATTTCCGCATGGATCTGGCGCGCACCGGAATCCGGGGCGAGCCCGAATGGTCGCCGATCGGCGGCATCGTCTGGCCGAAGCCGCCGCGCAAGAAGAAGCCGAAGAGCACCAAACGGGTGCCGCAGTGAGAAAAGCGTCGAACACCGGAGAGGAGCTGTCGATGTCCGAGCGTCCCATGAAACTCAATCGCCGCAAGTTCATGCAATCCAGTGCCGCGCTCGCCGTCGGCAGCGTGGCCATGCCGACCGTGCTGCGCGCGCAGGCAGCGCCGATCAAGATCGGCATCCTGCAGCCCGTTACGGGCGCGCTCGCCTATGACGGCCAGCAGGGCCGCATCGGCGCCGAGGCCGCGATCCGCGACATCAACGCGGCCGGCGGTATCAAGTCGCTCGGCGGCGCCAAGCTCGAGATGGTGTTCGGCGATGCGCGCTCGACGCCCGAAGCCGGGACGCAGGAGGTCGAGCGCATGCAGGGCGAGGGCGTCGCGGCCATCGTCGGCGGCTTCGCCTCGCCGATCTGCCTCGCCGCGACGCAAGCGGCCGCGCGTTACGATCTGCCCTACATCGTCGACGTCGGCGTGTCCGACCAGATCGTCAAGCGCGGGCTGAAGAACACCTTCCGCTTCGGCCCGGGCTTCGGCACCGTCGCGACCCAGGCGCTCGACAACCTCGCGAAGCTCAACGACGCGGCCGGCAAGCCGGCGAAGACCGTCGTGCTGGTGCACGAGGACGGCCTGTTCGGCTCCGGACTCGCCAAGCTGATGGCCGCCGAACTGCCGAAGCGCGGCTTCGAGGTGCTGGACACAATCGCGCACCCGACGCCGACGCGCGACATGTCGAACGTGGCGCTGCAGATCAAGGCGAAGAACCCGGATCTCGTCATCCCGTCGAGCTACTACGGCGAGTTCGTGCTGCTCTCGCGCACCATGCAGCAGCAGCGCATCCGGCCGAAAGGCATTTACGCGGTGCTCAACGGCGCAGCGTCGAACTTCCGCTTCGTGAAGGAATTTCCGGAGGCTGCCAACAACGTGATGGACTGCAATCACTGGCACGACCCGCGCAAGCCGAAGTCGCTCGAGCTGCGCAAGGAGGTCGAAGGGAAGGGCAATTTCTGGACCTACAATATCCCGATGAACTATTCGGCCGTGCTGCTGCTCGCCGACGCGATCGAGCGCGCCAAGTCGGCGGACCGCACCAAGATCACCGAGGCGCTCGCGAGCTCGACCTTCGCGGGCCACATCATGCCGTACGGCCCGACCAAGTTCGTCGACGGCCAGAACACCGGCGCCGCGCCCGTCAACACGCAGGTGCAGGGGAACGACATCAAGGTGATCTTCCCCGAGACCTTCGCGGATGCGAAGCCCGTGTTTCCGGTGCCGGCGTAAGCGCAGGTCCGCGCTGTCGTCCTGAAGGCGCCTCGCGCGCCTTCAGGTGACGCGCGCCGCGAGTCACAGTGATGTTTTCGCCCGAGATCGTCATCACGGCCGTGCTTAACGGCCTGCTCACCGGCGGGGTCTACGCGCTGGTGGCGCTCGGGCTCACGCTCATCTATGGCGTGCTGCACATTATCAACTTCGCGCATGGCGCGCTGCTCACGGCCGCCATGTTCGCGGTGCTGGTGCTGCGGCTCGGCTTCGGCATCGACCCTTACGTCGCGATCCTGATCCTGACGCCGCTGTTCTTCGCCCTCGGCTACGCGCTGCAGCGCTTCGTCATCGGCCCGGCGAGCCACGGCAGCGACGCCAACATTCTGCTGGTCACGCTCGGCCTCTCGATCGTCATCGAGAATGCGCTGCTCGCCGTCTTCCGCTCCGATACGCGCTCGATCGACGTGCCCTATGCCTTCTCGTCCATCGATATCGGCATCGCGCTGCTGGCGCTGCCGCGCGTGATCGCGCTCGGCGTGTCCATCGGCGTCGCGCTCTTGCTCTGGGCGCTGCTGGCGCTCACCGACATCGGCAAGGCCATCCGCGCCGTCGCTAAGGAGAAGCTCGGGGCCGCGCTGGTCGGCATCGACGTCGCCCACGTCTATGCGGTGACCTTCGGCCTGGGCACGGCCTGTCTCGCGGTCGCGGCCTGTCTGCTGATGCCGACCTTCTACGTGACGCCGCGCGTCGGCAACGCCTTCGTCTTCGTTGCCTTCACGATCGTGGTGCTCGGCGGCATGGGCTCGATCCCGGGCGCACTGCTCGGCGGCCTGTTCATCGGCGTCGTCGAGAGCCTGAGCGGTCTCTATTTCGGCGAGAGCCTCGGCCAGATCGGCATCTTTGCGATCTTCATCGCGATCCTCCTGTTCCGCCCGACCGGGCTGTTCGGGGCGCGCGCATGAAGGACTTCGCGCCGATCGTGATCGTCATCGCGCTGCTGGCGCTGATCCCGCCACTCGTCACCTCGAACACGCTGCTCAACTTCCTGGTCTTCACGCTGATCATCGCGATCGCGGCGCAGGGCTGGAACCTGCTCGCCGGCTATGGCGGCCAGTATTCCTTCGGCCATGCCGTGTTCTTTGGCACCGGCGCTTACACGACGGCCGTGCTGCAGGTCCATGCCGGCCTGAATGCCTGGCTCACTTTCGGCCTCGGCATCGCGGCTGGCGCGCTCATCGGCTTCGTCATCGGCTTCCTCTCGTTCCGCTCCGGCCTGCGCGGCTCCTACTTCGCGCTCGTCACGCTGGCCTTCGCGGAAGTTTTCCGCATCGTCGCGAATGCCTGGGGGCTGACGGGCGGCGCGGCCGGCATCCTGATCAAGCTCGACGTGCGCCCCGAGAACTTCCAGTTCCAGAGCCGCGGCGCCTTCGTCTGGATCGCGCTGGCCATCGTCGCCGTCGTCCTGCTCGCCACCCGCGCCATCGAGCGCGCGCGCTTCGGCGCCTATCTCATGGCCGTGCGGGAAAACGAGGATGCGGCGCGCGCGCTCGGCGTCGATCCGTTACGCGTGAAGCTCGCCGCCATCACGCTTTCGGCCGCCATCACGGCGGCCGCGGGCTGCCTCTATGCGCAATACTTTCTCTTCCTCGATGCCAATATCGCCTACGGCGCCTGGATCTCGGTCGAGGCCCTGGTCGCGCCGATCATCGGCGGCCTCGGCACCGTGTTCGGCCCGCTCGTCGGCGCGCTCGCGCTGCAGGGGCTCGGCCACCTCACGAGCCATGCGGCCGGACAGATCCCCGGCATCGATCTCGTCGTGTTCGGCACCCTGCTGATCGTCATGGTCGCGTTTGCGCCGGACGGGATCATGGGCCTGCTCAAGCGCCTGTGGCGGCCGCGCGCCAAGCCCGCGGAGGCCGTGTGATGCTCCGCGTCGAAGATGTCACCAAGCGGTTCGGTGGCCTCGTCGCGGTCAACGCCGCGTCGCTCGAGGTGCCGGCCGGCCGCATCACGGGCCTGATCGGCCCCAACGGCGCCGGCAAGACCACGCTGTTCACGCTGATCGCCGGCTTCGAGGCGCCCGATGCCGGACGCGTCGTGTTCGACGGCGCCGACGTGACGCGCGAGCCGCCGCATCGGCGCGCTTCGCGGGGCATCGCGCGCACCTTCCAGGTGGTACAGCCATTCACGGGCCTGACCGTGCGCGAGAACATTGCGGTCGGCGCCTATCTGCGCCACCCCGCGCGCGCCGACGCGCTCGCGCGCGCCGAGGTGATCGCCGCTGAGGTCGGGCTTGGCGCCGACTGCGACAAGCCCGCCGCCAGCCTCACGGTCGCGGGACGCAAGCGCCTCGAACTTGCCCGCGCCCTCGCGACCGAGCCGAAACTGCTGCTGCTCGACGAAGTGCTGGCCGGCCTGAACCCGTCGGAAATCCGCGACATGGTCCCGGTGGTGCAGGGACTCTGTTCACGGGGTGTGACCATTCTGATGGTCGAGCACGTCATGCAGGCCGTGATGAGCCTCTGCGCCCATGTCTATGTGATCGCCGAGGGTCGCATCATCGCCGATGGCGCGCCCCTCGCGGTCGCGCGCGATCCCAAGGTGGTCGAGGCCTATCTGGGGCAGGGCGCCGCCGCGCGGCTCGCCAAGGCGGGAGCCGCCCATGGCTGACGCACGGCTGCTGAGCGTGCAGGGCCTCGTCGCCGGCTATGGCGGCGCCCCAGTGCTGCGCGGCCTCGACCTCGAGGTCGCGCCGGCCGAGATCGTCGCCGTGCTCGGCTCCAACGGTGTCGGCAAGACCACACTGAACCTCGCACTCTCGGGCGTGCTGGCGGCGAACGAAGGCGCCATTCACTTCGCGGGAACGCGCATCAACGGCGTCGCGTCCAAGCAGATCGTTGCTGCCGGCCTCATCCATGTGCCCGAGGGCCGCAAGATCTTCCCCAACCTCGACGTGCGCGAGAACCTGGAGCTCGGCAGCTACCGCCGCGGCTGCGCGGCGCGCGCGCGCAATCTTGATCGTGTCTACGGCATCTTCCCGCGCCTCGCGGAGCGCCGCAGCCAGCGCGCCGGCACGCTCTCGGGCGGCGAGCAGCAGATGCTCGCTATCGGCCGCGGCCTGATGGCCGACCCAAAGCTGCTGATCCTCGACGAGCCCTCGCTCGGTCTCTCGCCGCTGCTGGTCGAGGAGATGTTCCGCCTGATCCGCTCCATCAATCGCGATGGCCTCGCCATCCTGCTGGTCGAGCAGAACGTGGTGCAGTCCCTCGAGATCGCGCACCGCGCCTATGTGATGGAGAACGGCCGCTTCGTCATCTCGGGCGCCGCGCGCGATCTCGCCGCCGATCCTGCGCTCGAAAAAGCCTATCTCGGACTCTGATGGAGGACGCCATGCTGCAGACTCCCGATGTCGCCCCCGTGATGGCCCTGCCGCCGGTTCCCGACTGGCTGAACCAATGGGCGCGCTTCGCGGCTGAGGTGCGCTTCAAGGACCTAGATGCCGGCGTGATCCATCGCACCCGTCAGGTGCTTTACGATTCGATCGCCGCCATCGCGGCCGGCGCGCAGGAGCGCGAGGTCGCCGACCTCGCGGAGCGCCTTGCACGTCTCGGCGGGACCGGCGGCATCGATACGGCGGCAATCGGCCTGCATCGGCGGCTGCCCGTCACTACCGCGGTGCTCGTGAACGGCACCGCCGGCACCATGCTGGAGCTCGACGAGGGCAATCAGTTCGCCCGCGGCCACCCCGGGATGCATGTGGTGCCGGCCGCGCTCGCGACCGCCGAGCGGCTCGGCGCCTCGGGCACCGACCTGCTGCTCGCCCTCGCACTCGGCTACGAGATCGGTGCGCGCGTCGGAATTGCCTCGAAGCTGCGCGTCACCATGCACCCGCACGGCACCTGGGGCACGATCGGCGCCGCCGTTGCGGTCGCCAAGCTATGCGGCGCCGACGCCGAGCAGATGCGCGAGGCCATCAACGTCGCCTCGACCCTCGGGCTCGGCACCTCGCGCCGGACCATGCTAGAGGGCGGCACGGTCCGCAACAGCTTCGCGGGCTGGTCCAACCACATGGGCCTGATCGCCTGGGAGATGGTCGAAGCCGGCTTCACGGGCGAAGTGGACGGCGTCGGCACGGTCTACGGCACTGTCATCGCCGACAACTTCCGTCCCGACGAGATGACCGCAGAGCTCGGCCGGCGCTGGGAGATCGCGCGCAACTATTTCAAGCGCCACGCATGCTGCCGCTACAATCACGGCGCCCTCGACGCGCTTGCGCGCATCACGGCGGAGGCTGGTGGCCGACTCGATCCTGCCGCAATCGCGCGCATTGATGTCGCGACCTATGTCTGGGCCGCGCAGCTCGCGGGCCAGGATCCGCACAACATGCTGGCGGCGAAATTCTCATTGCCGTTCTCGATCGCCACCACGATCGTGCACGGCATGGCGAGCGTCGAAGCGTTCCGCGATGCGGCGCTCGCCAATTCCTCCATTCGCGACCTCGCGCAGCGCATCTTCGTGACCGAGGACAAGGCGCTCACCGCCAAGCTCCCAGGCCTGCGCCCCGCACGCGTGACCGTCACGCTCAACGACGGCCGCGTGCTGCGCGCCGAGAGCCTGACCAATCGCGGCGACACCGAAGATCCTTATTCGGAGGACGAGGTGCGCGCGAAGTTCATGGATTTGTCGGAGCCGGTCTGGGGCCGCGCTCACGCCGAGAGGATCCTGCGCACCTGCGAGACGCTCGACCAGGCCGCGGACATTAAGACGCTCATGGAGTTGATCGCCGCATGAGTTCATCGCTTGCGATGCGGCTGCGCGAGAAGCCGATCGTCGTCGCTCCCGGCGTCTACGACGCGCTGACGGCGGCGCTCGCGGCCGAGGCCGGCTTCCCGGCGCTCTATGTCTCGGGCGCCGCGATCGCCTATACGCGGCTCGGCCGCCCCGACATCGGCCTCGTCTCGATGGCGGAAGTGGTCGACACCATCGCACTCATTCGCGACCGGGTGCCAACGCCGCTCATAGTCGATGCCGACACGGGCTACGGGAACGCGCTGAATGTGGCCCGCACCGTGCGCATGTTCGAGCGTGCCGGTGCCACCGCGATTCAGCTCGAGGACCAGACGACGCCGAAGCGCTGCGGCCATCTTGGCGACAAGGACGTGATCCCCGCCACCGAGATGGCCGGCAAAATCGCGGCCGCGGTGGACGCCCGCCATGATGCCGCAACGCTGATCATTGCCCGCACGGACTCGGTCGCCGTCGAGGGCTTCGAGCGTGCGCTCGAGCGCGCGGGGCTCTATGCGGAAGCGGGCGCCGACGTCCTGTTCGTCGAGGCGCCGAAGACGCGCGAGCAGCTCGGCGCCATCACGGCCGCGCTCGGTAGCGTGCGGCCGCTGATGGTCAACATGGTAGAGGGCGGACAGACGCCACTCGCCGGCGCGGCCGAGCTCGAGAGGATCGGCTTCCAGCTCGTCATCTTCCCGGGCGCGATCGTGCGCGCGCTCGCCCATGCGGCGCAGGACTTCTACGGCACATTGGCGCGGGACGGCACGACCGACGCCTTCCGCAACCGCATGTTCGATTTTGACGCGCTCAACCGCGTGATCGGCACGCCGCAGATGCTGGAAGAGGGGCGCCGCTACGAAAGCTATACGGGCAAGGGCAAGGCATGAGTTTCGATCCCGTCACGCTGGCGGTCCTCAAGGGCCGGCTCGAGCAGATCGTCGACGAGATGGACGCGACGCTCTACCGCTCGGCCTTCAATCCGATCATCGCCGAAGCGCGCGATGCCTGCCACGGGCTCTACCACGCCGAGACCGGCGCGACGCTGGTGCAGGGCGGCAAGGGCTTGCCGATCTTCGTCGGCGCCATGGCCTTCGCGGTGAAGGCCGTCATCGACAAGGTGGCTGCTGACGCAGCGGCCGGCCGCGATCGGCTGGCACCCGGCGACATCTTCCTGTTCAACGATCCTTACGACGGCGGCACGCATCTCAACGACTTCCGCCTCGTGCAACCGCTGTTCCGCGGCGACAAGCTGTTCTGCTGGCTCGCCTCGGTGGGGCACTGGCTCGACATCGGCGGCAACGTTCCGGGCGGCTTTAACGCGCGGGCGACCGAAAGCTTCCAGGAGGGCGTCCGCATCCCGCCCGTGAAGTTCGCCCGCGGCAGCGTCATCAACGAGGACATTGTCGCGATCCTCGCCGCCAACTCGCGCGTGCCGAATTCGAACTACGGCGATCTCAACGGACAGCTCAACGCGCTGGCGCTCGGCGAACGCCGCCTCAACGCGCTGCTCGACGAGTACGGCGAGGGCACGATCAACTCCGCGCTCGACGCCTTCACGGCGCGCGCCGAGACCTTGATGCGTGAAGCGATCGCGGCGCTGCCCGACGGGACCTATCGCTTCGACGATTTTCTCGACAATGACGGCATCACGGACGAGCCGCTGCGCATCGCCCTCGATCTGACGATCGCGGGCGACCGCATGACGCTCGACTTCACGCGCTCCTCGCCGCCCTGTGCGGGTCCGCTCAACATCGCGTATTCGACGTCGGTTGCCTGCTGCTACGTCGCGCTCAAGCATGTGTTCACCGATGTCCCCGCAAACGCCGGCTGTCTGGCGCCGATCACCTTCGCGATCCCGGATACCACCCTGCTCGGCGTGAAGGCGCCGAAGCCGGTCGGCGGCTACACCGAGACCATCCTGCGCGTGATCGGCGTCGTGTTCGGCGCGCTCGCGCAGGCCGTGCCGGAGCGCGCCACGGCCGGCCCGTTTGGAACCATCAACGCGCTCTCGCTCGCGGGTCATCGCGACGATGGCGCGCGCTGGGTCATGTTCTGCTTTTTCGGCGGCGGCCTCGGCGGCAATCCGGAGAGCGACGGCCTGAGCCACGCCAACAACCCGATTTCGACCGCCACCATTCCGCCGGCCGAGATCCTGGAGGCTGCCTATCCCGTGATCTTCACCCAATGGGCGCTGCGGCCCGACAGCGCGGGCGCGGGCAAGCATCGCGGCGGGCTCGGCGCCGTCTACGAGATCGAGGTGCTGGCGAAATCGGGGGCCGACGTGTTCCTGCTCGGCGAGCGCGGCAAGTTCGCGCCCTTCGGCGTGAACGGCGGGACGCCAGCCGAGCTCAACCGCTTTGTCTGGCAGACCGACAGCGGCGAAGCCTCGCCGCCGCTCGCCTCCAAGGTCACCGACGTGAAGATCCGCGCCGGGCAGCGCGTGCGCCTGGAGACGCCGGGTGGTGGCGGCTTCGGTCCGCCCGAGGAACGCGCGCCGGACGCCGTCGCGCGCGACGTGCGTCTCGGTTACGTAAGCCGCGAGGCGGCGCGGACTCTCTACAAGGTGGCGGTTACGGAGTCCGGCGACGTCGATGCATCTGCGACAGCAAATCTGCGGCGCGGAGCTGCGGCATGAGCAGCACCATTGTCGGCGTCGATGTCGGCGGCACCTTCACGGACTTCTTCCTGTTCGACGAAGCGCACGGCGCCTTCCGCACCGCCAAGGTGCCGTCCAATCGCGGCGACGAGGCCGTCGGCTTCCTGGCCGGTCTCGAAAGCTTCGGCGCGGTTCGCGAGCTCGGCTCGATCGTGCACGGCACGACGGTCGGCACCAATGCGCTGCTCGAGCGCAAGGGCGGCCGCATCGGCCTGATCACCACGCAGGGTTTCCGCGACGTGCTGGAGATGCGCCGCCGCGACCGCCGCTATACCTGGGGCCTCTGGGGCGACTTCGTGCCAGTGGTCGATCGCGACCTGCGCCGTGAGGTGGCCGAGCGCACGCTTGCCGACGGCACGGTTCGCGTCGCAGTCGATCCCGGCGAGGTGAGGGACGCCGCCCGCGCGCTGCTCGCCGGCGGGGCCGAGGCCGTCGCCATCGTCTTCATCAACGCCTATGCCAATGACGCGAACGAGCTGGCCGCACTCGCGGCCGTGCAGGCGGTCTGGCCGAATGACCACGTCGCCTGCTCGTCGCAGATCCTGCCCGAGATCCGCGAGTTCGAGCGCACGTCGACCACCGCGCTCAACGGCTATCTGCAGCCCGTGGTCGGCTCCTATCTGGCCAAGCTCGAAGGCGCGCTTGCCAAGAGCCGCTTCGAGGGTGCGTTCCACATCGTCCAGTCGAACGGCGGCGTGATGTCGACCGCGACCGCGCGCCGCCTGCCGGTGCGCACCGCGCTCTCCGGGCC
>JAEYAU010000003.1 GCA_023404705.1 Pseudomonadota bacterium
CGCGTGCGGAGCCTGTCACGTCGCGTGCCGAGCCGGTCGCGCCGCGCGAGCCGTTGATCGCCCGCGGACCCGTCGAGCCGCGCGTTCCGGTGCCGCCCGAAGCGCAGATCGCGCGTCCCATGACCGAGACCGTGTCGGCACCGATCGTGCCGGCGCCTGAGCCCGCCCCCGAGGACCGCACGGCCGACGTCAATCTCGCCAACATGGCGCAGCGTCTCGAGGCGGCCTTGCGCCGGCCCTTCACGCCTGCCCCCGCCGAGTCGGCGGAGCCGGGCGTCGGGGTCACCGAGCCGCGCTTTGGTGCGGCCGAACCGCGCGGCGGCGAATACCGCAGCCAGCTTCGCATCGAGCCGGTCGTCGACGAGGAGCCGGAAACCGAGGAGCAGGAGCCGCCGCGCGCCGCCGAGCCGTCCCGCCCCGCCCCGCGCCCGGAGGCACGACCGGAAGCGCGGCCGGAGCGGCCGAAGTCGGTGCTCGACAGCCTCGAAGAAGAGATGGCGAGCCTGCTCGGCCGCCCGCCCGGCAAGGAGTAATCGCGTTTCGCGGGCTCACAACCGCGACATCGAAGCGCGACAGCCAAAAAATCATCTCACAACGCGCGCCGGTCCCTTGGTCGGCGCGCGTTTTCGCGCGTACGGTCGCTTGCAATGACCGAGTGAGTCGCGCCGCGACTCGAATGCGGGATCGTGTTGAGACTGACGGCTGACCGGACGAGCATGCGCGCCGCGTGCGCCCGCTGGGCGCGCGCGCTCTCGTGCGTCGTGTGGGCGCTCGCGGTCCTCACGACGCCCGCCGCCGCGCAGGACATCAGCGTCACCTTCGGCCAGGGCGCCGGCCTGACCGAGCGCGTGCTGCAGCTCATCGCGCTGGTCACGGTGCTCTCGCTCGCACCGTCGATCCTCGTGATGGTCACCTCCTTCACGCGCATCGTCGTGGTGCTCTCGCTGCTGCGCACCGCGCTCGGCACCGCGACCGCGCCGCCCAATGCGGTGCTGATCTCGCTCGCCCTCTTCCTCACCGCCTTCGTGATGCAGCCGACCTTCCAGACCGCCTATGACCAGGGCGTGCGGCCGCTCATGAACAACGAGATCGAGCCCCAGCAGGCCTTCGACCGCGCCTCGGTGCCGTTCCGCGCCTTCATGCTCAAGAACGTGCAGGAGAAGGATCTCGCGCTGTTCATGAACCTCTCGGGCGAGCCGCGCCCCGAGCGCGCCGAGGACACCTCGCTGCGCATCCTCGTGCCCGCCTTCATGATCTCCGAGCTCAAGCGCGCCTTCGAGATCGGCTTCCTCCTGTTCCTCCCCTTCCTGGTCATCGACCTCGTCGTCGCCTCGGTGCTGATGTCCATGGGCATGATGATGCTGCCGCCGGTCGTGGTCTCGCTCCCCTTCAAGCTGATCTTCTTCGTGCTGGTCGACGGCTGGAATCTCGTCGCCGGCAGCCTGGTGCAGAGCTACGGAACGTAGCTGTCACTCGGTTTCGCTCGGAATGCCTCCCGTCGGCACCAGCGCGCAACTCGATCTCGAAGTCACTCGTCGGCGGTCGCCCTGTTTCATCGTAAGCAGATTCCAGCGCGCGGCGAATCGCACACAGAAACAGGCGTCGAAGCTCATCCCGCTCCATGGGGCAACCAATTATTCAGACGAGAAGGTCGAGTGGCACCTTGAGCGCTGCTGCGACGCGGCTCAGCGCGTCCGCCGTCCCGCGGCGGCGGCCCTTCTCGAGGTCCGAGATATAGCCCTGACCCAAGCCGCTCAGCTTGGAGAGCTGTGCCTGAGTCATCTTGCGCCACTCGCGAAGGACACGGATTGCGTTTTCTCCGTCGGCCACGCGATCGGCGACCGCCATGGGAAACACCGGCGCTCCCGCCGCAACCTCCTTGCGCGCACGAGCAACAAGGCGTGCCGTCCCCTTGTCTTCCTCAAGTTCGTTCGCCTTCGCGACGAGCGCGTCGTACTCTGCGCGTGGGAGAATCGCGACTTCGCCTCGCGGCGTCTGCTTGAAGCGAACCGTCATGAGGGCCTCAGTCGTAGATCTCGCGTCGGTGTCCGACTGCAACGACGAGAATTGTCTCTTCCTTTTGTTCGAAGATCACCCGCCAGTCGCCGACACGCAAGCGCGCACCGCTGCGTCCGGCCAACCGCTTCACATCGCCAGTTCCCGTAGCCGCAAATGCCACCAGTTTCGTTCTGATGCGCTTGCGGGTGTCAGCGGAGAGCTTCGTCCACTGACGGAGCGCCGCAGCCGTGAAGGCGATCTCCATTCGGCCAAATATCGCACTTCGCGATATAGAGAGTCAAGCCTTACGGCTTGCGCAGAAATCGGAGGCGCGGAGGCGGAGAATATGGAAGATACTGCAGACAATCATGGAGCCGAGCGATGGACATCGACAAAGACCGGATTGATCAAACAGTTCTCGCGCTCCTCTATCTGACGCTGCATGACGAGAGGCGCGCCTGGAAAGGGCACGACTGGGACGTCATGAACCGCTTGCACGAAAAAGGGTACATCCACGATCCAGTCGGCAAGGCCAAGTCGGTTGTTCTCACAGACGAGGGCCTGCGCGAGTGCGAACGGTTGTTCAGGGAAATGTTCGCGAAGCGCTAGCCGCCCTCGGATGAGCGGAGCGAACTGCCATTCCCGCACTGAGCTGCACCCCGATGCGGACTCGGAAGGCCTGCGGTTATTTCTGTTTTTCAGGAATGATTTTCCTTGCGATTCCCGGAAATGCATGCATACTCGCCTCACTCCTGCTCGTGAGGGCGTCGACCGGTCCCGCCGTGACGGAGCAAGGAGGCGGCCTCTGTCGGGATTGATCGGACCGACACACGGGGCCGTGGTGGAGCGCCTAGAGGCGCAGGGGTCCCAGGCTCTAATAGGGACCCCGGGCGGCGCCGGCCATAATAGCGCAGCCCCGGCTGGAGAAAGCCCAGCCACGTTCCGGGCCTAGCACACCCGGGACAACAAGCCCGCTCCGCACAAGCGGGCTGGCGCCTCTCGGCGCTCCATCCCCCTCGGGGGAAGAACGGCCGCAGACCTCCGGACGCAATGCGTCGCGGGGATGAAGGCGTGTGAAACCTTTGACACCCGGACACATCGCGACCGTCACCCTGAGGTGCGAGCGAAGCGAGCCTCGAAGGGCGACGGCCCGGGCCTCGCAGCGAGCAAGCTTCATGGCCCGGGCCGTTCATCCTTCGAGGCTCACATCAACCGGCTTCGCCGCTCGATGTTCGCACCTCAGGAT
>JAEYAU010000049.1 GCA_023404705.1 Pseudomonadota bacterium
CCGCCGCCACGCGCTCGAGCCCGCCCTTGTCCCGGTCGAGCACGCCAACGCGCCAGCCCGCGCCGACCAGCCGCTCCACGGTCGCGAGCCCGATGCCCGAGGCGCCGCCCGTCACGATGGCGACGCGCTTCTCCTCATTCGAATCCGGCATGATCTTCATCCTCTGGTCGCGCGCGGCGCCGCGGTGCGCCTCTTGCCCGCCGCGCTCCCGGCGCTCATGATGGACTCAGCCGCGGATTCCGCAATGCCATTGTCCGGCGACCGGACACTCACAAAAGCCTCGGAGGGAACGTCATGAAGCTCACTCGTCGCGCCGCGCTCGCGGGCGCCGCCGCCACCGCCACGGTCGCCTTTCCATGGGTCTCGCGCGCGCAGCAGCTCAAGGCCGAATACAAGCTCTCGGTCGTCGGCAACCGGCCGATCCCGCTCTCGGACGGCGCCTTCGTTTGGGCCGACCTGATCCGCGAGCGCAGCAACGGCCGCATCAACGTGAAGGTCTATCCGGGCTCGCAGCTCGTCGGCGGCGACCAGACCCGCGAGCTGGTCGCGATGCGCCAGGGCGTGATCGACATGTGCGTCTCCTCGACGATCAACATCGCGCCGCAGATCAAGGAAATGACCTTGTTCAACCTGCCGTTCCTGATGCCGGACCACAAGGCGTTCGACGCCCTGATCAACGGCGAGGTCGGCCAGGACCTGTTCAAGGTGATGGCGACGCGCGACGTGGTGCCGCTCGCCTGGGGCGAGAACGGCTTCCGCGAGCTCTCCAACTCCAAGCGCGCCGTGCGCAAGCCCGACGACCTCAAGGGCATGAAGATCCGCTATGCGGCCGGCCCGATCTTCGCCGATATCTTCAACGCGCTCGGCGCCAACCCGCTGCAAATGAGCTTCGCCGACCTGCAGCCGGCGCTCTCGACCGGCGCGGTCGACGGACAGGAAAATCCGATCAACCTGTTCCTCGCTTTCAAGATGGACACGCTGGCGCAGAAGCACCTGACGATCTGGAACTACGTTGCGGACGCCGGCATCTTCCACGTCGCCAAGGGCGTGTGGGAGAGCTTCGCCAAGGAGGATCAGGAGATCGTCCGCGCCGCCGCGCAGGAGGCCGCCAAGCGGCAGATCGCAGGTACCCGCAAGGGCCTCGGCCAGGACGGCGACTCCTCCTCGCTCGACGAGGTGAAGAAGCGCGGCGTCGAGATCTCGGCGCTCACCGCCGACGAGAAGGCCGCCTTCGCCAAGGCGACACGACCGGTGTTCGACAAGTGGGCGCAGACCGTCGGCACCGATCTGGTGAAGAAGGCGGAAGCCGCCATCGCCAAACGCGCATGATGATGTGACGGCAGGGGCGGGGGCGAGCGTGGCAGCCGAGTTCGATCCGACGCGGAGCGATCCGCCGCCGCGCACGTGGCTGCCGCTGCGGATCGAGGAAGCGGTGGTCGCGGCCGGCATGGCCGCGATCGCGCTGATCACAGGCGCCAACGTGGTCGCGCGCTATCTCACCAACATCTCGTTCGCCTTCACGGAAGAATACTCCGTCGTTCTGATGGTGATCGTGACGCTGTTCGGCACGTCGCTCGCGATGGCAGGAGGGCGCCACATCCGGATCAGCTATTTCGTCGACCTGCTGAGCCCGCGCGGGCGGCGCGTCGCCGAGATGATCTCGATGGTGCTGGTCGTGATCTGCTTCGGGATCCTGCTGGTCTATGGCGCGCTGCTCACCTGGGACGAGTATCGCTTCGAAAGCCTCACGCCGGGGCTGGGTCATCCGCAGTGGCTGCACACCGGCTGGCTGCCGCTGCTCTCGATCCTGGTCATCGGCCGAGCGGTCGGGCGCTTCGTGCGGCTGTGGCGCGGAGGCGATCCGTGATCGGCACGTTCCTCTTCGTCGCGTTCACCGTGATGCTGCTCGGCGGCGCGCCGATCGGCGTCGCGCTCGGCCTCGCGGGCGCGCTCGCCATCGTGTTCGGCGGCCAGAGCATCATGGCGGCGCCGACGAACGTCTATACGGGCATCGCCAAATATCCGCTGATCGCCATCCCGATGTTCGTGCTGGTCGGCTCGGTGTTCGACCGCACCGGCGTCGCGCTCCGTCTTGTACGCTTCGCGACCGCGCTGGTCGGTGCCGGCCGCGGCGCGCTCGCCACCGTCTCGGTCATCGTCGCCATGATCATCGGCGGCATCTCGGGGTCCGGCCCCGCGACGGCCGCCGCGGTCGGCCACGTCGTCACGCGCAGCATGGTGAAGGACGGCTATCCGCGTCCCTTCATCGCCAGCACGGTCGGCGCCGCCGCCGCGACCGACATCCTGATTCCGCCGTCGATCGCCTTCATCATTTACGCGGTGCTCACGCCCGGCGTCTCGGTGCCCGCGATCTTCGCGGCCGGCATGTTCCCGGGCATCCTCGCGGGCCTGATGATCATCATCCCGATCGTGATCATCTCGATCCTCAAGGATTTCGGCGGCAAGTCGCAAGGCGAGGACCGGCCCGGTCTGTGGCAGAGCTTCAAGGAAGCCTTCTGGGGTCTGCTCGCGCCGGTCGTGATCCTCGGCGGCATGCGCATCGGCGCTTTCACGCCGACGGAAGCGGCCGTCATGGCCGTGTTCTACGGCCTGTTCATCGGCTTCTTCATCTATCGCACGCTCACCTGGCGCGACGTCTACGAGATGCTGATCGAGGCGGGCGAGCTCTCCGCGCTGATCCTGATCGTGGTCGCGCTCGCCTCGGTGTTCGCCTGGGCGACCAGCACCATCGGTGTGGTGCAGCCGATCGCCACCGGCATCGTCGGCCTCGGCCTCGGCGAATACGGCACCATCGCGCTCCTGATGATCGCGCTGATCATCATCGGCATGTTCCTCGACGGCGTCTCGACCTTCCTGATCCTGCTGCCGGTGCTGCAGCCGATCGCCAATGCCTATGGCTGGGACATGGTCTGGTTCGGCGTGATCCTCACCATGAAGATCGCGATCGGCCAGTTCACCCCGCCGCTCGCCGTCAACCTCATGGTCTCCTGCAAGATCGCCCAGGTGCCCATGGAATCGACCATTCCATGGGTGTTCTGGATGATCCTCGCGATGTTCGTCGCGCTCGCGCTCGTCGTCGTGTTTCCGGGCATCGCGCTCTGGCTGCCGCACGCGCTCGGCTATTGAATCGCGGCCTTAAGCGGCCGAGCGCCACGTCGTTTGTCGCGGCGCGCGGCTCTCTTTGCGCAGCGCCTCCTGGAAGCATTCGGCGGTCAGCTCGGGCTGCGTCACGGGCGCCATGTGCCCGACCTTCGCGAGCATGACGCGCCTCGCCTGCGCGAGCCGGCCCGCGAGCAGATCCGCGGCGCGCCGCGCGGGCGCCCGCCCGCGCTCGCCCGCGACGATGAGAGCCGGCCATAGCACGG
>JAEYAU010000131.1 GCA_023404705.1 Pseudomonadota bacterium
AACGCCGGCCTGCGGGCGCCACGAAACTCCCGATGAAAGGCACTCGGCGCACGCGCCGGGTGCCTTTTCGTTTCGGCGCTTATTGCTGGTCGGACGGCATCCGCGCCGCACCGCCCGTCGAGGGCGCCAGCACGGGCTCGAGCGCGGGCACCAGGCGTCGTTTCTCGCGGCGCGCCGGAATCGCGCGGTAGACCTCCTTCGTGGCTTCGACGATGTGCACGCCCGCGAAGGGCGCCCACAGGAAGGAGCCCGCCCGCTCCCAGGCGCCCGCGGAGCGCAAGAACCAGCGGCGCGGGATCGGCGGCACATAGAGCGCCTCGCCCCAGCCGGTGGGCGTGAACCACGCATCACGCAACAGCGCGGTGATCTGCGAGCGCGAATAGGGCCGGCCCTGCCCGAACGGCGTCGTGTCGATCCGCGCCCAGACGCCGCGCCGGTTCGGGATCACGGCGAGCAGGCGCCCGCCCGCGCCCAGCACGCGCCAGACCTCGCGCAGCATGCCGACCGGGTCGTGCGACATCTCGAGCGCGTGCACGAGCAGCACGCGGCCGATCTCGGCATCCGGCAGCGGCAGATCGTGCTCCTCCACCAGCGCGGCCAGGCTCGCGCGGGCGGACGGCCATTTCACCACCCCTTGCGCGGCCGGCATGAAGGCGAGGCAGCGCTCCGCTTCCTCGCGAAACAGGCCGAGATACGGCGTCGCATAGCCGATCCCGAGCACGCGCTGTCCGCGCGTGTCCTTCCAGCGCGCCCGCACGCCGCGGCTGACGAACCGGCGCGCGACCGTTCCCAATGGGTGAGCGTAGAAGTTGCGCAGATCAACGACGTCGAGAGACATGGATCACCCTGAGCCGGGAATCTCATCCTGAAAAATATCCGGTCCGGACGGCGCACACACCATGGATTGGATGGGAATAGTTCCAATTTCCCACGTTGACGCTGGAAAAACCATGCTAGCGTGACGTCAGGGGAGACAACGCCAAGAATGCCAGCTGAAACTCATCTGTTCCCGTGTCTGAAGGACAATTATGGGGTCCTTCTTCGCGATCCCACCACAGGCGCGACAGCATCGATCGACGCACCCGAGGCGGAGGCGGTCGAGAAGGCGCTGCAGAGGACCGGATGGCGGCTCACCGACATCCTGGTCACGCACCATCATGCGGATCACACGGGCGGCATCGAGGCGCTGAAGAAGAAGCACCTTTGCCGCGTCGTGGCGCCGCGCAAGGAAGCCTCGAAGATCCCCGGCGTGGACGTGACGGTGCGTGAGGGCGACTTCGTCTCGGTCGGCCAGCTCACGGGCCGCGTGCTGGAGACGCCCGGCCACACGGCCGGCCACATCTCCTACTGGTTCAAGCAGGAGAAGCTGGTGTTCGTCGGGGACACCGTGTTCTCGGTCGGCTGCGGCCGCATCCTCGAGGGTACGCCCGACCAGATGTGGCAGTCGCTGCTCAAGATCCGCAACCTGCCGATGGACACGATGATGTTCTGCGGCCACGAGTACACGGCCGCGAACGTCCACTTCGCGCTGACGATCGAGCCGCACAACGGCGCGCTGCGCTCCCGCGCCGAGGAAGTGCTGCGTCTCGTCGAGGCCGGCAAGCCGACGGTGCCGACCAGCGTCGCGAGCGAGAAGACGTACAATCCGTTTCTGCGGGCCGATCTCCATTCGGTAGCGTCCGCCATCAACATGGAAGGCGCCCAGCCCGTGCAGGTCTTCGCGTCCATTCGCAAGCGCAAGGATCAGTTCTGAGTCAGCGCGCGGCACGAGCGAACGCGCTCAACCTTTCGATTTCATCCACATGTCTTTCGCGGCGATCAGACCGCCGCCCGCGATCAGCGCGGCGGCAGCCGCGAGTGCGAGGCTCGGATCGGCGAAGCCGGCGAGCACCAGAAGCGCGGTGGAGAGCACCGGAGCCGCATAGGACGACGCGCCGAGCACGCGGATGTCGCCGCGCTTCACGCCGATATCCCAGGCATAGAATGCTGCACCGACCGGACCCAGTCCGAGGCCGACGACCGCAAGCCATTGGCCCATTGTCGCCGGCCATAGGGTGGTCTCGAAGATCAGGTGGAAGATCGCGGCGAGCAGCGCTGTGACGAGGCAGAAGCCGACCACCGCGTCGGTCTTCACGGCCGCGAAGCGCCGCGACATCACCGAATAGGTCGCCCACACAAAGGCCGCGACGAAGGCGGCCGCAAAGCCCGGCAGATAATCCTGCGCGAACGTCAGCCGCCCGGCCCCGAGGAACAGCACGATGGTGCCGACGAGGCCGATCAGCGCACCCACGACGTGATGCGCCCGCAGCCGCTCTCCCGGCAGCAAGGCCGAGAACAGCACGATGAGCAGCGGCCAGAGATAGTTGACGAGCCCGGCCTCCGCCGGCGGCGCGAGCCGCAGCGAAAGAAAATAGAGCGCGTGATAGCCGAACAGCCCACCGACGCCCAGCGCCCAGACTTCGGGCGGCTGTTTCAGCGCCGCCACCGCATCCGGCCGCGCGATCCACGACAGCGCGCCGAGACCGCCGCCGATCGCAAACGTCATCGCGGCGAGCTGAAACGGCGGCACCTTGCCGGACGCCGCCGTGAGCAGCGCCAGCAGCGACCACATCAGGATCGCGGTGAAGCCGATGAGCGTGGCGGTGCGGGTGGACATGAGCTCTGTCTGTAGGGCGGGTTAGTCTCGACCGCGTCAGCGGTCGAGCGTAACCCGCCGTACTGACTCGCGGCTGGCGCCGCCGGCGGGTTACGCGCTTCGCGCTAACCCGCCCTACGGTGTCTTGTTGCTACGCCAGATACTGCCCGCCATTCGCGGTGAGCGTGGAGCCCGTGATGAAGCCGGCATCGTCGGAGGCGAGGAAGACGACGCAGCGCGCGATGTCCTCGGGCTCGCCCAGGCGGCCGACGGGAATCTGCGGAATGATGCTCTTCTCCAGCACGTCGGCCGGCACTGCCTGCACCATCTCGGTGTTGATGTAGCCGGGACAGATCGCGTTCACGGTGATGCCCTTCTTGGCATTCTCCTGCGCGAGCGCCTTGGTGAAGCCGATCTCGCCCGCCTTGGCGGCCGAGTAGTTCGCCTGGCCCATCTGCCCCTTCTGGCCGTTGATCGAGGAGATGTTGACGATGCGGCCGAAGTTGCGCTCGCGCATGCCGTCGATCAGAGGCCGGCACATATTGAACAGCGAGTTCAGGTTGGTGTTGATCACCTGCGTCCACTGCTCGGGCTTCATGCGGTGGAACATGGCGTCGCGCGTGATGCCCGCATTGTTGACGAGCACTTCGACGGGCCCGAGCTCCGCCTCGACCTTCTTCAGGCCCTCGGCGCAGGCATCATAGGAGCTTACGTCCCACTTGAAGACGCTGATGCCGCTCTCGGCCTTGAACTTGTTCGCGGCTTCGTCATTGCCGGCGTAGATCGCCGCGACCTTGTAGCCAGCGGCCTTCAAGGCCTTCGAGATCGCCGCGCCGATACCGCGCGTTCCACCCGTCACCACTGCCACGCGTGCCATGCTCTCTCTCCCTGGTGGCCGGCTTCATTGCTGCGAGCCGTGCCTGATACGATAAGCCGTTGCGCAGCGCACGTCTGCGCAACGGCCATCTATTTGTTCTGTTCCTGGCTCAGCGCTCGAGGCACATGGCAATGCCCATGCCACCGCCGATGCAGAGCGTCGCCAGTCCCTTCTTGGCGTTGCGCTTCTCCATCTCGTGGAGCAGCGTCACCAGCACGCGCGCGCCCGAGGCGCCGATCGGATGACCGATCGCGATCGCGCCGCCATTGACGTTGACCTTGGCGGGATCCCAGCCGAGGTCCTTGTTCACCGCGCAGGCCTGCGCCGCGAACGCCTCGTTGGCCTCGACCAGGTCGAGATCGCCGATATTCCAGCCGGCCTTCTTCAGCGCCGCGCGCGAGGCCGGGATCGGCCCCGTGCCCATGATCTTCGGATCAACGCCCGCATGCGCCCAGGAGACGATGCGCGCCAGCACCTTGCGGCCTTCCTTCGCGGCTTGGCTCGCCTTCATCAGCACCACGGCGGCGGCGCCGTCATTGATGCCCGACGCATTGGCGGCCGTGACGGTGCCTTCCTTGTCGAAGGCGGGCTTGAGCTTGGCGATCGAGTCGAGCGTGACGCCGGCCTTCGGATACTCGTCGGTATCCACCACGACGTCGCCCTTTCGCGTCTTGATCGTGAAGGGCACGATCTCGTCCTTGAAGCGACCGGACTTCTGCGCAGCCTCGGCCTTGTTCTGCGAAGCGACCGCGAACTCGTCCTGCTGCTGGCGCGTGATCTGCCACTGCTTGGCGACGTTCTCGGCCGTGTTGCCCATGTGGTAGCCGTTGAAGGCATCCCAGAGGCCGTCCTTGATCATCGTGTCGACGAATTCGAGGTTGCCCATCTTCTGACCGGCGCGCAGATGCGCGGCGTGCGGCGCCTGGCTCATGGACTCCTGGCCGCCCGCGACGACGATCTCGGAATCGCCGTTCATGATCGCCTGATAGCCGAGCGCGACCGCGCGCAGGCCGGAGCCGCAGAGCTGGTTCACGCCCCAGGCCGGGCTCTCGACCGGAATGCCGGCCCCGATCGAAGCGATGCGCGCCGGATTCTGCCCCTGACCTGCCGTCAGGATCTGGCCCATGATGACCTCAGACACGCGGCCGCCTTCGACGCCCGACCGGGAGAGGGCCGCCTTGATGGCCTCGCGCCCCAGGTCATGGGCGGGCACCGACGCGAATGCGCCGTTGAAGGCGCCGACCGCCGTGCGGGCGGCACCGACGATGACGATATCGTCTGACATTGTGGAAGCTCCTTTGTCCCGGGCAGGATTGCGGCGGCCGCAAAGCCGGAAAAGCGCGACTCTCGGGTAGCCTCGATATGGCGTGGCCGCGGGGCGAGCGCCAGTCTCGACCGCATCCTTGATAGCGCACCCCGGCCTGTCAATAACACCCTAGGATCGGTTCGTTAGACCGCATCGCTGCGTCATGCTCTGATCTGTGTCAAGGCGCCGGGGGCGCGCGGCAGCCTGCACAAAACTGTAGCTCCGCCCAGAAAAAGGGCCTAGCTTTCGCCCATCGTTCTCTGCCCGGCACCGCCCGGAACCGACACGAGTGATATGGCAAAGTCCGACGAACCGGTAACAATCAAGAAGTACGCCAACCGAAGGCTCTACAACACAGGCACGAGCACCTACGTCACGCTCGAGGACCTGGCCGCCATGGTGAAGAGCGGCGAGGATTTCGTCGTGTACGACGCCAAGACGGGCGAGGACATCACGCGCTCCGTGCTGACCCAGATCATCTTCGAGCAGGAGAACAAGGAAGGCGGGCAGAACCTGCTGCCGATCGCTTTCCTGCGCCAGCTGATCCGCTTCTACGGCGACTCCATGCAGATGCTGGTGCCGCGCTATCTCGAGGTCTCGCTCGACTCGCTGACCCGCGAGCAGGAGAAGTTCAGGAGCCAGCTCAGCCAGGCGTTCGGCGTCACGCCGTTCGGCTCGCTCGAGGAGCAGGCACGCCGCAACATGGAGATGTTCGAGCGCGCCTTTACGATGTTCACGCCGTTCGGGCGGCGCGAGGAAGGCGCGGGCGAAGCCGAGAAGCCGCGCGAGACGGCAGCGTCAGGCGGCGGCGAGATCGACGAGCTCAAGCGCCAGCTCTCCGAGATGCGCGCGCGCCTCGACCGGCTCTCCGACGGCGACAAGGGCGAGAGCTGAGCCTCAGCTCGCGGCGCGATCCGCGTTTGCGCCCCAAGGCGGCGTGACCGAAGCGCGACCGATCAGGGCGCCCTGCAGATAATCGCAGCCCCACTGCCCGAGCATCTGCGCCGATTCCTCGTCCTGCACCCATTCGGCCACCGTGGCGAGGCCGAGCGAGCGGCCGAGATCGACCAGCGTGCGCACGAAGGCGCGATCGTCCTCTGAGCGGACCAGATTCTGCACGAAGGCGCCGTCGATCTTGATCATGTCGACGCCGAGCTTGCGCAGGTTGCGGAACGAGGTGTAGCCGGCGCCGAAATCGTCGATCGCGATCCGGCAGCCGAGATCCTTGGCGCGGCGCACGAAGCCGGTGGTCTCGCCGAGATCCTGGATGGCGGCCGTCTCGGTGATCTCGAGCACGAGGCGCTCGGCGATGCCCGGCTTCGCGCGCAGGCGCGAGTCGAGCATGCCCCACCAGTCGGCATCGCCGATCGAGGCCGGCGAGATGTTCAGGCTCGCCCGGAAATCCGGCACCGCCGCGAGCTCGTCGGTGACGAGTCCGAGCACGCGATGATCGATCAGGCGCACCAGCCCGAGCCGCTCGGCGACCGGGATCACAGCGCCCGCCGAAACGAGCGTGCCGTCCGCGCGCTGGATGCGCATCAGGCACTCGTGGAAGGCGGGCGTGCGCGTCTGCGTGCCGACGATCGGCTCGTAGGCGAGCAGGATGCGCCGGTCGTTGAGCGCCGCCACGATCTCGTCGGTGGCGCGCACGTTCTCCTTGCGCATGGCGTCGCGCTCGACGTTCGGCCGATAGGCCTGGAACGAGCCCGAGCGCTTCACCTTCGCGGCCGTCAGCGCTTCCTGCGCGCGCGAGAGAATCTCCTGGATGCTGCGCGCATGGCGGGGCGCGGCGACTCCGCCGATCGAGATCGTCACCGCGACCGGACCGACCGAGGTCTCGACCACGTCGTCGCGAACGGCGGCGAGGAAACGGTCGGCGGCGGGCCCGAGATCGTCCGGCGTGCAATTCTTCATCACGATGCCGAACTTGTTGCCCGAGTAGCGGCCGAACTGGTCGGCGCCGCGCATGCGCGAGCGGATGCGCTTGGCGATCGCGGCGATCACCTCGTCGGCGACCGCGAAGTCGTAGGCTTCGTTGAGGCGCGCGAGATTGTCGATGCCGATGAGCAGGAAGCCGCAGGAGGAACGGAAGCGCGTCGCTTCGTCGAAAGCGCCCGAAAGCGCCTCCGTGAGCGCGTTGCGATTCATCTCGCCCGTGAGACTGTCGTATTGGGCGAGATAGTTCAGGCGTTCGTCATGGGCGCGGCGATCGTTGATCACCCGCACGAGACCATGCGCGCGCGCCGGGCGCCCGTCGGCGCCCGCGAACCAGCGGCCCGTATCCTCGAGCCAGAGCTCGCTCTCACGGCCGTCGCCGGCGCATAGGCGATACTCGAGCTGATAAGGAACGCCCGAACCTTCGTCACGGGCCGTCGAGCCCATGATGGCGTCGTAGCGCGTGACCGGATTGCAGGCCTGCAGATAGTGTCCATAGCCGCGGCCGGTCGCGATGCTGGCCGGATCCGAAATCTCGAGCACCTCGGCGGCATTCGGCCCCCAGGTGAGCGTGTCGGATTCGATCGTCCAGTCGTAGACCGCGTGCTTGATGGAGCTCAGGATCGCCGCCGGATCGGGCGCGCCGGCATCCGCTGTGCCCTGGGTGGCGGGAATCCGGTCGTCTTCGCCAGTCACGATCTGTCCTTTTGGATGCGGCGGCAGCCCCGAAGGGGCGCATCTCGTCCAGGGTCCTACGTACCTCCGATCCCTAAAAAATTCGAAAACCGGCTTCGCCCGCCCGGCTTTCGGGACTCTACCACGCGGCTTCCCGGGATGGTCCCGATTTGATCGCCGCGCAACCGGCATATGGTTTGCGACCTCTTGCACAGGCTCGGGCGTTGTGTCCCGGATTGGCACAGGAGGCCGTCATGAAGGTGGGTGCGATCGGAGATTCGGTCTCCGTGCGGCTGGGGCCGACCCGGCAGCGCACCAGCGACTATGCGGCCGATGCGTCAGCGCCCGCGCCGGAGTCGCGCGCCCTGGTCGCGGTCGATCCGCCGGCACGCACCGACACGCTGCTGGTGATCCGCGGCCGCCCGCTGGCGCCGTTCCTGGCGCATCTGATTGCCACGGACTTGCAGCTGCCGCAGACCCGTGAACGCCGCCGTGGCGAGCCGGAGCAGGCCATCGCGGCTTATGCGGCGCAGGCGATCACGCCGCGCGGCCGCGTGTTGCAGGATATCTAGGCCAAACCGGTCCGGCCCGCTCAGTAGCCGAGCGCCGTGCCGTCCTTGCGCGGATCCGAGCCGCCGATCAGCACGCCGCGCTCCCAGTCGATCCAGATCATCTGCCCACCGCCATAAGGGCTCGCGCGCGTTTCCACCTTGTGGCCACGCGCGGTCAGGCCCTCGATGGTCGTGGCCGGCACGCCGCTCTCCACCAGGGTGGTCTCGCCCAGGTAGAACGCGCGCGGCAGGTCCACGGCGGCCTGCACGTCGAGACCGAAGTCGACGATGTTCTGGATGACGTGCACGTGGCCCATGGGCTGGTAGTCGCCGCCCATGACGCCGAAGGCGAGCTGACAGCGGCCGCCGCGCATGCCGAGCGCCGGGATGATCGTGTGCATCGAGCGCTTTGATGGCCCGATCGTGTTCGGGTGCTTCGGGTCGACCACGAAGCAGGCGCCGCGGTTCTGCAGCATGATGCCGGTCTTCTCGGTCGCGATGCCGACGCCGAACGGCCCATAGAGCGAGTTGATCAGCGACACCGCCGTGCGGTCCTTATCGACCACCGTGAGGTACACGGTATCGCTGCCCGGCGTCGGCGCCGTCGGCAGCGGCACGCGCTTCGCCGGATCGATCTTTTTGGCGAGTCCGCGCGCGAAGGCCTTGTCGAGCAGCGCAGCCACCGACACGCGCATCGCGGCCGGATCCGCCACATGGGTGTCGCGCGCCGCATAGGCAATGCGCGCGGCCTCCAGTGCAAGATGAAAGCGTTCCGGACCGAGAGGATCGAGCCCCTTCAGGTCGAAATGCTCCAGGATGTTCAGCAGCACCAGCGCCGTGATGCCCTGCCCGTTCGGCGGCAGCTCGACGAGCTCGATGCCGCGATAGTCGGTCGAGATCGGCGCGGCGTCGTCACCGGTGTGGCGCGCGAGATCATCCGCGCGAATGAAGCTGCCGCGATCGGCGAGCGTCTTTGCAATGTCCTCCGCGACCGGCCCCTCGTAGAAGGCCTTCGGCCCGTGCTTCGCGATGAGCTTCAGTGTCTCGGCGAGCGCCGGGAAGCGCATCACCTCGCCGACCTTGGGCGCACGGCCGTCAATCAGGAAATGCTTCGCGGCGCCCGGATCGCGCGCCAAGCGCTTTTCCTGCTCGGCCCAGTCGTAGCCGACGCGCGGCGCGATCACGAAGCCCCGCTCGGCGTAGCGGATCGCGGGCTGCAGCGCGCGCTCGAGGCTGAACCGTCCATGCGTCTTGAGGATCGCCTCCCAGGCTTCGACCGCGCCCGGCACGTTCACCGAGTGGATCGAGTCCTGCGAGATCGTCTTCACGCCCTGCTCGAGCAGCGCCTCGGCCGTCACGGTCGCGGCCGCGCGGCCCGACCCGTTGTAGCCCCACACCGGCTTGTCCGGCTTGGAGATGAGGCAGAAGCAGTCGCCGCCGATGCCCGTCATGGCAGGCTCGACCACGCACAGCGTGGCGACCGCCGTGATCGCCGCGTCGGCCGCGGTGCCGCCGGCGCGCAGCGTCTCGACCGCCACGAGAGTCGCGAGAGGATGCGAGGTCGCGGCCATGCCCTCGCACGCGAACGCGGGCGAACGGCCCGGCTGATGGAAATCGCGGATCATGAGTTGCTTTCGACTGCTCTGGCGCGGGCTTTGCCGATGCGGCTCGAGGCGACGCGACCAGACGACAAGGTGACGATCAGGGTTCGGCGCGCTCGACTTGCCAGTCGCGCTCCGCCGTGCGGATCGTGATCGAGAAACCCGCGACCACGTCCACGAGACAGATCAGCATGATGATGACGAAGGTCGAGGTCGCGGCCTGCGGCAGCAGGAGGAAGCCGACCAGGGCCAGGACGAAGACCAGCATCGACAGGATATGATCGATGATCGCCTTTCGTCCGACGCGCGTCGCTTTCAGGATTTCGATGAACAGCAGCACGAGCGAGAATGCGATGACGATATCGCTCAGCGTCATCGTCCACTCGGCGCCCGAGATCATGCGCACCGAGGTGATCGGTGCGGTCCAGGACAGCCCGGGCATGAGGAAGGCGATGACCGCGTAGACCGCGATCGAGATCAGGAGCAGGGGGAAGCCGACGACGAACACGGGAACAGCCCTCCAAGGTTCTCGCGTGCCGCGTCAAAAGGCGGCGCGGGATCGGCCATACGGCCAACCCCGAATGCTAACACCCTATCAGGCGTCCGCCTTCACCTTCAGCACCTGCCGGCCGCGATACATGCCGGTCTTCAGGTCGATGTGGTGCGGACGGCGCAGCTCGCCCGAATCCTTGTCCTCGACATAGGTCGGCTTCTTGAGCGCGTCAGCCGAGCGACGCATGCCCCGCCGCGACGGGGAGGTTTTTCGTTTCGGCACAGCCATGGGTTCGTCTCCTGGCAACGGCGCCGGACGTCGCCGGGCGCACGGTCAATCCGTGGGAAAGCGCGCTTATAGAGGATCGGCTGACGCGAGGCTAGAGCGATCACATCGACCAGGGGACTGATCGCTGCCGCCGAAGATCAGAAAAACAACGGCTTAGAGCCTACGGTGCGATTGCACCGCTCCTTGCGATGCGACATCCGGGCCGGCTTGACGCAAGAACAAAAAGAGAACAAGTCTAGGGCATGCTCCCGATCGAGAAGAAGCTCGCGATCCTGGCCGACGCCGCGAAATACGATGCCTCCTGCGCCTCGTCAGGCGCGCCGAAGCGGGACTCGCGTGCTGGCGGGCTCGGCTCCACCACCCCGTCCGGCATCTGCCATTCCTACACACCGGACGGCCGCTGCGTCTCGCTGCTCAAGATCCTCCTGACCAACGCCTGCATCTACGACTGCGCCTATTGCATCAATCGCCGCTCCAGCAATGTGCGCCGCGCGCGGTTCAGCGTCGCCGAGGTCGTGAACCTCACGCTGCAGTTCTACCGGCGCAACTACATCGAAGGCCTGTTCCTTTCGTCCGGCATCATCCGCAATGCCGACTACACGATGGAGGAGCTCGTGCGCGTCGCGCGCACGCTGCGCGAGGAGCACGGCTTCCGCGGCTACATCCACTTGAAGTCGATTCCCGAGGCGAGCCCGGAGCTGATCGCGGAAGCCGGCCGCTATGCGGACCGCCTGTCGATCAACATCGAGCTGCCGACCGAGGACAGCCTGATGCGGCTCGCGCCCGAGAAGCGCACCAGCACCATCCGCCGCACCATGGCGGGCCTGCGCCTGCGCATCGACGAAGCCGCCGCCGAGCGCAAGGCGCCGCGCTTCTCGCCCGCGGGCCAGAGCACGCAGATGATCGTCGGCGCCGACGGCGCGACCGACCAGACGATCCTCACGACCAGCACGTCGCTCTATGCGAGCTATGGGCTCAGGCGCGTCTATTACTCAGCCTTCAGCCCGATCCCGGATACGAGCGCGGCGCTGCCGGCCCGGCCCGCGCCCCTGATGCGCGAGCACCGCCTCTACCAGGCCGACTGGCTCTATCGCTACTACGGCTTCGCCACCGACGAGTTGTTCGCGGGCGACGGCATGCTCGATCTCGCCATCGACCCGAAGCTCGCCTGGGCCCTGCGCAACCCGCAGCGCTTTCCGGTCGACGTGAACACCGCCGAGCGCGAGCTGCTGCTGCGCGTGCCGGGCCTCGGCAAGCGCACGGTCGACCGTCTCGTCGCGGCGCGCCGGCACGCGACCTTGCGCTTCGCCGATGTGACGCGTCTCTCGGGATCTGCCGCGAAGCTCGCGCGCTTCATCGTCACGCCTGATCACCGGCCCGCGCGCGAAGCGGTCCATGCGCCCGCGCCCGCGCAGCAGTTGAGTTTGTTCGCATGATCCATATCGCGCTCGCGTCCGAGGTCGATCTCGATGGTTTCCGGCAGGCCGCGCGCCGCCTGATCGGCGCCGGCATCGCGCCCGCCGACACGAGCTGGTCGGTCGGCGATGGCGCGCTGTTCGCCGAGCAGCTGCCGGACCGCGAGGCCGCCTTCGCGGTGCCGCGTGCCGTCATGGAGCTGATCGAGGACGCGATCTGTCACCGCGATCCGGAGCGCTTCGCCCTGCTCTACGGACTGCTCTGGCGCCTGCGCCATGGCGAGCCCGAGCTTCTCGGCGTCGCGTCCGATCCGCTCGTGCATCGCCTGCTGCGGCTGCAGAAGAGCGTGCACCGCGACCTGCACAAGATGACGGCCTTCGTGCGCTTCCGCTGCATCACGGATGAGAGCGGCGAGCACTACGTCGCCTGGTTCGAGCCCGAGCACCACATCCTGGCGCGCGCCGCGGACTTCTTCACGGCTCGCTTCGCGAACATGCGCTGGACCATCCTTTCGCCCGCAGGCTCGATCTCATGGGACGGCGCTAGCTTGAGCTTCGGCACTGGAGTCTCGCGCCGCGATGCGCCGACCGAGGACGCGCTCGAAGACTGGTGGCGCACCTACTATCGCGCGACCTTCAACCCGGCGCGCGCGAACCCGTCCGCGATGCGCACGGAGATGCCGAAGAAATACTGGCGCAATCTGCCCGAGGCGCCGATCATTCCGGATCTCCTCGCCGCCGCGCAGGCGCGCACCAACGCCATGGTCGCGGCCGCGCCGACTGCGCCGCGGGCGGCGCGCGTTCTGGAAGTCGCCGAAGCGCCCGTGCAGGGCCTCGATGCGCTCGCGCGCGAAGCCGCCGCGTGCCAGCGCTGCCCGCTGTTCCGGGATGCGACGCAGACGGTCTTCGGCGAAGGCCCGCTCGATGCGCCCGTGGTTTTCGTCGGCGAGCAGCCGGGCGATCAGGAGGATCTGGCGGGACGTCCCTTCGTCGGTCCGGCCGGGCAGCTGTTCGATCGCGCGCTCGGCGAGGCCGGCATCGATCGTGCGCGCGTCTACGTCACCAACGCCGTGAAGCACTTCAAGTATGTGCCGCGCGGCAAGCGCCGCATTCACCAGAAGCCGTCGAACGACGAGATCGCGCACTGCCGCTGGTGGCTCGACCAGGAGCTCGCCGCGATCCGGCCGAGCCTGACGGTCGCGCTCGGCGCCAGCGCGGCCCGCGCGCTCACGGGCCGCGACGTGACGATCTCGCGCACGCGTGGACAGCTGATGGACCTGCGCCCCGAATTGCCCGGGCTCATCACGGTGCATCCCTCGTTCCTGCTGCGTCTTCCTGACGAAGCCGCGAAGGCGCGCGAATATGCGGCCTTCGTCGCGGACCTCGGCCGCGTCGCGGCGCACATCCCGCAGATCCGCAAGGCCGCGTGATTCTTATCGCAGGCAATCGTCGAGCTGCGGATTGGAGCGGGCGCGCGCCTGATAGATGCCGGCGAGCCGGCTCACCCCGCGACCGGGCTGCCCGGCGCTGCGGCGGACCGGGTTCGGTAGCACCGATGCCATCAGCGCCGCCTCGCGCGGCCCGAGATCCCGCGCCGACTTGCCGAAGGCGCGCCGCGCGCCCGCTTCGGCGCCGAACTCTCCGTTCGGCCCCCATTCCGCGATATTGAGGTAGATCTCCATGATGCGCCGCTTCGGCATCACGAGATCGATCCAGATGGCGAGCGGCAATTCCAGCGCCTTGCGCAGATAGCTGCGCCCCGACCAGAGGAACAGGTTCTTCGCGGTCTGCTGCGTGATGGTCGACCCGCCGCGCATGTCGCTGAGATCGTCGGCGTCCTCGATCGCCTCCTTCAGCTCGTGCAGATCGACGCCCCAGTGCGCACAGAAGCGCGCGTCCTCGGACGCGATCACGGCGAGCGGCAGCGCGCGCGAGATCTGCGACAACGGGACCCAGGTCCGCGTAACCGGCTTGCCCGTGACCCAGCGCCACATCATCGGGGTCGAGACCGGCGGCGGCACCACGAGATAGACCAGCGTCAGCAGATAGGGCAGCAGCAGGAACGCCAGCAGCAGCGCGAGCACCCAGCGCCAGGGGCGTGCCACCGCGGCTCGAACCGGAAAAACCGTCATCCGGCTCAGTTAAGCATGCCGCGGCCCGCGAGGGCACCGGCTTGACGACAGGCGCGCGCGTCGGGCATGCCGGACCTTTCGTCGGGTCAGGTTCATGAACGCAGATGCCGAATTCCAGGCGCGCCTCGATGCGGTTGCGCGCGACACCGAAACGCTGCTCGAGCGCTTGCTGAGCCACGCGCCCGTGGAGGGCGAGATCGAGCGCCCCGAACGGCTGCTCGCCGCGATGCGCCACGGCGCGCTCGGCGGCGGCAAGCGGCTGCGCCCCTTCCTGGTGGTCGAGACCGCGGCGCTGTTCGGGGTTGCGCGCGAGAACGCGCTCATGGCCGGCGCCGCGCTCGAATGCGTGCACTGCTATTCGCTCGTGCATGACGACCTCCCCGCCATGGACAATGACGACCTGCGCCGCGGCCGCCCGACCGTGCACAAAGCCTTCGACGATGCCACCGCGATCCTCGCGGGCGATGGGCTGCTGACCTTCGCGTTCGACCTCATGGCGCGGCCCGAAGCGCATCCGGATCCGGCGGTGCGGATCGCGCTCAGCGGCATGCTCGCGCGCGCCTCCGGCATCGGCGGCATGGCCGGCGGGCAGATGCACGATCTCGCGGCCGAGGGCCGCTTCGGTGCGCAGTCGCTGGACGAGCGCGAGATCGCGACCCTGCAGGCGATGAAGACCGGCGCACTGATCCGCTTCGCCTGCCTCGCCGGCGCGGTGCTCGGACAGGCCGGCGCGGACAGGCGCGACGCGCTCGACCGCTACGGCGTCGCGATCGGCCGCGCCTTCCAGATCGCCGACGACCTGCTCGACCTCGAGGGCGACGCCGCGACCGTCGGCAAGGCCACGGCCAAGGACAGCGCCGCCGGCAAGGCGACGCTGGTGGCACGGCTCGGCCC
>JAEYAU010000154.1 GCA_023404705.1 Pseudomonadota bacterium
GGCTCCGATCGAGCGGTCCAACCAGGCGCTCTATTTCACGGCCGGCCCGCAGGCCGGCGGCTCGTCGGCGAGCGCCGCGCCGCCCGAGCAGCGGCCGACCTCGCGCGGCGTCGGCCTCGAGATGAGCGAGTGCGAGGTGGTGCGCATCATCGGCCCGACGCCGAACGTGCAGATCGGTGCCAATGAGCGCGGCCAACGCACCGTGACCTTGACCTATATGAGCGGCGAGCGGCCCGGCATCTACAACTTCGTCGACGGCCGGCTGAAGACCATGGACCGCGTCGCCGAGCCACAGGTTGCCGCCAAGCCAAAGAGCAAGACGAAGTCCGCGAAGGCGAGGCAGTAGCCGCGTCTCACCGACACTGCGGCAGCATGACCGCTCTCACAGCCGCGTGAGAGGTTGTGGCCGCCATGGACTCGCCACAGAGGCGCGACCATGCTCCTGGCATGAACACATTTTCGATGTCCGACTGGCTGCGCCGCCTCCGACTGATTGCGTTCGGAGGCGTCTTCGTCTTGGCGGGCGCGCTCGCCGCGCCGCCCGCTTCCTCACCCCTGATCTCCACGGCCGTCGCACAGGAAGCCAAGCAGCGGCCCGACCGCGCACGCGATCGCGAGGCCAGCGAGAGCGAGGCGCGCCGACTTCCCGCCGATGCGACCACCGAGCACACGGTCGAGCTGCCGGATCGCACGCTGCGCTTCAAGGCGACGGCCGGGTCGATCCCGGTGCGCAACAGCGAGAGCAACAAGCTGCTCGCCGAAATCGGCTACGTGGCCTATGTGCGGACCGATCTGCCGGCCGCGACGCGGCCCGTGACCTTTGCGGTGAATGGCGGCCCGGGTGCGGCCTCGGCCTATCTGCATCTCGGTGCGATGGGCCCTTGGCGCCTGCCGCTCGATCGCGTGACGCCCTCACAGCCGCCAAGCGTGGTGCCTAATGCCGAGACCTGGCTCGATTTCACCGATCTCGTGTTCATCGATCCGCCCGGCACCGGCTACAGCCGCATCGAGGCGAGCGGCGACGAGCGCAAGAAGCTCTGGTCGGTCGACGGCGATGCCGAAGTGGTCGCGACCTTCATCCGCAAGTGGATCGAGGGCGCGGGTCGGCACCAGTCCCCCAAATACATCGTCGGCGAGAGCTATGGCGGCTTCCGCGCCGTGAAGGTGACGCGCGCCCTCTCCGGCACCGGCATCAGCGGCCTCGTGCTGATCTCGCCCGTGCTCGACTTCGGCTGGCGCGGGCAGACGCAGCACTCGCCGCTCGCCTGGGTGGTGCGCCTGCCCTCGATGGCGGCGACCGCGCGCGAGGCGAAAGCGCCCTTCGACCGCGAGGCGCTGCGCGAGGTCGAGCGTTACGCGGCCGACGAGTATCTCACCGACATCATGCGTGGTGAGCGCGATGCCGAGGCGGTCGCACGCATCAGCACGCGGGTCGCGGCACTCACGGGGCTCGATCCGGAGCTGGTGCGCCAGCTCGGCGGACGTGTCGACAACAGGACCTTCCTGCGCGAGCTGCGGCGGGAACGCGGGCTGGTCGGCAGCGCCTATGACGCGACCGTCACGGGCTTCGACCCGGAGCCGCGCTCGGCCACCTCGCATCATGCCGACCCGATGCTGACCGCGATGTCGCGCCCGCTGACCGGCGCCATGGTCGATCTCTATCAGGGCGTGCTGCAGTGGCGCGTCGATGCGCCCTACCGACTGCTCAACCGCGAGGTCGACTGGGATTGGGGCCGCGGCCGCGTCACGCATCAGATCGTCGACGACCTGCGCAATCTGCTGGCGCTCGATCCGCGCATGCAGGTGCTGGTGACGCATGGCGCAAGTGACCTGGTGACGCCCTATTTCGAGAGCCAGCTCATCATCGATCAGTTGCCGACCTACGGGACGGCGGAGCGCCTGCGCCTCGGCGTCTATGGCGGCGGCCACATGTATTACAGCCGCGACGCCTCGCGCCGCGCGCTTCGCGACGACGCCGAGCGGATGTTCCGAGCGACGGCGCCGTCCGCGCCGATCACGGCGGAGTGACGCGGGCTCTGCGCAACATGCGCGCGCCCTACTCGGCCATCGCCTCCTCGTAGGCGGCGCTGGCGCTGAGCCAGTCTTCTTCGGCGGCTGCGAGCTCGTCGGCAGCGGCAGCGCGCGTCTTGGCGAGGTTTGCGGCCTTGGCGGGGTCGCGCGCGAACAGATCGCTCGCGAGCTCGGCGTCGAGACGCGCGATCTCCCCGCTCAGCTTCGCCATCAGCTTCTCGGCCGCCTCGATGCGCTGCTTGAGCGGGCGCAGCTCGCTGCGCTTCTCGGCGGCGAGCCGGCGCTGCTCGCTGCGCGAGGTCTTGCCGCTGTCGCCCTGCCTCTCGCGCGGCTCGCGCGAGTCGTCGCGACTGAGCACCTGCCGGCGATAATCGTCGAGGTCGCCGTCGTAAGGCGCGACGGTGCCGCCCCCCACATACCAGAGGCGATCCGCCGTCGCCTCGATCAGGTGGCGGTCGTGCGACACCAGGATCACGGCGCCCGCATAGTCGTTGATCGCCTCGATCAGCGCCGAGCGGCTGTCGATGTCGAGATGGTTGGTCGGCTCGTCGAGCACGATCAGGTTCGGTCCCTCGAAGGTCGCGAGACCGAGCAGCAAGCGCGCCTTCTCGCCGCCCGAGAGGCTTGCCACCGGCGTGTCGGCCTGCTCGCCCGAGAAGCCGATGGCCCCGACGCGGGCGCGCACCGTCGCCTCGGGCGCGTCGCGCATCAGCTTGCGCACGTGGTCGTAAGGGCTCTCGCCCGGCACCAGCTCATCGAGCTGATGCTGCGCGAAATACGCGACCTTGAGCGCGTTGGCGCGCGTGATCCTGCCGTCTGTCGGCGCGAGCCGTCCCGCGATCAGCTTCGCGAGCGTCGACTTGCCGTTGCCGTTCTGGCCCAGCAGCGCGATGCGGTCGTCGGGGTCGACGCGCAGCGAGAGGCGCTTCAGCACCGGCTTACCCGGCTCGTAGCCGGCCGCGACGCCGTCGAAGGCGATGATCGGCGGCGACAAGGTCTTGTCGGGCGCCACGAAGTTGATTGGCTTCACCTCGTCCGCGACCACCGCCGCGACGGGCTCCAGCTTGGCGAGCGCCTTGAGGCGCGACTGCGCCTGGCGCGCCTTGCTGGCCTTGGCGCGAAAGCGCTCGACGAAGGCCATGAGCTTCGCGCGCTGCAGCTGCTGGCTCTTGGCGAGCTTCATATCCAGCGCCTGCCGCTCGGCACGCTGGCGCTCGAAGGCCGAGTAGCCGCCGCGATAGAGGGAAAGCTTGCCGCGCTCGAGATGCAGGGTCCAATCGACGGCCTCGTCGAGCAGGTCGCGATCGTGGCTGATCACGATCACGGTGTGCGGATAACGCGCGAGATGGCCGGTGAGCCAGAGCGTGCCTTCGAGGTCGAGGTAGTTGGTGGGCTCGTCGAGCAGCAAAAGATCGGGCTCGGCGAACAGCACCGAGGCGAGCGCGACGCGCATGCGCCAGCCGCCGGAGAACTCCGAGCAGGCGCGCGTCTGCGCCTCGGCATCGAAGCCGAGGCCCGCGAGGATGCCGGCGGCGCGCGCGGGCGCCGCATGAGCGCCGATGTCGGCAAGCCGCGTCTGGATCTCGGCGATACGGTGCGGGTCAGTCGCGGTCTCGGCCTCGGCCATCAGCGCGGTGCGCTCCTGATCGGCGGCGAGCACCACGTCGATCAGACTTTCGGGGCCGGCCGGCGCCTCCTGCGCGAGGCGGCCGATGCGCGCGCGGGCCGGGACATGGATGTGCCCGTGCTCGAGGGCGAGCTCGCCCGCGATGGCGCGGAACAGCGTGGTCTTGCCGGTGCCGTTGCGGCCGACAAGACCGACGCGCGCGCCGGTCGGGATTTGCGCGGAGGCCTGGTCGATGAGCAGCCGGCCGGCCACGCGCAGGGAGAGTTCGTCGATGATCAGCATGGGCCTGTTCGGAAAACAGGCCCGGACCTACGCATTTTCGGCGCGGCGATCAATCGCGGGATGGTTCGGGTGCCAGGTCCTTCTCGGGGTCTTCCCTCGTCGGGAACGCGCGAAAAGATAACGGGCGGCCCTTGCGGGACCGCCCGCTCGCGCAAACCAGCACCACACACCCCCGAGCAGCAGTGCCGTGTCACGAGAACGATCGGAGCGCTTGCTCCGAAACTCTGGCAGACATGATGACGGAGGGCGAAAGGGTCCGCCTTGACTTAAATCAGTGCGCCGGGATTGCGCGCGAGGTGCCGGTCAGGAGCTCGGCTTCGGGGCGAAGAAGCAGCGCCGCGACCCGTCCGGGCGGTGGCAGCGCCAATACTTGCCGTCCTCGCTGGTCAGCACTTCACCGTACGGCACCGTCTCGCCGTGGCTGGTCAGCTCGAAGCCGACGCCGTTCGTGTGCACCCGATGCTCCGGGATGGCTTGGCAATCGTGATCGCCACAGCACCACTCCCCGTTGGCGGGCCGCGATAGGCGCCGCGGGCGATCCAGCTGTCATGGGCGAGCGTTGGCGAGACGAGCAGAGCCACGAACGCGACGATGAGCGATGGCCGGACGAGCTTGCCGGACATGCAGATGTCTCCGGTTGGCCCCTCCCGCGCTTCGGCCGAACAACGCCGCGCTCCGTCAAGAGTTGCAGTGTCGGAGAACGAACATACCCGCGCGAAATGGCGATGGCAGAGAGCGCGCCGTACGCTCAGCCCTTGCGCTGCCAGCGGCCGTCCTCGTCGGCCTGCCAGTAGGTGACCGCGAAGCCCTTCGCCTTGGCCTCGCTCCAGCGCGTGCGCGCGGTGCTCACCGCGTCCTCATCCTCGCCGTCGAACATCAGCACGATGCGCTCATAGCTTTCGGCGTCGACCGGCATGTCGGCGCCGTCGATGACGAAGCGCACTTGCGCGGCATTCGGATTGTCGTCGCGAATCGTGAGCAGCACCGGCTGTTGCGGAGCTTCGCTCTCGCGATAGGTCCCGTGCGGCAGGAAGCCCTCG
Organism: Pseudomonadota bacterium; assembly: GCA_023404705.1. Classification (GTDB taxonomy): domain Bacteria; phylum Pseudomonadota; class Alphaproteobacteria; order Rhizobiales; family Xanthobacteraceae; genus FEB-22. The sequence continues at coordinate 4,981 of JAEYAU010000154.1, forward strand.
TCGCGATAAGTCCACAGATGCGCGTCGAGCGCCTCGACGCGCTCGTCGGACGAGGCCTGCACCACCACGCGCCAGCCGCGCTCGAGCGACTTCTCGAGCAGCGTCGGCAGCACGCGCTCGAGCGGCTGACGTTGCAGGTGATAGAACAGGACCTCGGTCACGGGGTCACACCTCGCAAGGCGCTACTTCTCGTAATTGTCGGAGACCAGCCGGTCGAGCAGGCGCACGCCCCAGCCCGAAGCCCAGCCGCGGCTGACCTCGCTCTGCGGCGAGGAGAAACCGGTGCCCGCGATATCGAGATGCACCCAGGGCGTCTTGCCGACGAAGCGCTGCAGGAACTGCGCGGCCGTGATCGAGCCCGCGTTGCGGCCGCCGGTGTTCTTCATGTCGGCGAACTTGGAGTCGATCAGCTTGTCGTATTCGGGGCCGAGCGGCATGCGCCAGACCTTCTCCCCGGTCGCCTCGCCGGCCTTCTGCAGCCGCTCGACGAGCTGGTCGTTGTTGGAGAACATGCCGGCATGATCCTGGCCGAGCGCCACCATGATGGCACCCGTCAGGGTCGCGAGATCGATCATGAAGGCCGGCTTGAAGCGCGTGTTGGCGTAATGCAGCACGTCGCCGAGCACGAGACGTCCTTCGGCGTCGGTGTTGATGATCTCGATGGTCTGCCCCGACATCGAGGTGACGATGTCGCCCGGGCGCTGCGCATTGCCGTCCGGCATGTTCTCGACCAGACCGATGACGCCGAGGGCGTTGACCTTCGCCTTGCGCGCCGCGAGGGCGTGCATCAGGCCGACCACGCAGGCGGCGCCCGCCATGTCGCCCTTCATGTCCTCCATGCTGGCGGCCGGCTTGATCGAGATGCCGCCGGTGTCGAAGCACACGCCCTTGCCGATGAAGCCGAGCGGCGCAGCGCCGGCCTTGCCGCCGTTCCAGCGCATCACCACGACCTGGCTCTCGCGCTCGGAGCCCTGCCCGACGCCGAGCAGCGCATTCATCTTCAGGCCGCGCAGCTGGCGCTCGCCCAGCACCTCGACCTTGACGCCGAGCGGACGTAGATCCTTCACGGCGCGGCGCGCGAACTCTTCCGGGTAAAGGATGTTCGGCGGCTCGTTGACGAGGTCGCGGGCGAACATCACGCCGTCCGCAATGGCGCGCCGGCCTGTCCAGGCGCGACGCGCCGCATTGGCGTCGGCGACCGCGAGCGCGATCTCGGTCCGGCCGGCGCCTTCGTCCTCCTCCTTGCGCTTGGTCTTGTAGCGGTCGAAGGAATAGGCGCGCAGCGTGAGGCCGAGCGCGACGTCGGCCGCGCCCTCGGGCTTGAGGGGCTCATCCGGGAGCTCCAGCACCATGGTCACGTTCCGGGTTCCGGACGCGACTCGCCCCATTGCGGCACCACCGAGCTTGGCGAGATCGGACCGATCGCCCGGCTTTCCAACGCCCATGACGATCAGCCGCGAGGCCTTCAGTCCGGCCGGCGCAAGAATGTCGAGGACTGTTGCATTCTTGCCAGTGAAGCGCTCGCCCTTGGCGAGCCGCGACACCAGGTCGCCGGCTGGCTGCAGCAGCGCCCGGGTCTTCGCCCCGAACTTGAGGCCCTCGCCGGCGAAAACGATCAGAACGCCCTTGGACGGCGCTGCAATGGGCACGAATCCGAGCTTCGGGGCGTCCGACATGGAGCAGATTCCTCCTGGGTAAACCGTATGATCACGGTCGGGAAAAAGCCGCGTTTCGACTGTGACTCCGGAGCATCACTTACAGCATCACTGCGAGGCTGGCGAGTTTGCTGCCGCCTTGTTGCCATCGATCAGATATACTGCCCGTCCAGGGGATTACAGGACGTGCCGGGGGGAAGCCGCGAGCCGATGAACTCGTTCGATCGGTACATATTTCGCACGACGTTCAGCGCATTTCTCCTGATCTGCGTCAGCCTGACGACGGTGATCTGGATTACCCATGCGTTGCGTGAAATCGACCTGATCACCAACCAGCGGCAGACGATTCTCGTATTCATGGGAATCACCGGGCTCCTGATCCCGCTGCTGCTGCTGGTGATCGCGCCGATCGCGCTGGTCGTGGCGATCTCCTTCACGCTCAACAAGCTCAACACCGATTCCGAGATCGTGGTGATGAACGCATCGGGCATGTCGCCCTGGCGCATCTTCCGGCCTTTCGTGATGGTCACCTTCACGGTGTCCGTGATGGTGCTGTTCATATCCGCCTATCTGGCGCCCAAGGGCATGCGCGAGCTGCGCGACTGGGCCACCAAGGTGCGCGCCGATCTCGTGACCAACATCGTCCAGCCGGGCCGTTTCACGCCGATCGAAGCGGGCCTGACGGTGCACATCCGCGAGCGCAAGACGAACGGGCAGCTTGCCGGCATCTTCATCGACGACCGCCGCAATCCAGCGGAGCGCGCCACGATCCTGGCGGAGCTCGGCGAGATCATCGAGAACGAGCGCGGCACCTTCCTGCTGCTGATCAACGGCAGCGTCCAGCGCATGGAGACCGCACGGCCCGATCCCGCCATCGTGCTGTTCGATCGCTATGCGTTCGATCTCTCGCGCTTCACGGGCGGCGGGGCGGTCACGGTCTACGGCATCCGCGAGCGCTACGTCTGGGAACTGATGTTCCCGGACCCGAAGGACGAGATGCTGACGAGCCAGCCCGGCAACGTCCGCGCCGAGATGCACGAGCGCTTCGTGGCGCCGATCTATCCGTTCGCCTTCCTGGTTCTGGCCTTCGCGATCCTCGGCCCGCCGCGCACCAGCCGGCAGAGTCGCGGCGTCTCGATCGTGACCACGATCGTCGCCGTCGCCGGCCTGCGCCTGCTCGGCTTCGCCTGCCACGTGTTCGCGATCCAGTCGGTGACGTCGATCTACATTCTCTACACGTCGCTGGTGCTCGCCTTCGCGGGCGGGCTCTACGCGATCTCGCGCGGCGAGCCGATCGAGCCGCCGGCGGCCGTCACGGATGCCCTGACGACGCTGGTGGAGCGCCTCCAGCAACGCTTTGCTCCGGCGTGAGGCGCGGTCGATGATCCCGTTAACGATCACACGCTATGTTGGACTGCGCTTCCTGGGGGCGGCGCTCGCGGTGTTCGTCGGCGTCTTCTTGCTCGTGGTCCTGATCGACTACATCGAGATGATGCGGCGAGCCTCCGATGTTCCCAACGTCTCGCCTTGGATCGTTGCCAAGACCTCGTTCTTCCGCGTGCCGCAATTGACCGAACAGATCCTGCCCTTCTCGGTGCTGGTCGGCACCATGGCCTGCTACCTCAATCTCTCGCGCCGCCTCGAGCTGGTGGTGGCGCGGGCGGCCGGCATGTCGGCCTGGCAGTTCGTCGCGCCCGCCGTGATCGTCGCGATCCTGCTCGGGATCGTCGCGACCACGGTTTACAACCCGCTGTCGGCGATCATGCGCGAGAAGTCGAAGGAACTCGAGGCCGAGATGTTCGGCCGGCAGAACTCGGGCGGCATGACCCGCACGGTCGCGGGCTCCTGGATCCGGCAGCGCACCGATGAGGGCCAAGCGATCATCTACGCGGCGTCGAGCCAGGAACAGGGCGTGCGGCTCGACGGCGTCACCGTGTTCACGTTCGATCCGGAGGGCCAGTTCCGAGACCGGATCGAGGCGCCGCGCGCCAGTCTGGAACCCGGGCAGTGGCGACTCAGCCAAGCTAGGATCTATGCGAGTGGCCGACCGGTTCGCCAGCATGACGTGTACGAGATCAAAACGAATCTGACGGCCGCCCAGGTGCGGGAAAGCTTTTCCACGCCCGAGACCGTGCCCTTCTGGCAATTGCCGCTGTATATCGAGATCGCCGAACGTTCGGGACTCGCCGCCGCCGGCTACAAGTTGCAATATCAAGTGCTGATTGCGCGGCCGTTTCTACTTGCCGCCATGGTTATACTTGCGGCTTCGGTCAGCCTCCGGTTCTTCCGCTTCGGGGGCGTCCCCCAAATGGTTTTGAGTGGCATCGGCGCAGGCTTTCTGCTTTATGTCATGTCCAAGGTCACTGGGGACTTGAGCAAAGCTGAACTCATGCATCCGGCTGCAGCGGCGTGGTTGCCGGTGCTGGCGGGCGGACTTACAGGTATTGTCGTGTTGCTTCATCAGGAGGACGGGTGATGGCCTTGCCGACCACCGCTCGCCCGCCAACGTACGAACTGTGTATCCGGCGCGCCCTGCTGGCGGCCGGCACTGCGCTTGCGTCCCTGCTCTGGCTCGCCGCGCCGGCTTCGGCGCAGAACCTGCAGTGGGTCGGCGTGCCGAAAGGCGCGCCCGGCACGGCCACGGCCTCCCAGTCCCTGGTCGGCGGCAAGCGCGATCCCAATGCGCAGATGCTCGTGCGCGCCGACGAGGTCCAGTACGACTACACCAATGAGCTCGTGATCGCGGCGGGCCAGGTGCAGATCTACTACAAGGGCTCCACCCTCGAGGCGAACAAGGTCATCTTCAATCAGAAGACCAAGCGAGTGCGGGCGGAAGGCAATGTCCGGCTGCGCGAGGCCGACGGCAAGCTGGTGGCCGCCGAGATCCTCGACCTCAACGACGAGTTCCGCGACGGCTTCGTCGACTCGCTGCGCCTCGATGCGCCGGACAAGACGCGCTTCGCGGCGCCGCGCGCCGAACGCTCGGATTCGAACTACACGGTGTTCCAGAGCGGCGTCTACACGGCCTGCGAGCCCTGCAAGAACGATCCGCTGCGGCCGCCCAAGTGGCAGGTGAAGGCCTCGCGCATCATCCACGACGAAACCGAGAAGATGATCTACTTCGAGAACGCACGTCTCGAAGCGTTCGGCATTCCCCTGTTGTGGTCGCCCTTTTTCTCGACGCCCGATCCGACCGTGAAGCGCAAGACCGGTGTGCTGCTGCCGCGATATTCGTACAGCAGCAAGTACGGCATCGGCCTCGGTGTCCCGTATTACTGGGCGCTCGCCCCCGACTACGACTTCACGATCACGCCGACCTATACGACCAAGCAGGGCCTGCTGGTCGAAGGCGAGTGGCGACAACGTCTCGTCAACGGCTCCTATTCGATCCGCGCCGCCGGCATCATGCAGCAGGACAAGGACTACTTCCTGCGCACCTACGGACCCGCGACGCCCGGCTATCGCGATTTCCGCGGCTTCGTGGATTCCACCGGCATCTTCAGCCTGAACGAGAAGTGGGTCTGGGGCTGGGACGCCACGGTGCTGACCGACAAGACGTTCCTGCAGGACTACGGGGTGAGGACCTTCTCGCAGCTCACCGACCCGTTCAAGAGCGGCGGCCAGGAGAGCATCTCGCAGCTGTACCTCGCGGGACGCGGCGATCGCAGCTATTTCGATCTGCGCGGCATGTATTTCTACGGCTTCTCCGAGCTCGATCAGCAGGACCAGTTGCCGGTCGTGCATCCGGTGCTCGACTACAAGTACACGCACGCGCTGCCGATGCTCGGCGGCGAGCTCTCGCACCGCGTGAACGTGACCAGCCTGTCGCGCGAGAATGCCGACTTCGACCCGATCAACCAGACCGCTGTGACCACCAGCCAGTGCGACACGATGACGGCGGATCCGGCACGCAAATCGCGCATGGACTGCGTGCTGCGCGGTGCGCCCGGCTCCTACTCGCGCGCGTCGGCGCAGACCACGTGGCGGCGCACCCTGATCGATCCCTATGGCCAGGTGTTCACGCCGTTCGCCTCGCTGCGCGCCGATGTGGCGGCGGTGTCGCTGAAGGCCGAACCGGGCGTGTCCAACTTCGTCGGCACGTCGGACGAGGCGCTGTTCCGCGCCATGCCGACGGTCGGCGTCGAATATCGCTATCCCTTCATCGGCGTGCAGAGCTGGGGCACGCAGATCCTCGAGCCGATCGCTCAGCTGATCGTGCGGCCGAACGAGTCGAATATCGGCAAGCTGCCGAACGAGGACGCGCAGAGCCTGGTGTTCGACGACAGCAACCTGTTCCGCGTCGACAAGTTCTCGGGCTGGGACCGCACCGAAGGCGGCGGGCGCTTGAATGCCGGCGTGCAGTACACCGCGCAGTTCAATGGCGGCGGTTTCGTCAATGCTATGTTCGGACAGTCCTACCACCTGTTCGGCAAGAACTCGTACGCGGTCGCCGACACGACCAATACGGGCCTCGACAGCGGCCTCGAGAGCGACCGCTCCGATTACGTGGCGCGGATCTCGTACCAGCCGGACCGGGTCTTCATGTTCACGTCGCGCTTCCGCTTCGACGAGGACAATTTCGCGGTGCGGCGGATGGAGCTGGAGGGGCGCGCCACCGTCGACCGCTGGAACCTGACCATCCTCTACGGCAACTACGATGCCCAGCCCGAGATCGGCTTCCTGGATCGGCGCGAAGGCATCCTCGGCACCGCCGCCTACAAGGTCACTCAAAATTGGAGCCTGCTCGGCGGCGCCCGCTACGACCTGGATGCGGCGCGGTTCGATCAGTACCGGGTCGGCCTCGGTTACATCGACGATTGTTTTGCCATAAGTGTGAACTATATCGCCGACTATACTTACAGCGGAAATCCGCAGATCGACCACAAGGTGTTGCTGCAGATCAGCTTGCGTACGTTGGGCACGACCCAGTACCAGCACAATCTCGGCAATTCGGGGAACAGCCAGACCAGCAACTCGAGCGTTCTCGGCAACCTCTGACGCGGCGATCGCGAGGAATAGGCGAACAATGTCGAGCGTTGCGACCGTAATCTTTGTCGGACTGCGAACCGGATGGCGCTCCCTGTGCCTGCTCACCGTGGCGGCCGCCGCGATCGTGCTCGTGGCAACGAGCGTGCCCGCGGCCGCGCAGGTGGTCGCCATGGTCAATGGCGAGCCGATCACGGCGCTCGACATCACGCAGCGCATCCGCTTGATTCAGCTCTCCACCAAGAAGACAGCGTCGCGCCAGGAGGCGCTCGACGAGCTGATCGACGACAAGCTCAAGATCCAGCTCGCCAAGCGCTTCATCTCGGAGATTCCGGAGCGCGACGTCGACAACGCCTTCAACAACGTGGCGCGCCGCGTTGGTCTCACCCCTCAGCAATTCTCGCAGGTGCTCACGCAGAACGGCATCGGCGCCAATGCCTTCAAGGCACGGCTGCGCTCCGACATGGTGTGGGGCTCGATCATCCGCGGCAAGTTCCAGGGCCAGCTCCAGGTCGGCGACAAGGACGTGTCGCAGGCCGTCAAGTCGAAGACCGGCGAGAAGACCGACGCCAAGGACGGCACGGCCTACGACTATTCGCTGCGTCCGATCCTGCTGCTCGTGCCGCGCGGCGCGGCGCCCGGCGCCTTCGAGAGCCGACGGAAAGAGGCCGAGAGCCTGCGCGCGCGCTTCCAGAGCTGCACCGAGGGCATCAGCATCGCGCGCACCTTCCGCGACGTCGCGATCCGCGCGCCGATCACGCGCTCCTCGAACGACTTCGCGCAGCAACAGCGCGAGGTGCTCGCGAATACGCCGATCGGTCATCTCACGCCGCCCGACACGACGCCGCAAGGCATCGAGCTGTTCGCGGTCTGCGACAAGAAAGAAGCGAAGAACGCGGACACGGTGAGCGAGAAAGAGGCGCGCGAGGAAATCTACGGCAAGAAATTCCAGGACCTGTCGAAGAACTATCTCAAGGAACTCCGCCGCGGCGCACTGATCGAGATCAGACAGGCGCCATGATGCGGCCGCTCGCGGTCACGCTCGGCGAGCCCGCGGGCATCGGGCCCGACATCACGCTCACCTCATGGCTCGGCCGCGCCGAGCATCGCCTCCCGCCCTTCTATGTCGTCGGCGATCCGGAGCTGCTGCAGCGTCGCGCGCGCATGCTGGGCGTGACGGTTCCGACTGCGGTCGTGACACCCGAGGAGACCGCTGCGGCTTTTTCCTCCGCCCTGCCCATCGTTCCGATCGACCTGTCGGCGACGGCGGCGCCCGGACAGCCGGATGCATCGAGCGCGCCGGCCGCGATCGCCTCGATCCGCCGCGCCGTGGCCGACGTGATGGCGGGCCGTGCCGACGCGGTGGTGACCAACCCGATCGCCAAGGCGGTGCTCTATCGCAATGGTTTCGCCGAGCCGGGCCACACCGAATATCTGGCGCGGCTCGCAACGGAAGCGACCGGCCGGCCGGCGCGCGCCGTGATGATGTTGTGGTCGCCCGAGCTCGCCGTGGTGCCGGTGACGATCCACTTGCCGCTGCGCGAGGTCGCGGAGCTGCTCACCACCGAGCTGATCGTCGAGACGGCGCGCATCGTCGCGCATGACCTTGGCTCGCGCTTCGGCATCGCGCGGCCGCGGCTCGCGATCGCGGGCCTCAATCCGCATGCGGGCGAGGACGGCGCCATGGGCGACGAGGACCGCACGATCGTCGCGCCTGCGGTCGAGATCCTGCGCGCCGAAGGCATCGAAGCGCGTGGTCCGCTGCCGGCCGACACCATGTTCCATCCCGCCGCGCGGCGCGGCTACGATGCGGCGCTCGCGATGTATCACGACCAGGCGCTGATCCCGATCAAGACGCTCGCCTTCGACCATGCGGTCAACGTGACGCTCGGTCTGCCCTTCGTGCGCACCTCGCCGGATCACGGCACGGCGTTCGACATCGCGGGCAGCGGACGTGCGAGCGCCACGAGCCTGATCGCCGCGATCCAGCTGGCCGCGCGGCTGTCGGCGCCGGTGGCCGTTCCGGCCTGATGGACCCGCTCGACGATCTTCCGCCGCTGCGCGACGTCATCCGCCGCCACGAGCTCGCAGCGCGCAAGTCGCTCGGCCAGAACTTCCTGCTCGATCTCAATCTCACGGGCCGCATCGCCCGCGCGGCCGGGCCGCTTGCGGGCATCACGGTCGTCGAGATCGGCCCGGGCCCGGGCGGCCTGACGCGCGCCCTGCTCTCTCAGGGCGCCAGGCGCGTGATCGCCATCGAGCGCGACGAGCGAGCCGTCGCGGCGCTGGGCGAGCTTACCGAGCGCTGTCCGGACCGGCTCACGATCATCGCCGCGGACGCGCTGCGGCTCGACATCACGCCGCATCTCGACGGCCCTGCGCGCATCGTCGCCAACCTCCCCTACAACATCGCGACCGCGCTGCTGGTCGGTTGGCTGACGGCCGAGCCGTGGCCGCCCTGGTACGACATGCTGGTGCTGATGTTCCAGCGCGAGGTCGCGGAGCGCATTGTCGCGCCGCCCGGCAGCAAGAGCTATGGCCGGCTCTCCGTACTTTCGGCTTGGCGCACGGAGCCGAAGATCCTGTTCGACATCGCGCCCAGCGCATTCGTGCCGCCGCCGAAGGTCACCTCGACGGTGGTGCGTCTGGTGCCGCGCGCGACGCCGCTGCCCTGCGAGCGGCGGCTGCTCGAGCGTGTGACCGAGGCGGCGTTCGGCCAGCGGCGCAAGATGCTGCGCCAGAGCCTCAAGTCGCTTGGCGATGCGCAGGGCCTGCTCGCCGAGGCCGGCATCGACCCGCAGGCGCGCGCCGAGGATATTCCGGTCGAAGGCTATGTGGCGCTCGCGCGCGCTCTCGGGCAGCGCGCGCACGCGACATAGTCCGACCCTGAGGTGGATGTGCACCCGCCGCTGTGATCGGACTGGTGCGGCAAGTCCGCAGTTGATCCGCCGACTGGAATGGGGTGAAATGGTAGTATGGAAGTTGACGCCCGCCGCGCCTCGTCGAGGTGGCGTCGTTGCATTCATTTGGGAAGCCGGCCGTCTCGGCGCGCCCTCACGACGTCCCAATAAAGGCAGACATGAAGATCAAGAGCGCCAAGGTGATCGTGACCTGCCCGGGTCGCAACCTCGTGACCCTGAAGATCGTCACCGACGAGGGCGTCTATGGCCTCGGCGACGCGACGCTGAACGGGCGCGAGAAGTCCGTTGTCGCCTATCTCGAGGATCATGTCATTCCGTGCCTGATCGGGCGTGACCCGCACCGCATCGAGGACAGCTGGCAGTATCTCTACCGGGGCGCCTATTGGCGCCGCGGCCCCGTCACGATGACCGCAATCGCGGCGGTCGACACGGCGCTATGGGACATCAAGGCCAAGGTCGCGGGGTTGCCGCTTTATCAGCTGCTCGGCGGCGCGAGCCGCGACAGCGTGCGTGTCTACTGTCACGCAAACGGCGCCGACATCGCGGCGACGATCGACTCGGTGAGCGCGCATTACGCTGAGGGCTATCGGGCGATCCGCGTGCAGACCGGCGTGCCGGGCCTGAAGAAGGTCTACGGCATTCCCAAGGGCGGCGCTTCCTACGAACCGGCCGAGAAAGGCCTGCCGCAGGAGACCGTGTGGTCGACCGAGAAATATCTCGACCACGTGCCGAAGCTGTTCGAGGCGCTGCGCGAAAAGTTCGGCTTCGAGATCCACATCCTGCATGACGTGCACCATCGCCTCTCGCCGATCGAGGCGGCGCGGCTCGGCAAGGCACTCGAGCCCCATCGCCTGTTCTGGATGGAGGATCCGACGCCGGCCGAGAACCAGGAAGCGTTCCGGCTGATCCGCCAGCACACGGTCACGCCGCTCGCGGTCGGCGAGGTGTTCAACTCGATCTGGGACTGCAAGCACCTGATCGAGAACCAGCTCATCGATTACATCCGCGCCAGCGTCACGCATGCGGGTGGCATCACGCATCTGCGCAAGATCGCGGCGCTCGCCGAGCTCTACCAGGTGCGGACCGGCTGCCACGGCGCCACCGACCTCTCGCCCGTCTGCATGGGCGCGGCGCTGCATTTCGATTTGGCGGTGCCGAATTTCGGCATCCAGGAGCACATGCCGCACACCGCCGAAACGGACGCCGTGTTCCCGCACGCCTATACGTATCGCGACGGCGTCATGCATCCGGGCGAAGCGCCCGGCCACGGCGTCGACATCGACGAGGCACTGGCCGCGAAATATCCCTACGACCCGGCCTATCTGCCGGTCGCGCGCCTGGAGGACGGGACGTTGTGGGATTGGTGAGCTAGATCTCGGACTGCAACGCGCGCACGAACTCTGACAAACCAACCTGCCGAGTGCGCCTGCGTCGCTCCGCTCGGAGGATCGACATGACGTCGGTGAAAGCGTCGTCGATGTCCCGGTTCACGATCACATAGTCGTATTCGAAATAATGGCTCATCTCGTCGGATGCCTTGGTCATGCGTCGGCGGATGACCTCATCCGAGTCGAGAGCCCTGCTGTGTAAGCGACGTTCCAGCTCCGCAACCGACGGCGGCAGGATGAATACGCTAACGACGTCTCCCGGGAGACGTCCGCCCAGCTGCTGAGTCCCCTGCCAATCGATGTCGAAAAGGACGTCGCGTCCTTGTTCGAGTGCGGCTTCCACGGGCTGACGGGGCGTGCCGTAGTTGTGGTCGAAAACCTGCGCATGCTCGAGAAGCTCGCCCTGAGCCACCATGGCATCGAACTTCGCCTGATCGATGAACCAATAATCGCGGCCATCCACCTCGCCGGCGCGTGGTCGGCGTGTGGTCACCGAAATCGAAAGCGCAATGGACGGATCAGCTTCGAGTAGCCGGCGTGACAGTGTGGTCTTGCCGGCCCCCGACGGCGATGACAGCACGAACATCAGCCCACGACGCGCAACCGCATCGACGTGAGAGCCTTTCGTAGGCTTACCGTCCATCCCCTACTCCAGGTTCTGCACCTGCTCGCGGAACTGCTCCACGACGGTCTTCAGTTCGAGGCCGATCGTGGTGAGCTCCACGTCGTTCGACTTGGCGCACAAGGTATTCGATTCGCGATTGAGCTCCTGCGCCAGGAAGTCGAGGCGTCGGCCGACGGCGCCGCCGTCCTGGATCAGGCGACGCGCCTGCGTCACGTGGGCGGCGAGCCGGTCGAGCTCCTCGCGCACGTCGGCCTTGGAGGCGAGCAGAAGCGCCTCCTGGTGCAGGCGGTCGGGATCGAAACGGCTCGAGGCATCGAGCAGTGTCGCGATTTGGTCGGCGATGCGCGCCTTGATGGCCTCGGCCTTGCGGCCCGGCGCCACCTCGGCACGCTGCGCGAGCGCCGCGATCTCGTCGAGGCGCTGGCCGAGCACGCGAGCGAGCGCGTCCCCTTCCCGCAGCCGCATCTCGCCGAGGCGCTTGAGCGCGTCCGTGAAGCCCGCGAGCACGGCGGCCTCGGCGGCGCGCCGGTCCTCCTCGCGCTCGTCCTCGTCGATCACCTCGATCACGCCCTTGAGCGAGAGGATGCCCTCGATGGTCGGCGGCGTCGTCTCGATGCGTTGCGCGAGATCCTTCATGGTGCCCAGCAGCGCGGCGAGCACCGGCTCGTTGACGCGCACCACCGGCGGCACGCCCTGGCGCTGCACGTTGAGATTGGCGAACACCGTGCCGCGCGCGAGCGCCTCGCCAGCGCGGCCGCGCACTGCGGGCTCGATGGCGTCCCAGCCGGGCGGCAGCCGCAGCCGGAGCTCGAGCCCCTTCGCGTTCACGGACTTGAGCTCCCAGGTCCAGGAGTAGGCGCCGCATACGCCGTCGGCGCGCGCAAAGCCGGTCATGCTCGACAGCGCCATCGGTCAATGTCCCATGAGAGTGAAGAGATCAGCGCGGGCGAACCTAGCCCAGGACTCGGACAAGACGGAAATCTTTTCCGCCGTCACTGCTGGCCGTTCTGGCGCGGCTGCTTGGACTGGCGCTGCTTCTCTTTCGGATTGCCGCCGCGCGGCGGAGCCGGCGCGGGCTCCGGCGCCGGCAGCGTCTGCTGGGTCGCGGCCGGCACCTGATCGGTCGCCGTCTGCTGCTGACGCGCCGGATCGCGCTGCTGCTCGAGCTGACGCAGCCGCCCGACAGCGCGCTGGTGCTGGTCGAGCGTCTCCGAGAACGCGTGCCCGCCGGTGCCGTCGGCGACGAAGAAGAGCTCCTTCGTACGCGCCGGATTGGCGGTCGCTTCGAGCGAGGCGCGGCCCGGATTGGCGATCGGCCCGGGCGGCAGGCCCGTGATCGTATAGGTGTTGTACGGCGTCGGCTGCTCGATCTCGGACCGCATGATCGGCCGGCCGAGCGTACCCTTGCCGCCGACGAGACCATAGATGATGGTCGGATCCGACTGCAGGCGGATGCGCTGCTTGAGGCGGTTGGCGAACACGGCGGCGACGCGGCTGCGCTCCTCGGGCTTGCCGGTCTCCTTCTCGACGATCGAGGCGAGCGTGATCAGTTCGTCGGGCGACTTCACCGGAATGTCGGCGCTGCGGCGCTCCCAAATCTCCTGCACGACACGGCGCTGCTGCTGCTGCATGCGCTGGATGATCTGCTCGCGCGTCCAGCCGCGCGGGAAGCTGTAGGTTTCGGGCAGCAGCGAGCCTTCCTTCGGGATCTCCTTGATATTGCCGGTGAGGATCGTGTTCTCCATCAGCCGCGCTACGATCTGCTCGGACGTCAACCCTTCAGGGATCGTGATGGCGTGCTGCACCACCTTGCCTTCGATCAGCGTGTCGAGCACCTCGCGGATGCTCACATTCTTGGGAAACTTGTACTCGCCGAACTTCAGCTCCTGATCGCCCCGTGCTTTGAGCATCAGGACGCTGCCGATGAACACCCACTGCTGCTCGATGACGCCTTCGCGCTGCAGCAGCTCGCTGACATCCTTCACGCCGCCGCGCGGAATGTTGACGATCTTCTCGGCCTGCAGGGGCCCGGGCTCTTCGAAGCGCTTCTTGCCGATCGAAAGCCCCACGCCCGCGCCGATCGCGAGCACCAGGATGATCGTGAAGATCGCGTTGCCCGCGATGACAAAGGGATGCCGCGCGCGCCGCGAGGCGCGCTTCGGCTCCGGCACGCGCTCGGGCTCGAGCGCGGCGCGCGGACTGCGCGGCGTCAGGCGCTTGTTCGAGCCCGCGGCCGAAGGCGTCGACGTGTCGTCGTCGCGGTTCGGCGAACTACTTACGTTCACAGTGATTTCCGTCCGTCTCAGCCCCTCGGGCAGGTTAAGTCCAAATATGGCGAAAGGGTGGACTTCTATCCCGGCGCGCGGGCACTGCGGTCACAGCTTTACGGATCGACAGCCCCGCCCTCCCCCAAAGGCGCGGACACTCAGCCGTTCAGGCGCCGAAACACCAGCGACGCGTTCGTCCCGCCGAAGCCGAACGAGTTGGAGAGTACCACGTCGATGTCGCGCTTGCGCGCCTGGTGTGGGACCAGATCGATCGCGGTTTCCACGGACGGATTGTCGAGATTGATGGTCGGCGGCGCGATCTGATCGCGGATCGCGAGCACCGAGAAGATCGCCTCCACGGCACCGGCAGCACCGAGCAGATGGCCGATCGAGGACTTGGTGGAGGACATCGAGACGCGCCCGGCCGCATTGCCGACCAGCTTGTGGATGGCGCCGAGCTCCAGCTCGTCGCCGAGCGGCGTCGAGGTGCCGTGGGCGTTGATGTAATCGAGCTCGGCCGGCGAGATGCCGGCGCGCTTCACGGCCGCCTGCATGCAGCGCAGCGCGCCATCGCCGTCCGGCGACGGGGCCGTGATGTGATAGGCATCGCCGGAGAGGCCGTAGCCGATCAGCTCGGCATAGATCTTCGCGCCGCGCGCCTTGGCGTGCTCGTACTCCTCGAGCACGACGACGCCGGCGCCCTCGCCCATCACGAAGCCGTCGCGGTCCTTGTCGTAAGGGCGCGAGGCCTTGGTCGGCGTATCGTTGAAGCCGGTGGAGAGCGCACGGCAGGCCGCGAAGCCCGCCATTGAGAGGCGATTGACCGGCGACTCGGTGCCGCCCGCGACCATCACGTCGGCATCGCCGAGCGCGATCAGCCGCCCCGCATCGCCGATCGCATGCGCGCCGGTGGAGCAGGCAGTGACGACCGCATGGTTCGGCCCCTTGAGGCCGAACTCGATCGAGACATAGCCGCCCGCGAGATTGATCAGGCGGCCCGGAATGAAGAACGGAGAGACGCGGCGCGGCCCGCGCTCCTTGAGGGTGATCGCGGTCTCGGCGATGCCTTCGATGCCGCCGATGCCCGAGCCGATCAGCACGCCGGTGACGATCTGGTCTTCGTACTTCGTGGGCTTCCAGCCGGAGTCCTCGATGGCTTGGCGCGCCGCGCACATCGCATAGACGATGAACTCGTCGACCTTGCGCTGCTCCTTCGGCTCCATCCACTGATCGGGATTGTAGGTGCCGTTGCTGCCGTCGCCGCGCGGAATCTGGCAGGCGACCTGCGCGGGCAGATCGGCGACCTCGAAGTTCTCGATCTTGCGCGCACCGCTCTCGCCGGCGACGAGACGGCGCCACGTCGTGTCGACGCCGCAGCCGAGCGGGGTCACCATGCCTACGCCCGTCACGACCACACGTCTCATATCCGGCCTCTGAAAATACCGGCGGCCCAGATGCGCGTCACGACGGCCGGTGCTGCAATAAACATCAACGTCACGGCACCGCGTCTGGTTCGCGACGCAAGGCCTGCGAGTTCCCTACCGCATCACCGGAACCGCACCTGACCGCACTGCGAGGGCGAGCGGAGGACCCGTTCACCCGACCAACGCGCACGACGCCGCGCAAAGGATACGCGGCGGCCGACCATTGCGAGGGCGAGCCCTGTCAGCTCTTCGCGTTCTTCTCGAGGAATTTGACGGCGTCGCCGACGGTAAGAATGGTCTCGGCCGCATCGTCAGGAATCTCGCAGCCGAACTCTTCCTCGAAGGCCATGACGAGCTCGACCGTGTCGAGACTGTCGGCGCCGAGGTCGTCGATGAAGCTCGCGGACTCGGTCACCTTGTCGGGTTCGACACCGAGGTGCTCCACGACGATCTTCTTCACCCGCTCGGCAATGTCACTCATCGCTTCACCCTCTTGCGTTTCTCAACTGGGCTTGGTTCGCCGCGTGGCCCAACGCCATCACGGCCTCGTCGTGGCGGATGGTGGCGATGAATGCCGTGCGGATCGGAGTGCCAAGCACGCCCTCACCGTCCGTCGCCCCAGCCAGGTCGCGACCGGTTACCACACTTATTTGGGCTTGGCCAGAACAGGAAAAGCCCGTTCGACACGGGGTTTTCCGGCTCTGGGCCAGGCCCGAAAGGCGCCTGCGCGTCGCGACTCGGCGACGGTTGCGCGGCGGCTCGACGGATCGCGGAACGCGCATCAGAACATCGCCATGCCGCCGTTGACGTGGATCGTCTGCCCCGTGATGTAGGCGGCCTCCGCGGAAGCCAGGAACACCACCGCGGCCGCGGTCTCGGCGGGCGTGCCGAGGCGGCCGGCCGGGACCGTCGCGAGCAGCCCTTCGCGCTGCTTGTCGTTGAGCGCGCCGGTCATTGCGGTCTCGACGAAGCCGGGGGCGACGCAGTTCACCGTGATGTTGCGCGAGGCGACCTCCTGGGCGAGCGCCTTGCTCATGCCGATCATGCCCGCCTTTGCGGCCGCATAGTTGCCCTGGCCCGGGTTGCCCATGACGCCGACGATCGAGGTGATGCCGATGATGCGACCGTAGCGGCGGCGCATCATGCCACGCGTCACCGCGCGGGCGAGACGGAAGCCGGCCGTGAGATCGATATTGATGACCTGGTCCCAGTCCTCGTCCTTGAGGCGGACGAAGATATTGTCGCGCGTGATGCCGGCATTGTTGACCAGGATGTCGACCTGGCCCATCGCCTCGTCGGCGCGCGGGATCAGGCTCTCGACGTCGTCCTTGTCGGCGAGATTGCAGGGGAGGACGTGCGTGCGGGCGCCGAGCTCGCCCGCGACCGCATCCAGCGCCTCGCGCCGCGTGCCCGAGAGGGCGACGGTCGCGCCCTGCGCATGAAGCGCGCGCGCAATGGCGCCGCCGATGCCGCCGCTGGCGCCCGTCACGAGAGCCGTCTTGCCGGTCAGGTCGAACATGCGTGCCTCGCTCGTGTGATGCGCTTCAGGCGCTGCGTGCGGTGCGGAAGGCCGCGACGTCCTCGGGCGTGCCGATCGGCGTACCGGTCGCGCCGTCGGCGATCCGCTTGACGAGGCCGGACAGCACCTTGCCGGCGCCGACCTCGTAGAAAGTGGTCACGCCCTGGCTCGCCATGAAGGCGACGGACTCGCGCCAACGCACCGTGCCGGTGACTTGCTCCACCAGCCGCTGCACGATCTCGGCCGGATCGGTGACCGGACGCGCCACCACGTTGGCGACCACCGGCACCACAGGCGGCCGGACGGTGACTGCGGCAAGCGCTTTCGCCATCACATCGGCCGCCGGCGCCATCAACGCGCAATGGAAAGGTGCGGAGACGGGCAACAGCATCGCCCGCTTGGCGCCCTTGGCCTTGGCGATCTCGAGCGCGCGCTCGACCGCGGCCTTGTCGCCCGAGACCACGACCTGGCCGCCGCCATTGTCATTGGCGGCCTGGCAGACCTGGCCTTGCGCGGCTTCAGCCGCGACCGCGGCCGCGTCGTCGTATTCGAGCCCGAGCAGCGCCGCCATGGCGCCGACGCCGACCGGCAC